>DATAKF010000481.1:0-7214 GCA_036261775.1 Polyangiaceae bacterium | reverse complement strand
GCGCCGTCGTCGCCTACCAGCAGTCGATGCAGTACACGAAGCCGCCCATCTACGGCGTCGCGCTGTACAAGGAAGCTTGGACCTTCTTCAAGCAGCAGCGCTATCACACGGCCGTCGACAACTTCGTCAAGCTGCTCGGCTACGCCGACGAGCAAGAAGCCAAGACCGGTGACCCTGGTGCCGACTTCCGCCAGGAAGCCTTCACCTACATCGCCGGCTCACTGACGTACGTGGACTTCGAGGGTCCGCCGCCCGAGCACCCCTACATTCCGCGCAGCGACGTGCTCGACACCGAGTCGGATCCCGTGCGCGCCGAAGAGAAGATGGCGATCGCCATCACGCGCGTCCAAGACCCGCAGCTCTTGCCGCAAGACAAGAAGTGGACGGTCGAGATCTACAAGGCGCTCGCCCAAGAGTTCATCGAGATCACCCAGAACCGGAACGCCGTCGCGACCCTCGAGCTGACGCTCAGGAAGTTCCCGATGGATCGCGACGCCCCGGTGATGCAAAACAAAGTCGCAGAGCTGTACGACCAGCTGTCGCGCTTGGCGCCCGACGGCTCTGCCGCGCGGGCCGAGTACGGAGGCAAGGCGCTCGACGCGCGCACCAAGCTGGCCGCTTACGTCGGTACGACGCCCTGGGTGGACGCCAACCGGGACGACCCCGAGGCGCTCAGCACGGCCGAGCAGCTGGTGAAGGGCGGCTTGAAGCGCGCCGCCGCCGATCACACCAACTTTGCCCGCGCTTACAAAGACAAAGCGCTGGAGTTGAACGACCCCGGTGAGCAGCGGGCGCTCGTCGAGAAAGCCATCGCCGAGTACCGCATGGCCGAGACGGGCTGGAACGCCTACCTGGAGCAAGATCCGCAGGCCATGGACGCCTACGAGAGCCGTTTCTGGCTCGCGGACTCTCGCTTCTGGATCGTCGTCTTGCAGGCCGGCATCGGGCGGACCCCGCAGGGTGCCGAGGTCAGGGCCGCGCGCGACAGCGCGGCGTCCGTGCGTGACTCGAACGAAGACGACAAGTACCTGCAACCAGCGGCCTACTACGTCGTGACGGTGGCCGAGAAGGTGCTCGAGGATCAGTACCGGGTCTGGAACGAGACGAACGGCCAGCAGGGCATCGAAAAGCGCGAGCAGCTCAAATTCACGAGCGATGACCCGGCGACGCGCAAGCCGGTCAAAGATCCGGTGCCGCAGCAGGTGCTCGACGCCATCAAGGCGCGCGACGAGTACAACGATCGGATCGGGCTCGATCGCGATCCGCAGAAGAACGGCCTGCTCTACGCGTTCCAGTCGGCGGACCTGTACTTCGTCTACGGCGACTTCGAGAACGCCAAGAAGCGCTTTCAGCCGATGTACGACCAGTACTGCGGCGTGAACGAGTGGGGCTACAAGGCCTGGGAGAAGCTCATCAGCATGAGCAACTTCGAGGGCGACGCCGTGCAAAGCCGCAAGCTCGCCGAAGGCAAGAGCTGCGCTTACGACGCCGAGACGCAGAAGGCGGAAGAGAGCATCCGGAAGCCCGTCAAGCAGGGCGTCGCGTACCTGGACGCGCGTAAGCTGTACGACGAAGCCGAAAAGATGCCCGAGGGACCGGAGCGTAACAAGAAGTGGCGCGAGGCCGCGGCCGCCTACAAGGTGGCGCTCGACTCGGCGCCGGATCGCGACGAAGCGCCGGAAGCCGCCATGAACGGCGCCTACGCCTACAAGCAAGTGGGCGAGTACGACAAGGCCATCGAGATGTACGAGCTGTTCATCTCCAAGTACGGCAACGAGAAGACGCTGAGCGCGCTCAAGAACGGTGACGCCAAGGCCAAGCCGCCCGTCGCTGCGCAGCCCAAGAAGTACGAAGAGCGCGTGAAATACCTGCAGAACGCCTACGACGCCTTGGCGGGCGCCTACGTGCTGTTCTTCAATTACCCGCGCGCTGCCGAGACCTACGACAAGATCAGCAACAACCAGAACTTCCCCGAGAAGAGCCGGCGCGAGTCGGCGCGGCAGGGGTTGTCGTTGTACGCCAGCTTGGGTGACCGCGGCGGCATGACGCGGGCGCGCGAGCGTTTTCAGACCTTGGGCGCCTCGCCCAAGGAGATGGCGGAGGCCGACTTCATCGTGGCCAGCGCCGAGCTCAAGCGCTGGGATCCGTACAGCGGCGACGAAGGCGCGAACGGCAACGCGCGCCGCACCGCGCAGCGCGCCATGGAAGACTACTTCACCGTCAACAAGGGCAAGGACGCGGCCGCGCAATACGTGGTGCAGGCCGCGTACTGGTCGGCCAAGACGCGCAAAGCCGTGCTGGCGGGCGACACCAACAAGTGGTGGCAGCTCACGATCGACTCGTTCGAGAAGTGGAAGCGCCTGGCTCCGCAAGAGGGCGGCAAGAACAGCGCGCTCGGCTCCAAAGAGGCCAACATGGCCGCCGAAGCCGATTTCACGATGCTCGACGAGCAGATCAACCGCGAGTTCGACTACGAGACGGGGCACCACCGCTACAAGGGCACGCCTCAAGAGGTCATCGGCCAGTACACGAAGGACGCCGTCGATGCCAAGAAGTGGTTCGACAAGCTGCAGCGCGTGAACGAGGCCTACGTCTCGCCGGAGTGGACGACCGCGTCCGTGGCGCGGCAGGGCTCGCTGTACGACGCGCTGCGCACCGGCCTGTACAACACGCGCGCGCCCGAGCTGAAGATCTTCGACGCCAAGACCGAAGCCATCATCAAGCGCGCTGAGAATAGCGACAACCCGGACCTGCAAGAAAAGGCCGACGCCGCCCGCGTCAACGCGCAAAAGGCTTGGCGCGACAAGCGCGAGCAAGAGCTGAACAGCGCCGACTCGGTCATGATCGAGCGCTACGCGACCGCGGTCGTGTTCGCCAAGCGATTCAACGTGGCCAACCCGCAGGTCATCCGCTCCATCCGCCGCTTGGCCTTCTTCACGGACGTGATCGGCGAAGCCAAGATGAAGCAATACACGGCCCCGGTGAAGGACTTGACGTACACCGAAGGCATGTACCCGCGGATGCGCCCTGGCATCTCGTCTGCACCTCCGCCCAACGGCGCGCCCGCGCCCCTACCGGCGTTCGTGCAATGAAGGAGCCGGCCATGACTACGCACTTCCAAAACCTCGTTCGCGTTCCCGTGCAGTCCGGCATCTGCCTGAGCCTCTTGCTACTCAGCGTCGCCTGCGGCGGCGGAGCTGGCGCCGAAGGCGGCGGTCCCAAGACCGCGGCCCAGGCCCAGGCAGCGCAGAACCCGGGCACCGCCGTCGCGGCGACGCCCGCCGGCCAACAGTTTGCGGTCAGCGACGCGCCCACCAGCGGCGCGCCCGCGGCGCAGCGCCCCGCCATGAACGCAAGCGCGCTCTCGGCGTACCAAGCCGGCATGCAGGCGTTTCAAGCCGGTGATCTGCAGGGCGCCAAGAATCAGTTCGTGGCGGCCACGCAAGCAGATCCGAAGGCGTACCAGGCGTACTACTCACTGGGCGTCGTGCGCGAGCGCTTGAACGAAGGTTCCGGCGCGCTGCAGGCGTACCGCCAAGCCACGACCATCGTGTCCGACTACGAGCCGGCCATCGTTGCCTACGGCGTGCTCTTGGCGCGCACGGGCAAAGCGGACGAGGCCAACGAGTTCTTGAGCACCCGCCAGGGGCAGATGCCGAAGAGCGCCGCCGTCACCGCGGCGCTGGCCGAGGTGAAGTCGATTCAGGGAGACTCGGGCGCTGCCCAGCGCTTGGCGCAGGAGGCCCTGAAGAAGAACCCCGACTACCGTCCGGCGATGATCACGCTAGCGCGCGATCACTACCGCTCGCGTCGGCTCGATTTGGCGCTGTATGCGCTGAAAGGCATCCTCGACGGCTACGGCGACGAGAACCCTCCGCGCGACAAGAACAACGCCGAAGCGCGCCTGCTGCGCGGCCTGATCTACAAGGAGCAGGGGCTGAAGGCCGCTGCCATTCCCGAGCTGCAGAAGGCGATCGAGCTGCGCCCGGATTTGGTCGAAGCGCGCGTGCACCTCGCCAACTACCTGCTCGAAGCTGGCAACGCGACGGAAGCCGCGGGGCTGCTCGAGACCGCCCTCAAGTACGACTCGGTGAACGTGCTGGCCCGTCTCAACCTGGGCGATGCGTACCGGCTCCTGGGCAAGACTGCCGAAGCGCAGCGCGAGCTCGACTGGGTCGTGAAGACCGATCCGAGCGTCGCGCAGGCCCACTACAACTTGGGGCTTCTCTACCTGTTCTCTGCCAGCGTGCCGGGGCTCACGCCAGGGCAGGCGGCGGACAAGGCGATCAGCGAGCTCGAGCAGTACAAGAAGCTCAAGCCACGCACCGCTGGCGGCGCGCCGGACGACTCCGATGAGCTGATCACTCGCGCCAAAACCCAGAAGGCTTTGGTCGAGGCCAAAGCGGCAGAAGCCGCAGCGGCGCCTCCGCCAGCAGCTCCAGCAGCGGCCGCCCCGGCAGCAGCTCCAGCGGCGGCCCCGGCAGCGGCGCCTGCAGCCGCTCCCGCCGCAGCGCCCAAGAAGTAGTCGAGGAATCATGTCGAAAATCCCGCAAAATTCTCGCCTCGCCATGAAGAGCACGCTGCTCGCGCTCGCCGTGGGCGCGCTCGGCCTAACGCTGCCGGCCACAGCGCTCGCACAGAAGAAGCCGCGCATCGTCACGATCAGCGAAGTGACGATCGTCGGTCGCGTTCAGAAACCAATCGCCGCCGTCGACGTGAGCCGGATCCAGCCCAAGCTCACGCTCGCCGAGCTGCGCCAGCCATTTCTCGATCGCATCGAGAAGGCCGTCTACAACGATCCGTTCTGAGGCCTCGTGTGGGTCCAGCTCGGCGCAGGCTGCTTGTCAGCGGTTTGCTTCGTGTTTTCTTGGCGAGCGCTCGGGCGTTGCCGAAACATCGCCGCTAGTCGTCCTCCCGCCCGCGCGCTCCCGTCACCAGGCAGCGCGTCCGTCGCTCCTGAAGCGTCCGCGACCGACTTCGAGCAGGAGCTCGAGCTGCGGGAGCTGAACGCCGAGCTGAATCTGGCCAAGCGCAACGTGAAGGGCCTGGCTCAGGTGGCGTTCACCGGCGGCCTCGGCCTAGCATTCTGGGCCTTGGCGGGAGGGCGCGAGCACCAACCGGAAGCGAGCCTGGCATTCGCCCTGGGCGGGGTGGGCGGAGTGGCCTGCCTCGGCGTGAGTCGAAAAATCGGCTCGTTGGCCGATGGGTGGCGTAGCGCGGTCAACTCAGCGGCCAATCGAAAACGACGGCGACAAGGAGTGGACCCGTCCGAAAGGACTGGCTAGCCTGATGGAACTTTGTGGAGTGGCCGTTGTCGGCGTTGCGTTCGGATAGAGCGTTCGCAGACCTTGGACGTACGTAGGGAGTACTCGGCTCCCTAGAGGAAAATCGATGACCCAGCAGCAACCCGGATCCGGAACCTCGCAGCGCCCTGGTCAGATGACCGCAGTCATGCGGGCGGTCGCGGCCAACGCGGGCCCGAAGGTGCTTCGTATCGGTGTCGTCCAAGCCGGGCGCGTCGCAGAAGAGCGGATCATCAAGCAGCGCACGCACGTGACGGTCGGCGCGAGCGAAAAGAACATGTTCGTGGTGACGACGCAGAACCTGCCGCCGACGTTCCGCGTCTTCGAGCTGGTTGGCAACGACTACCACCTGAACTTTCTCGACGGCATGACGGGGCGCATCGCGCTGCCTACCGGCATCTCCGATCTGAGCATGCTGAAGGGGCAGGCCAAGCGCAACGCGCAGGGCGCGTACCAGGTCCGGCTCACCGAAGACTCGCGTGGCAAGGTCGTGATCGGCGACACCACGTTCCTGTTTCAGTTCGTAGCGCCTCCGCCGATTCAGCCGAAGCCCCAGCTGCCCGTCGCGGTGCTGCGCGGCGCGAGCGCCATCGACTGGAACACCACGATCATCGCGGCGCTGTCGTTCCTGTGTCATTTCATGGCGCTCGGCGCCATCTACTCCGACTGGCTCGATCCGGTCATCGACGACGAAGTGAACGTCGCGGGTTTGATCGACTCGCTCAAGAACTTGCCGCCTCCGCCGCCCGTCGAAGAGGTCAAGGACGAGAAGGCCGACGACGCGGCGAAGCCGGACAAAGCCGAGCCCGTGAAGGCTGCGCAAACCTCGGCCGCCGCGCCCGGTCCCAAGGGCCCTGCCGCGCCGATGAGCGCCAAGGAAACGGCCGCGCTCTCCAACGAGCTCGACAAGATCGACATTCAAACGTTGGCGTTCGCGGGCACGGGTCCTGCGACGGCTGGCGTGCTCAAGAGTGGTGAGGTTCCGACTGGCTCACTCGACGCAGCGGCCGCGAGCGCGGCGGCTGTCGGCTCTGGTGGTGACCTGAGCCTCAAGGGCAGCGGTGGCACCATTCGTCCCGGCGCGGCTGGTGGCGGCTTGGGCAGCATCGGCAGCACGGGTCGCGGCACCGGTACCGAGGGTACCGGCACGGGTGCGGCTGTCGCGGGGCCGAAGGGCAATGCCTCCGTGGGTGGCGCTGCGGTGAGCGGCGGTACGGTGAGCAACGCGGCTCGCGTGGTCGCCGGCATGCGTGCAGGCTTCCGCAACTGTTACCAGCGTGGTCTCGCCGAAAGCCCCGATGCCGCGGGTAGCATTCGTTTGACCATTCGCGTTGGTGCCGGTGGAGAGGTCGCGGGCGTCAGTCCGGCCGCTTCGGGCAGTTTGCCGGCGTCGGTCATCTCTTGCGTGGTCGCGCGCGCGCAAGCCGCCCAGTTCGACCCGCCGGAGGGTGGCAGCGCAGTCATCGCCGTGCCCGTCACGTTCGTGAAGCAGTAACGTTAGCTCTGCCCAGCGTCCGGACCAGGGACCGAACTCGCCCTCGACGCCAGCGTCGTGAACGAATTCGAAATCCCGCGCATCCAATTGCTCGCACCATGTATTCGAGCGGAGACGGAACGCGAGGCTCCATGCCCCAAGCCATGAGGGGGAGGCGGGTTCTGCCCCGCCGACCCACCAGGAAAGGCGAAGGCGTGGAAACTAGCCACGTTTCGGGCGCGCGGCTTACGTTGACACGCTGCGAAACAGCCTCCTATACTGGCTGCGCTCTTAGGAGGGCTTTGAGCGAATGCGCTTCATGATCAAGCATTGGGCTATTGCCTGTCTTGCCGTCGTTACGATGACCGGCGTTGGTGTTGCTGTCGCTCAAGAAGGCGCCCGGACTGCACCTGAGCCCGCCAAAGAAGTCAGCGGAG
>DATAKF010000473.1:0-2790 GCA_036261775.1 Polyangiaceae bacterium | reverse complement strand
GACGTCCTCGGGATCGTTGTCGAGCACCACGGCCCACAGGTCCACGCAGACCTCCGGCTTCTTGACCTTCTCCGTGGCCAAGAGCGCGATCTGCTTGAATTTCGCGGCGCGCTCCGCGCCCGAATCCAGGGCCTCGGCTTCGCGGCGCGAGAGCTGGATCAGCTTCTCCCAGTCGCGGCGCTTCTCGTACATCTCGCGCAGGTACTGAATCGCCTGCGGGTTGTTCGAGTCGACGTCGAGCACCTTCTCGAACGCGCGCACGGCCTCCGCCTGGTTGGCGAACTTGTTGACGTACAGGTCGGCGGCCTTCAGGTAGTACTCGGCGCGCTCGCTCGGATCGGACACGGCGTCGCCGAGCGCGATCAGCGTCTTGACGAAGTCGTTGAAGCGCTTGGCGGCCTCTTGCTGCGCGAGCTTCTCCTTCAGGTCTGCAATCAGCGCCGGGCTGGCGCCGCCACCAGAGGCTGCAGCGGGAGCAGCGGCCGGAGCCGGAGCAGCAGCCACCGGAGCCGGAGCTGGCGACTCTTCCGCGACTGCGGCGGGAGCAGGCGGCGGCTCACTCGCGGGTGCCGGCTCAGGCGCAGCAGCCACCGGAGCGGGCGCGGGCTCACTCGCGCGAGCGGCAGCCTTGGCGCTCGGTTGAGCTGCGGGCGCAGCTCCGCCCGTGATCTTCTCGCCAATCTGCGCTTCGAACGCCGACAGCGCGGGGTGCTGCGGATCGACCCGCGCCAAGCGCTCGAAAAAGCGCCGCGCGCGGATCAGATCACCACGCTCACGCCAGGCCAAAAGCCCGGCGTTTGCCAGCAAATATGCGCCCTTTTCGTCGAGGCCAGCGCGATCGGCCAGCTCGTCCGCCAGGCGGATCACCTGCTCGTAATCACCGCCCTTGGCACCGTACGCGTCCTTCAGGAAGGTGAACGCAGGCTCGAGCGTCGCATCGAGGCGTAGCGCCTCTTCGAACAGCTGCGCGCTGACTTCGACGTTTTGGTGACGCACGGCCCAGCGCGCGCCGAACACGAAGCTGAGCGCCGCTTTGGCGTGAGCATCCGTGATTGCCTTCAGGCTCTCGCGTTGCGTCTCGAGAATTTGCTCGGTGCGCTCGGTCTCGACCAGCAGGCCTTCGTAGATGGCAGCGGCTTTGACGTTCGTCGGATCGGCCGCGTACGCCTGCGCCAAGATGCCTTCGAACTCGGTGGGCGCGTAGCGGCGCGCGATGCGAGCAGCGCGAATGAACGCGTCCGACTTCTCTGCGGCAGACGCTGACTCGTGCGCGGTGCGGAGCAGCTCACCCACGCGGTCTTGCCAGTCTTCGGCGCTGGCTTGCACGTCTTGCAGACGCTCACCGGCATCCGTCGGCTTGCCCTCGGCGCTCTGCAGCGCCTTGGCGTACGCCTCGGTCGCGCGCTCGTAGTCGCCAGCGTCGGACAACACGTCACCGAGCTCACGGAACAGCGCAACGCGCGTGGCGGCGTCTTGCGCGCTCTTCAGCTGGAGCTCCAAGAGCTTCTGAACCATGTTCAGCTTGCCCAGCTCCCAGTAGATGCCGCGCGCTTCGCCCAGCGCTTCAATCAGCGCGGGGTTGAGCTTGAAAGCGTCTTGAAAGTGCTTGAGGGCGCGCACGCCCTGCAAAAACTGCCGGTACAAAAGCCGGCCGAGCCGAAAGTGAAGATCGGCCTTTACGGTTTGGTCCTGCGCCGCCGCCAGGCCCTGCTCCAGTGCTTCGGCGAGCCCCTGCCAATCGTGGTGGCTCTCTAGCTGTTTCAGACGCTGCTCAAGATCCATGCTGCTGCCTCGGACAAGCTTACATAGAGCGAAGCTCGCGTTGCGCTGATCGCGACGCGAGCCTCGGTTCCATCAACAATCCCCTGCTGTGTTTGCGAGCCTTCGGTTCACTGACCCAACTTTTGGATCAACGATGCCGTCTGCTCGCACTGCTCTTTCCACTTCGCGGAGTTACCGCTGCGGCAAGTGCGCTTCGTGAACTGATTCAAGAGCTGCAACGCCTTCTCCTTGTTCGGAGGATCCATCGTGGCGTAGGTGCTGCCCAGGTTGTAGGCGGCGTCGGGGTGCGAGTCTTCGCCCACGTACTGCTCGGCCTTCTCGACCGCCGCGAGCTGCGCGGCCTTGTCACCGCGCATCTGCGCGGCCTTCGCCTGCAGGATGCACAGGTTGAAGAGACCGCCCATCGTCTTCGGACCGGGCGGCACGGCCTTGAGGCCTTCCGACGAAACCTGCTCGGCTTCCTTGTACAGCTTGTAGGTCAGGTACAAGTCGGCGAGCGGTCCGTAGAAGAACGCCTTCGTCGAGTCGTGCTCGATGGCCTTGGAGTAGTTCTCGACGGCAGCCTGCTCGTCGCCGGTCATCTCGTAGGCTTCGCCAATCTGGTGGTAACACTCCGCCAGATTGGGGTCGCGCTTGATGCACTCCTTGAGCGGCTCCTTCGCCTGCTCGTAAGCGTCGGGGTTGCCCCCCTGAGCTTGCATCAGCAGCGCGTTGCCGCGCTTGTACCAGTAGTTGGCGAAATCCGGCGCGACGGTGGCGGCGCGCTGCAACGTCGACGCCATCTTCTCCCAGTCTTCCTTCTTCTCGTACGCTGAGGCCAGCTTCCAGAGAATGCGGTGATTGGTGGGATCAAGCTGGGCCGCTTGCTCGAACTTTTGAATGGCGCCCTCGACGTTGACCTTGACGGCCTGGTCGCCCTCGTTGGCGAGGTTCACCGCCTCGATGTGGTCGCGGCTGCAACCACTCAGGGCGACAGACAGGCCGATGGAAACGAGACTGACCTTCAGG
>DATAKF010000447.1:0-2333 GCA_036261775.1 Polyangiaceae bacterium | reverse complement strand
CCGCCGTTGCTGCTGCTGCCGCCGTTGCTCGTGCCCGCGTGGTTGCTGCTGGTGCCGCCCGACGTCGTAGCGCCCTTGCCACCGTCGTTGCTGCCTGAACCGCTGGCCGATCCGCCGGAGGAAGACCCGGCGACGTCCTCGAACAAGGCGTTCCCATCACCACCGCACGACACCGACAACACGGCAAGACCAAGCAAGCCTAAGAGCGATTTCATGGATCCTCGGTTCTGAACAACGCTGCCACCACTGTCAAGTCGCGCTCCATTGCTCGCGTGAGTGGCCGCACACACGAACTCCCTTGAGTCTCCGTTGGTGCGCCGTCTCCCGCGCTGTCTTCCCGACTTTGCGCGCGTTCCCCCTCGGCCTTGACCCCTCGCTGTGGGGATACTCTGCTGAAAGGTGGCGTATCGGGGCTGGAGTCCGAGTTTTCGGAAACTTCCGGCCTACTGGGACGTCTGAGGTCGAGCGAGCATGATCAAAACCTCGGGTTTGGCGGGCTGGGCGCGGCAATTCGCCCTGTTAATGGTCGTGGCATGCGCTGCGCTTCTGTGTGCCTGCCAGAGGGCCGAAGAAAGGCTGCAGCCCCGCTCGCTCACCTGGGCCGAGCTCAGAACGGTGCGCAGCGCCGTGCTGGTCACCCCCCCGGGTGAAGGTGAGCGCAACACCTACCTCAAAGAGCGCTTGGCCGACGGGGCGAAGATTCGCGTCGAAGCCGGTGGCTTGGCGTGGCTCCGCCGCGATGGTGGCGCGACCCTTCTAGTGCGCGGCCCGGCTCGGCTCACGCTGCGCGCCCGCTCGATTTCGGTCGACGAAGGGCGCGTATTCGTCGACACGCCGCAGGGCTCGAGCAACGAAATCTCGACTCCGGCTGGCAAGCTTACGCTCGCGGCCGTGCGCGCCAGCATCAGCGTGCCAGCTCGAGGCGCATCCAAGGCCTACGTGCTTTCGGGTGAAGTGCGCGCCGACAAGGGCCGCGCCCGCGCTGGCGAAGAGCTCACGCTCGAGAGCGGCGGCAAGGTGCAGGTCGCGCCCGTGCTGGGCTGGGACGATTGGACCGGAGGCCTGGCGACGACCGATCGCGCCGCCGCACCTGCGCCGTTTGGCGTGGGAACCGTCGGTGCGCGCAGCCCTGGCGAGCAAGGCGCGCCGCGCTTTCCGTTGTCGATTCAGCGCATGGACGTGCGCGTCACGATCGACGGCGACTTTGCCCTGACGGAAGTCGATCAGTCGTTCTTCAATCCCAGCTCGCGGACCGTCGAAGGCATTTACGGCTTTCGCACGCCGGAACGCGCGATTTTGCAGCGTTTCGGCGTCGATCGCGAGGGCGTGGTGGTGTGGGGCCGGGTGAAGGAAAAGGCGGCGGCTGCCGCCCAGTACCAGGCCAACGTGTACCAAGGCAGCACCGAGGATCCGGCGCTGTTGGAGTGGGACGCGCCGGGAGTGTACCGCGCGCGGCTCTATCCGATCGGACCGGGCGAAACGCGGCGTGTGGTGGTGCGCTACGCCGAGTGGTTGGATCGCAACGGCGAGAACGGCCGACGTCGCTTGTACGTCTACCCCATGGCGGCCGACGGCTCCGAAGACAGCCTGCCCCATGTCGAGGAGCTGAAGGTCAGCTTCGATCTCAGCAAAGCCGGCGCCAAGGACGTGCGGGTCGGTATGGCAGGCGTGCAGAGCGGCGACTCGCTGGTGGTGCGAGCGCACGATTTCGTGCCCCGCGCAGATCTGTCGCTCGAGCTGCTCGACGAAGGCGTGAGCGAACAAAAGGCGTATCGCGCGCCGCATTTGGTCGATCTGGACGCGATGGCGCCGTCGGCCAGACGGGCCGCGGCCGACAAGGCCAGGTCCGAAGCAGACTACCTGCTGGTCCCGATTCGGCCCGGTACGGCCAAGCTGCCGACGGGTGGGCTCGACTTGGCGATCGTGATCGATGCTTCGGCGGCGACCGAGCCGGCCACCTTGTCGATCGCTCGCGCCGCCACGTCGGCGTTGCTGTCGCACTTGGGTGAGCAAGATCGAGCGGTCGTGCTCGCGGGTGACGATGGCTTGCGTCCCATCGTGCCGGGCTTCGAGAAGCTGGCGAAGATCGACGCCGCGACGCGCTTGAGGGTGCAAGACGCGCTGTCCGACGTGGCGCGCGGTGGCGCGACCGATTTGGGCGCCATGCTGGCAGCAGCTTCGCGACTGCTCGATCCGGCGCGGCGTTCGGCGGTGATCTACATCGGCGACGCGGCCCCGACGGTCGGCGAGCTCTCGCTGGCGGCGCTGCGCGACCGGCTCGGCAAGCAGCCAGTTCCAGTGCGGGTCTTCGGCTTGGGCGTGGGTGACAACGC
>DATAKF010000446.1:0-1830 GCA_036261775.1 Polyangiaceae bacterium | reverse complement strand
ATCAGGCTCCGAGACCAAGCTCCGCTACAGCTGATCTCCGGAAGGTATGGCCAATATCGAAAACCGCAGGGGCAGGGGTTTACGGCAGCGACAAGCACGGGGCGCGCCGGGAACCAAGCGCGGGCCCGTGCGCGCGCGATGCAGACCTTGCCGTCTTCCAGCGGTTGGCGCAGCGCTTCGAGCGCGGCGCGACGAAACTCGGCTAGCTCGTCCAAGAACAGCACGCCGTGATGCGCCAGGCTGACCTCGCCCGGTCGCGGTATGTCGCCGCCGCCCACCAGACCGGCTTCGCTGACCGAGTGGTGCGGCGCGCGAAACGGGCGCTGAGTAACGATGCCGGTGTCGCTCGGCAATGTGCCCGCCACCGAATGAATGGCGGTGCACTCCACGGCTTCGTCGAGCTCGAGCGGGGGCAGAATGGTCGGCAAAAGCCGGGCGAGCAGAGTCTTGCCGCTGCCGGGGGGGCCGACGAACAGCAGGTTGTGCCCACAAACACACTGCCGAAGATCCGCGGAATGTTGCCCCGAGTTCTCGACGCCCAATCTTGAGCTGCCGGTCTCGAAAATTACTTGCGGCGAGTGCCACGTCCAGCCGAAAGGCGATGCACCATGTCGGAGCACCCAAGACAATGGTAGGAGAAAACCCCACCGGCTACAGAGCCCGGGGCTCGGGCCGCGTGGCGCTTTGGAGCAATGTGCAGAGCCGGCGGATACCCCCCAGGAAGTCCCGCAGCGCGTTGTCTGCGACCGCTCGCTGGCCGGCGTGGACCACGTTCTGGCGCGCGGCGACGGCCTTCCTCACTCTCTCCAAGAGCGGAGTCGGTAGCTCGTTCTCGCTGAACAAGAGCGGCAGCAGGTAGCCGATCGACCCCGTCAGGCCGAGGTGGCCCACATGAGCCTTGAGCGAGTCGAGCCCGAAGCGCTCGGGCGAATACCCTTTGGCGACTCGCTCTAGTATTGGTTCCCGGGCGAAGTCGTACAACGCCACTTCAAGCGCCGTGACCGCTTCCGTTAGCGCGGCGCGCGTGTGACCGTCGCCTGCAAGCTGCTCGGCGCCGGCCAAAAGAGAGCCGACTAGCGGGGGCCTGATTCGCTGGGCCGCCCACGCCTTGACCTCTGACCACTCATCCTGCCGGATGAACAGGTTTTCGTGCTCGATCACCCCGCGCATTTCGCCCAGCGACGGACGAAAGTGTCGCCACTCCGAGTTCGGTTTTCGAACCTTGGCCTCGAAACGGTTCAGCAGCCCGCCTTGATTGCGCCGTTCGAGCGGATACTGCGTTAACCGGTACTGGCCTTTCTTGCTCCTCGCGTAGTCAATCAGGCGGTTGTAGGTGCGCAGCGCGATTGCGAGCACCGCATAGCCCATTTCCTTAAGCTGGGCCTCAAGCTCGGCGGGCTTTTCCGCGTCGTCGCTATAGCTACGGGCGCAGATATACTCAGCAACGTCGGGTGGCACGTCATTCGCTGCAACGTCGATCCACAAGCGGTGCGCGAGGACGTTGTAGTGCTTCGGGATTTCTTCGACCGTTGGCCGTGACGCCCACCACGTTGACTCGATCTTGAAGTAGAGGCGCGCGGTGAAATTGCCCTCGGTCACGACTAGGGCGTCGTCTGCGCCTAGCGGCAGCCAATGGGAAAACGTGAGCGCAGGCGCGGACGTGAGCGCTTCGGTCGCGACCTCAATCATGAGCGTGAATTCAAGCTGCGCCGTCATTGCTAGCTCTGGTCAGGGATGACCGTGTCGACCGCGACGAGCCACCGTAGCTGACCGCTAGCGCGGTAGTCGGCGACCGAGCTGATGACTTTCATGAGCCGATGGCTGCCAGCG
>DATAKF010000442.1:0-24040 GCA_036261775.1 Polyangiaceae bacterium | reverse complement strand
GGCTGGCAGGTTCTTGGTCGAGGGTTTCGGCGCTTTTGCGAATACGAGGAGGCCTGGAACCTTGCTCGATCGATGTGATCAATCTTCAGGGAGGACCAAAGCCAAAAATATTTCCCTCGAGGGTCGAGAGCGAAATGAACGACTCGGTTTTCAGGTTGCGGGCGGCAGCGCCAACCCCAAAATTCTCGCCTCGCGGACCTCCCCGCCTCCCCGCCTCCCTGTGAATCTCGAGCCGTACAGGGCGGGACGGGTCAGTCGAAGACGACAGTCTTGTTGCCGTAGACGAGGATGCGGTCGTCGAGGTGGGAGCGGACGGCGCGGGCTAGGACGACTTTTTCGAGGTCGCGACCTTTGCGGACGAGGTCTTCGACGGAGTCGCGATGGCTGGCGCGCGCGACGTCTTGCTCGATGATGGGGCCTTCGTCGAGCACGGCGGTGGCGTAGTGGGCGGTGGCGCCGACCAGCTTGACGCCCCGCACGTAGGCTTGGTGGTACGGCTTGCCGCCCACGAACGCCGGCAAAAACGAGTGATGGATGTTGATGATGCGCTGCGGGAACGCCTCGCAGAAGCTCGCGCTCATGACCTGCATGTAGCGGGCTAGCACGATCAAGTCGACCTGTAGCTCGTCGAGCAGGGCGCGCTCTTGCGCTTCTTGAGCGAGCTTGTTTTCCGCCGTCTTCGTGAACACGTGGAACGGCACGCCGAACTGCTCGGCAACAGGGCGGAGATCCGGGTGATTGCTGATCACGGCCGCGATGTCCCCGCTCAGCTCGCCCGCGCGTTGCCGCAGCAGCAGATCGTACAGGCAGTGGTCGTACTTGGAGACGAACAGCGCGACGCGCTTCCTGCGCGCTTGGTAGAGCAGCCGGTACTGCATCTGAAAGCGCTCCGAAAGCTCGGCTACGGAGCGTTCGAGCGCGACCTTGTCGGTCATCAGCTCGGCCAAGTCGACGCGCAGGCGCTGAAAGAACAGCCCCGCTACCGTGTCGGTGTGCTGGTCCGAGTCCAAGATGTTGGCGCCGTGGCCGTACAGCACCTGCGCCAGCGCCGCCACGATGCCGCGGCGGTCGGGGCAAGAAACCAGCAGGGTGGCGAGCGTCGACGGCTCCGTCGTCATGCCGCCGTTTATAGCATCTAGCGCATTCGTTCGACCGCCTCGTCGACGCTGACCTTGAGCGGCGCGAGCGGTTTGCCGGTTGCGGTCAGCCACTTGACGCTTCCGAGGCTGGGCTTGACCGTAATCTCGAAGATCACGGCTTCGACCACGCCGGTCGCGATATTGACCGAAAAAGCAGCTTGATTGAAGCCGCACACGTGAACTCGGCAACCTCCCGACACCAGGTAGCCGTCCCGGGACTCCAGCTCCGAGAGGCCCATGCTCACGTATTGCCAGAACTCCTCCTGGTGCTTACCGAGCCGAGCTTTCAAGCGTCGCGCCACGCACGAATCGGCCTCGAGCAAAGCGCTGCCCTTGCGCCCAGCAAAGCCAGCGAGATTCGCGCTCGACTTCGCTTCGTCACACGGTGGCAGCGGCGCCTCCAGCGCTTCGCGCCCGACGTTCTGCGCGGCCGTGAGCTTGAAGGCTCCGTCTTGAACGCGCCATTCTTCGCGCTTGAGCTTGTTCCCGTGCCCACTGATGCGCACGTAGGCGTTGTCTTCGGCGCGCGTGGTGTCGTCTGGGTCGATGTCGATGCTGCCGAGCAGCTCGGGCTCGCAGGTAGCGCTCAAGCGGAAGGCGTATTCGGTGCTGCGAGGGTTTGGAGGCACGGAGTTGCCGTGCCAGATCCCGAAGTCGCCCAGGCTGACGTTGACCAACACTTCCTTCGGTTCTTGACCATCCAGCTCGACAGCCTGAACACCGGAGTAGCGGAGCTCAGTGCCTTGCTCGGATTGGCCCAACGTCATCAGCGAGTCGGGCTTCACCTTGTGAGACGTCAGCACCTGCCTACCCTTCACCAGCGTGACTGGTTTCTTGGTCAACGCGGCCGCCGGATAAGAGCGATCCTCCCAACCGAGCTTGTCGATGTTGCAAGCGCCGATCATGCGCGATGGCTTGCCGGGCGTAGCGGCCACGGGCCGCGGCGCAGCGGTATCGCCAGCAACGACGCCGCTGCCGCCGGGCCCCCGCCATCCCAGCGGGCCCATGGCCTCGTAGCCGGCGACTTGACTGCCGGAGAGGGACTCGGCCTTGAGGTCGCGCAGCACGACGACGCCGCCCCACGTTTTGAGGCCCATCTGCCCGCCCTGCGCGTTGCCCGCGAGCACGAGCAGCAGCTGACCATCCAGCCAGACTATCAAGCGGCCACGCGTGCGAGCGAAGCGCCACGTGTGCCAGTTGCGGTCGAGCGCTCTGTCGAGCTTCGGCAGCTCGAGGCGTTCGCTAGAGCCGGCGTAGCGCACGAGGCGGATGCCACCGGCCGCGATGTCGAAAACCAGGCCGACGGCGTTGACGTTGCCGCCATTCCAGGCGCCGCCAGGCCAGATGGCGTAGGCGGTGCCGTCGGAGAGCCGCGCCGAGAACTTGAGCTCGTACGCCACGTCGTCCGGCATGGCGCGCAGCTGGTACGCGCAGTTGGCGCCCGTGAAGCGCAGGTCGTCACGGACACGCTCGACGCTCACGCCCGGGCAGCTCGAAGCAACACCCGCCACGGACTTGGCCTCCGCGGCGTCTGGCTTGGCAGGCTTGGCCGCGTCGACTTTCGCGACCTCGGCGGGCGCTCTTTCCGCGCCGATTCGGTAAGCGACGGCTTGCAGGACGTACTCGTTGTGCCGGCACTGACCATCGCTGTACGGCTCCTGGGTGGCCGTGATTTGTACGTAGTCGGCGCCGACCTCCTGCGCCAAGTTGCGCAGGGTCGCGAGCGCACCATCATAGTTGCCAAGGCCGCCCAAGAAGCCGCAGCCGCTACCGTGCACCGCGCGCAGCTCTTTCACGCGCGTCGCGCCGGCTGGTGGCGCCGCGCGCTGGACGTCGACCCGCTCCGCGCCAGGCACGAGCGGTATACCGAAAGCGCAGCCCACCACGCAAACGAGCGTCAGCAGCAATAGAGCTACCCGCGTCGCAAAGCTCTTCATAGGTCTCTCCCGTGCAAACTCTGGCGGCGCCTCGCTCGGCGAAGCACCCCAACGAGTCCGTGCATACCGCGCTCCCTGCGTCGCGGATATGAACGTTCTTGCTGTTCGTCGCAGTCGCGCCCAATGGCTGACGCTAAATCAATCGGGCCGAACCGCGAAAGCGCCGGCCGAGAGCCCGACGAAGCTCGCAAACAAGGCGGCACGCAGCGCGCCTTGGCCTCGCCCGCGCGCTTCACGCAGGACGAGGCCCAACTTCACGCCGCGCAGACACAGGTCGAACGCGTACGCCTCGTCGCTGGATAGACACAAAGCCGAGCGCAGCGCGGCGCAAGCTGGTGACGGACCCAAGCTGGTCCGCTCCAAGCCGCCCAGCAAACCCAGCAGCTCTTCTTCGGGATAAGCGGCCCTGAGCGCCTCGATCAGCAAGCCCAGCGGCTTCTGTGACGGCGATGGGGGCGCCTCGCCCGAGCGCGCCTCTTCGACGAAGAACAACTCGCCCGCGCGCGCGCGGCAGACCGCGGTGAGCCGCCGCACGCGCTGCTCCGTCAGGCTCTGGCTCAAGCGCTCGCTCGAGATCAGGTTCGCGCGCACCAAGCTCTCCCCCAAAGAGCAGCCGGAGCGATAGCCGCTCTCGAGCACGCGCTCCATGTCGGCCTCGCTGACCAGTCCGGCGCGCACCAGCTGCGTGCCCAAGAGCTCGCTCGGTTCGGTCGACGACATGGCCGCCGGCACGCCGTTTTCGAAGTAGATGCGGCGCTGCTCGGCGCCGTGCCGGTACACCAGCAATCCGGTGCGACCGGACGCAGCCAGTCGCAAGAGGTGCGCGGCCAAGCTGCCGCGCTCGACCGGGTGGCGCTCCGTAGCCAAGAGCGCGATCGGATCGAAGAAGCGGTAGAGCGGCCGCGCCGCCAAGCGCGTCAGCTCGAAGGCTCGCGACAGCTTCAGGAACGGCGCGTCTTCGCGGGCCAGCTCGGAGTCCAGGCCGGCGCGCGCCGTGGCCAGCATGGCCAGCACGCTCGCCAGCGACAGTGGGCCAATCACCTCACCGCCCGGACGGCGCAGCCGATAGCGCAGCGTGGGCGTGCCGCTCGCGACGGGACGATTCAACGTCGGCAAGTCCTCGGGCAGGTTCGGTGCCGGCAGCGAGATGACGATCGGCTTGAGCGCGTCGTCGTCGACGATGGTGTCTTGCTCGGCGCGGGGAGCAGACGTGGACGGCGCTGGGGCGGCGTACGGCGCGTCGTCGCGGCTCGGCGTTACCCGAATGTTGCTCTCGATGCGCACGACGCCCAAATCAGCCAGCCAAAGGCTGAGCGCGTGCGCGGAGGTCCGAACCGCGTGAGCCGTCGCAAGCTTGTCTAGCTCTTCGGCCACCAGCTGCGCGCTGGCAGGGCGGTTACGCGGCGACTTGGCCAGCAGCCGTTGCAACAGCGCGAGCACGTCCGCCGGCACCTTACCGACGAGCCCGGGCAAGCTCTCCCAGCTGCGCCCCTGCAGGTTCTTCAGGATCTCGAGCTCGCTGTTACCGGGAATCAGCGGTGCGCCCAGCAGCATCTCGGCCAACACTACGCCGAGCGAGAACAAGTCGGTGCGCGCCTCGATGGCTCCACCCTGCGCTTGCTCGGGCGAAACGTAGCCGACCTTGCCGCGCAGCTCGCCCGGAGCCGTGCGCACCTCGGACCAAGCCGAGTGCACGATGCCAAAGTCGGTGAGCTTCACCTCACCAGCGCGGCCGAGCAGGATGTTGTTCGGCGCCACGTCGCGGTGCACGACACCGAGCGGCGCGTCGTCGTCGTCGCGGTATTGATGCGCGTAAGCCAAACCGGCCGCGACCTCGCGCGCGATGTGCAGGGCGGGCCCGAGCTCGATGGCGCGCTTGCGAGCCGCCACGGCGCGCAGCACGTCGGAGAGCGGCACGCCGTCCACGTACTCGAGCACCAGGAACAACTCTCCAGCGGCTTCGCCGAAGTCGAGCACGCTGACCAAGTTGGGATGCGTGAGGGCAGCGTGCACGCGCGCCTCGGCGCAGAACATGCGCACCAGCCGCTGATCCATGGCCAGCTGCGGCAGAATGCGCTTCAGCGCAACGCGCTTGGCGAAGCCGCGCGGCCCTGGGCGCCGCGCCTCGTAAACCTCCGCCATGCCACCGGTCGCAATGCGTCGAACGAGCTCGTATTCACCGAGCCTGACGAGCGAGCGAGACGACCGAGAATGCACTACTTTGAACGTAACAGATCGGCGTTGCTCGTCGATGTAGTCTGCGGTGCGAGCCAAGGCGCACCAGCGTCTCGGTCTCGCGTCACGCACGCTTCGCGTGCGTTCCAGACTGCTCCAATACCTTCGACATGGTCTCGGCACGAGACGGGGGCCGTACTCCCCGGTCTCGGCGGTGGGCGGCGTGGCGCCCCACCGATAGTGGGGGATCAGAGCGCTTCACACAACTCGATGAATTGTTGGCGTAGCCAGATGTGGGCAGGATCGCGATCGAAGCGCGAATGCCACACCAGGTGCAGCTCGAAGCGCGGTAGTCGAAGCGGCGGTGTGAACAACCGAATCGGGTAGCGCTTGGCCAGCACCCGCAAGAGCCGCGAAGGCCCCGTGCTCATCAAATCCGACTCGGTCACCACCTGGGGGGCAATCAGAAAGCTCGACACCTGGAGCGCGATCCGCCGCTTCAAGCCGCGGCGCTCCAGCTCGGTATCGACGAAGCTGGGGCCCGAACCGCCGGGGGAAACCAGCACGTGGCTCAAGCTCAAATAGCGCGAGAGCGAGAGGCGCGCGCCCTTCACCTGGGGGTGCCCCTTACGCAGCATGCACGTAAAGCCGTCTGCAAACAGCTTGCGCGACGATAGTCCCTTCGGAAACTCGGTACCGAGCAGCACTGCCAGGTCGAGGCTGCCGTCGTCCAGCCGCTCGGTGGCGTTAGGGTGGCCGCTGATGTTCAGGTCGACGAGCGGCGCGCGGCTCGTGAGCGAACGGAGCAGCCGTGGCAACAGCAAGGCTTGCCCATAGTCGGCCATCCCGACCGAAAAGCTGCGCCGCGCCGTCGTGGGTTCGAACGCAGCTTCGCCGCTCAAGGTGCCGCCGAGCTCGCCGAGCCCGCGCTTGAGTTGCGGCAAGAGCGCCACGGCGCGCGGCGTGAGATCCAGCCGACGGCCGCTCCGGACCAAGAGCGGATCTTGGTACAGCTCGCGCAGCCGTGAGAGCGCGTGGCTCGTCGCGGATTGGCTGAGGCCCACGCGACTGGCAGCGCGTGTAACGTGTCGCTCTTCGAGCAAGGCTGCCAGCACGACCAGCAAGTTCAAGTCGAGCGCGCTCAGCTTTGTCTCATGCAGCATGTGCATGATTATAGTGCCAACACTGCATTGGACACATAACCCAAAGCCCCCCAAGCTCTCCCCCGTCACCAAGGAGAAGCCGTCATGTTCGTCATCACTGGAGCCACCGGAAACACTGGAAAAGTTGCTGCCAAGACCCTGCTTTCGCAGGGCCAAAAAGTGCGCGTGGTGGTGCGCGACGCCGCCAAGGCCGCCGAGCTGAAGGCGCTGGGCGCCGAGGTCGTCACCGCCAACCTGGACGACCGGGCCCAAGCCGAGCGCGCCTTCGCTGGAGCCGCGGGCCTGTACCTGCTCGCGCCTCCGGATATGCAGGCCAAAGACCCCATTGCCGAGCGCAGGCCCTGGCTCGAAAACCTGGTCGCAGCTGCCAAAGCCGCGGGCGTAGGGCACGTAGTCTTCTTGTCCTCGGTCGGCGCGCAGCACGCCGAAGGCAATGGCCCCATCCGCGCCCTGCACATCGCCGAAAAGCTGTTCAACGCCAGCGGCCTCCCGGTCACCTACGTGCGCGCCGCCTACTTCATCGAAAACTGGGGCGCGGTGCTGGGCGCAGCCAAGCAAGACGGCGTGCTGCCCAGCTTCTTGCCGGCCGCGGCGCCGCTACCCATGGTCGCGACTGCCGACATCGGCGCCACGGCTGCGCAAGCGTTGCTAGACGGCCCGCGCGGACGCCGCGTCATCGAGCTGCGCTCCGTCGACGCGAGCCCCAACGACGTGGCCCAGGAGCTGAGCACGCTCCTGGGCCGTGAAATCAAGGTCGTCACGCCGCCGCTCGACGCCGTGGTGCCCACCTTCACGTCGTTCGGCATCTCGGCGCCCGTGGCCGAGCTGTTCCGCGAAATGTACGAGGGCATCGCCTCCGGTCACGTCACCTGGGCCGGCGGCAGCGCCGAAGCCGTCAAAGGCAAGGCAACCCTGCAAGACACCCTGCGTCTCATGTTGGGGTGAGACGCCGCGACCCCAGAAAAAGCGGAGGTGCCCTGTCAGGGCCCTCCGCCTTTGCCCTCGGCCGCCGCGAAAGTCCCCCGCACCGTGCAATCTTGACTTGGTTTCCCGGGGAACCAAGTCAAGATTGTGTTTTGAAACGGCGGCATCATCGACGCGGTCGTGACTTTGAGGAGCGCGGGGCGCGCACGTCGCAGCCGCGCTCTCGCGGCCAAACCAGCAGGCTTCGAATGGAGGCCCGGCTACGAAACCTTACGGCGCGCTCTGTCGTTCAACAGCGCGCGCCACGCTTCGATGCGGTTCAGCGCGTGCCCGGGCCAGTCGAAGCGCGAAAGCCGGGCCAAAAGGTGCGGCGTGTGGTCGCCGGCGCGAATGCGCGGGCCGAACACGTCGGCGGCGGCTTCGATGTACTCGAAGGCGCGGTCGGGACGGGAGCGAGAGTGCTCGTACCAAGCGCACGTCAGCAGGTAGTGCTGCTTGGCTTCCGCCTCTTCGACCGTGATGCGCGAGCACTCTTCGATCAAGGCGCGCGCCTTGTCGGGCTGGTGGCGCACCAAAGCCAGCTGGCAAAACAGCAGCTTGGACTCCATCACACCCCACGGGTCGCCCATCTTCACGAACTGCTTGTGCGCGCGATCCGTGTGCAGCTCGGCCATGTCCAGGTCGTCGGTGTCGATGCCGATCATGGCAAGCAGGCGATCGCAGGCGGCCTGACCGCGCGGCGTTCGCAGCACGTCGAAGGTCTGCAGCGCCTCGAAGGCGCCGGCTTCCGAGCTGTGGAAGTTCATCAGCCGGTGCTCCACGTGGGCGATCGACACGTCGGCCTGCGCGGTGCCGAGGCGATAGCCGGCGCGCTCGAACTCGTTGCGCGCTTCTTGGGCCAAGCGCCGTGAGCGGTCGGTCGTGCCCTCGGAGTGCTCGATCCAGCTCAGGAGCAGCAAGCATTGGCCGCGCCCGACCGGCTGGTCCAAGGCCGCGAAATTGCGCTCGCCGCTCTGAATCGTGAGCCGCGCGCTCTCGTAGTCGCCCAGCTGGAACTCGATTTCGCCCGCCACGGCCTCGCACAGGGCCTGGCCGAGCACGTGGTTGCGCTCTTCGAACACGTGCAGCGCTTTGCGCACCAGCTCCAGGCCCTCGGCCGAGCTGCCTTGCTCGCTCATCAGGTGACCCTGCAAGCGCAAGCAGTGCGCGACGTTCTCTTCGTCGCCCGCCTCTTCGAAGCGGGTGCGCGCCAGCTCGGCCAAGGTGCTGGCTTCGGCGAGCCGCCCCACGTGGCGCATGGCCTCCGCTTGCCAGCGGTTCTTGAGCGCCAGCATGCGCCCTGTCAGCTTGCCCTTGAGCAAGTCGAGATCGGAGAGCGTGGAGAGCGGCTCACGCGCGCCGTTCCAACCGCGCTGCAGAAAGTCGAACAGCAAGAGCGCGGCGGGGTCGTGATCGCCGGCTTGAATCAGATTCACCACGCGCTGACGCACGATGCGGCGCGTGTTGGCTTGCGGGTGCGTGAGCAACGCCGCCGCAGCCGCGCGGTAGAAGCGCTCCTTGTCCGGCCGCTCCGACAGCTGCGCCGACAAGTGCTCTTGCAGGAGCTCGTGCGGCCACGAATAGCGACCCGACGAGCGCGGGATCAAGACCTCGGCGTTCTGCAGGGCCACGATGGCCGGTTCGGGCGCCATGCCGAGGGACGCAACTAGCTCGCGCAGCACGTTGCGGCGGATTTCACCGCCCAGCGTGGCGGCCGCAACGGCAGCGGCACGGTATTGCTCAGGCACCGAGTTGACGCGGCTGTCCCAAAGCTCGGCGGTCGTCTGCGGACGCGTCGCCAAGACCTCGGGCGGCACGCGGTAGGTGCCGTTCAAGAACTCCATGTTGCCGCCGAGCGCCCAGGCGTGCAGCTGCTGGAGCGCGAACAGCGGGTTGCCGCGGCTGCGGCGCGCGGCTTCTTCCACCGCGGCGTCGTCGAGCGGTAGCGAGGCGCGCAGCATCTCTTTCGTGGTCTCGGGCGGCAGGGGCTGCACCTCGATCACGGTGCCGTCCATCACGTCGCGCAGCTGGCGCAGGCGCTCTGCGGCGGGCGTGCCGAGCGCGACGTCTTCGTGACGGGCGGTCGCCACCATCACGATCTTCACGTCCGTCTCTTCTTGGTGGATGCGGATGAAGCCTTCGAACGTGGCCGGACCGCCGTTGTGCAGGTCGTCGAGCCAGAACAAGAGCGGGCGCCCCGCCGAGATCTTGCGCAGCGTGTAGCGGATCACCATCCGCCGCGTTTCCAGCGTATCCAGCGTAAAGCGAATACCGGAAGGGCCGATTGGCTGGTCGCTGGACGAGCCGCCGACGGGCTTCATCCACTCGGCGGCGCCAGCGACCCAAGCGCGGCCGTTCTTGTCGTCGCGCTTCACGCGCCAGCGCTCGAGCAGCGAACGCTCGATGGTGTCGCGATCCGTGCGCTCGAAGTTGTAGTAGTGCGCCGCGGCGCCGAGCATGCCGTCGACCGAGCTGCGAAGCTTTCGGTAGCGCGCGCGCAGCGGCACCATCGTGCCTTGTTCGTGCATGGTCTCGCACAGCCATTCCGCCAGGCGGCTCTTGCCGCAGCCGGCAGGGCCGACCAAAATTACCAAGCGGTGCGGCGCGCCCACGCCGTTCACCATCTCCTGGCAAATCGCCTCCAGCTTCTTGCGCTCTTCGTCGCGCCCCACGAGCGGGCTCGGACGAATGCTGAGCAGGCCCGGCGCGTGCTCCGGCGCCGGCGCCAAGTCGGGGTTCGGGCCGCGCGTGCCGGTGCGGCGCGTGGGCGCCGCTGCTTGAACGTCCGAGGCGCGCACCAGCGACGGAAAGTCCCAAACCTTGGGCAAGGTTTCGGGCTTCACCTTTTGCCATTCGCGCCGCGCCGCCGCCGCGAACTCGAAGCGGTCCCAGGGCTTTTTGGCTAGCAGCTGCGTCACGAACGTCGCCGCTTCTTCGGGCGCGTCGATAGCCAGCTTCAGCTTGGGCACGCGATCGAAGGCGTGCACCCGCAAGAGCTCTTTCGATTCGCCCGTGAACGGCGCGTGCCCGGCCAGCAGCCGGTACATGATGCAGCCGAGCGAGTACATGTCGGTCGCGCCGCACACGTGGTGCATCTCGTGCTGAATCTGCTCGGGCGCCATGTAGCCGGGCGTGCCGGCGCCGGCGTGGGGCGCAAACTCCATCGCCTTCGAGCCGTCGAGCCGCTCGTCGTGCGCGTCCTGACGGAGCCACGCGAGACCAAAGTCGAGCACGTGGACGCGCGGCGTCTGACCTTCGATGCGCTCGACCAGCACGTTGGACGGCTTGAGATCCCCATGGACGATGCCGCGCGCGTGCGCGTGCGCGAGAGCCGACAAGATCTGATCCACCACCACCCAGATCAGCGGGTATTTGATGCGCGCGTGCGCTAGCTCGTGCAGTGAAGCACCGCTGACGAGCTCCATGGCTAGGTACGGCGAACCGTCGCGCAACTGGCCGAAATCTTGGGCCTTGACGATGTTCGGGTGGTCCAGGGCCGCGAGCGCGCGCGCCTCTTTGTAGAACCACATCACGTAGTCGTGCGCGAGGTTGCCGGGCGGCGGAATGACGCGCTTGACCGCGAGCTGCTCGCCGTTGGCTTGGTCACGGCAGCGGTACACGATGCCCATGCCGCCTTCGCCGAGCACGCTCAACACTTCGTAGCGATTGGCGATGACGTGACCGGGCAGCACCGGCGTGCTGGTCGCAGCGCGAGTCGAATCTTCCGAAAACACGGCAGCAGCCGAGGGAATACTCGGAGGTGCGCTGTCGGCCTCGTGCTGCTCGCGCGGGGCGTCCGCCAGGATTTCTTCGTCGGCCACTGCTTGGGGATCCGTATTCGGTGCGGGCTTCTCGCGTTCAGACTCGGTCACGTTCTTGTTCGGGTGCCCTTCGGCTAGGTTTCCCGGAACGTCAGCCCGCGTGCGACGGTCCGAAGCCCCAGAAGCTTCCTCTGGCTTCTCGGGATTCTTCGCTTGGCTGGGTCTCGCCATCGCACCGGCGTGAGTTTAGCCACCTCGCACCCCACGTCGAGAGCCGCGGACGCCTTGTGCGGTCAGGGAAAGTCCGGATCCCCCGGGCCGGCCCGTCGGGGGCCCGTCCGTCGCCTGTCTGCCCACAACGGATCTCGAATTCCCTCATGGTTACGTCGGTTTATCTTGGTGTGGCGCGGTTCAATAACGGGCGGTAGTCTCCGCGACCCCATGCCGCCCTCCAAGCTTTACGACCCTGCCCTCGCCGAACGTGACCCCGAGATCGCCCGCCTCATCAAAGAGGAGGAGGTTCGCGAGACCGTGAAGCTGCGGCTCATCCCGAGTGAGAACTACGCCTCGCGCGCCGTGCTCGAGGCGACCGGCTCGATCCTGACGAACAAGTACTCGGAAGGTTACGCGGGCAAGCGCTACTACGAAGGCCAGCAGATCATCGACCAGGTCGAAGAGCTCGCGGTCTCGCGCCTGAAGGCGCTGTTCGGTGCCGAGCACGTCAACGTGCAGCCCTACAGCGGCAGCCCCGCCAACCTGGCCGTCTACTTGGCGTTCTGCCAGCCCGGCGACACCATCATGGGCCTCGGCTTGCCGAGCGGCGGGCACCTGACGCACGGCTCGCACGTCAGCATCACCGGTCGCTACTTCAAGGCCGTCGGCTACAACGTGCGCGAGAGCGATCAGCGCATCGACTTCGACGAAGTTCGCGCGCTGGCCAAGGAGCACAAGCCGAAGATTCTCTGGGCCGGCACCACGGCTTACCCGCGCACCTTGGACTTCGCGAAATTCCGCGAAATTGCGGACGAAGTGGGTGCCAAGCTGTGCGCCGACATCGCGCACATCGCGGGCTTGGTCGCCGGCGGCGCGCATCCGTCGCCGGTCGGCATCGCCGACGTGGTCACCAGCACGACGCACAAGACCCTCCGCGGTCCGCGCGGCGGCATCGTCATGTGCAAGACCGAGCACGCCAAGGACATCGATCGCGCCGTGTTCCCTGGCCTGCAAGGCGGCCCGCACAATCACACCACCGCCGGCATCGCGGTTGCGGCCAAGGAAGCCGCCACGCCGGAGTTCAAGCAGTACGCGCAGAACGTCGTGGCGAACGCCAAGCTGCTGGCCGAGTCCTTGCTGGCCAAGGGTTTCAGCCTGGTGACGGGCGGCACGGACAACCACCTGATCTTGCTCGACCTGCGCAGCAAGAATGTCACGGGCAAGATCGCCGCGAAGGCGCTGGACCGCGCCGGCATCGTCGGCAACTACAATTCGATCCCGTTCGATCCGCGCAAACCCTTCGATCCTTCGGGTTTCCGCATCGGCACGCCCTCCATCACCTCGCGCGGCATGGGCAAAGACGAAATGCTGCGGCTCGCCGGCTGGATGGACCAAGTGGTGAGCAACGCGGGCGACGACAAGCTGATCGAGAAGGTGGCAGCCGAGGTTTCGGAGATGTGCCGCTCGTTCCCGGCCCCGGGCATTCCTGTCTGAGGATCGGCCCGAGGGGGGCTATGCTCGCCGCGTGCCCGAAATGACCCCGTACCGTATCCAACGCCTCGGTTCTGGTGACACCGCGCTCGCCAAGCGGCTCTTCACGAAGATGGCCGACATCTTCGACGAGCCGCGCGCGGAGCTGAGCGAGCGCTACCTGAGCGCGCTCTTGAGCCGCACCGAGTTCTGGGCGCTGGCGGCGCTGGCAGGCGACGAGGTCGTGGGCGGTCTGACCGCGCACACCTTGCCCATGACCCGACTCGAGGCGTCGGAGATTTTCATCTACGACATCGCGGTCGACGCCGAGCACCGATTGAAGGGTGTCGGACGCCAGTTGATCGCCGAGCTGCAACGCGCCGCTGCCGGTGCCGGGATTCAGGACGCCTTCGTCCCCGTCGACAACGACGACCAGCACGCCTTGGATTTCTACCGCGCTCTGGGAGCGTCGGCCGCGCCGGTCACCATCTTCAGCTTCGGCGCCAGCACCGACGCCGACTGAGCCCAGCCCGCCGCCGACACAGCCTGGGCCACTGATGCATCCGCTACGGAGACTGTTTCAGCACGCGCAGCAGTACCGGCGGCAGGTCGCGCTGGCTTCGACGTTTTCGGTGTTGAACAAGCTGTTCGACGTCTTGCCCGAAGTGCTGATCGGCGTGGCTGTGGACGTCGTGGTCAGCCGGAAAGCCTCGTTCTTGTCGCGATTTGGCGCGACCGACCCGCACCACCAGCTCACGCTGCTGGCGGTCATCACCGTCTTCGTCTGGGTGTTCGAGTCGACGTTCGAGTACCTGTACGCGGTACGCTGGCGGAACCTCGCGCAGAACCTGCAGCACGATCTGCGCATGCAGAGCTACGCGCACGTGCAGCGGCTGGAGCTGTCGTGGTTCGAGCGTACCCGCACGGGGACGCTGATGAGCACGCTGAACGACGACATCAATCAGATGGAGCGCTTCCTGAACGGCGGCGCCAACGACCTGATTCAGGTCCTGACCGGCACCGTGCTGGTAGGCGCGGTGTTCTTCACGCTGACCACCAAGATCGCGTTCCTGGCCCTAGTCCCGATCCCGATGATCATCTACGGCGCGTTTTGGTTCCAAGCGCGCTTGGCGTCGCGCTACGCCGAGGTGCGTGAAGCCGCCGGCACCTTGAACGCGCGCCTCAACAACAACTTACTCGGTATCGCGACCATCAAGGCGTACGCGGCCGAGGACTACGAGGTCCAGCGCATTCAAGAGAGCTCGAATCGCTACCGGGACGCCAACGCCTTCGCGATCCGCTTCTCGGCGGCCATCACGCCCGTGATCCGCATGGCCATCTTGGCCGGCTTCACGGTGACGCTGCTTTACGGCGGATTTCTGGCGCTGCGCGGCGAGATCGGCGTCGGCAGCTACTCGGTGCTGGTGTACCTGACGCAGCGGCTGCTCTGGCCGATGACGCGGCTAGCCGACATGTCCGACCTTTACCAGCGCTCGATGGCGTCGGTAGAGCGCGTGATGAACCTGGTCGAGACGCCCGTCAAAATCAGCTACGCGGGCGCGCCCATCTCCGCCAAAGACGTGAAGGGCGAGCTCACCTTCGACGACGTCGATTTCTCGTACGGCGACACGCCCACCTTGCAAGGTATCTCGCTCCGCATCACGCCGGGTCAAACCATCGCGTTCGTGGGCAGCACCGGCGGCGGCAAGAGCACGCTGGTCAAGCTGCTGCTGCGCTTCTACGAACCAACGCGCGGCAAGGTGCTGCTAGACGGCCGCTCCATCGACGAGCTCGACTTGCAGGCGCTACGCCGCTGCATCGGCTACGTAGCGCAAGACAGCTTTCTGGCGGACGCGACCGCAGCGCAGAACATCGCGTACGGCCTGAGCGACGTGTCGCGCGAAGACGTGGTGGCCGCCGCCGTCGCAGCCGAAGCGCACGAGTTCATCTCCCAGCTGCCGAACGGCTACGACACCGAGGTCGGCGAGCGCGGCCAAAAGCTGTCCGGCGGGCAGCGCCAACGCATCGCCCTGGCCCGCGCGATCGTCAGAAATCCCCGCATTTTGGTGCTCGACGAAGCGACCAGCGCGGTCGACAACGAGACCGAAGCCGCCATTCAGCGCTCGCTCGATCGGCTGGTGGTCGGCCGCACCAGCTTGATCATCGCCCATCGCCTCTCCACGGTCCGCCGCGCCGACTGCATCCACGTGCTCGACGCCGGTCGCATCGTCGAATCCGGCAGCCACGACGAGCTGCTGGCCAAAGGCGGCCAGTACGCCGCCCTGTGGCGCCTGCAAACGGGTGAGAATTTCGGTTAGCCCTCGCTCTCGCGCGTGCCCGTAAACGTGCCCGTGCCCGTGCCCGACGGTCCGTAGAAAGTCGTCGGGCCCGTTTGTTTGGCAGGCCTTGGTTTGTGGCGCGGGCCTCGCCCGCGCGCGCCGCGCCCAGCTGGGCGCGCAGGCAGGGCCTACCCCCCAATCGCGTGATTTACGGACCGTCGGGCACGGGCACGGGCACGGGCACGTTTACGGGGAGAGCAGCAACTAGCCGACGCCGAAGGCGTGACTATTCGCACTTGATGAAGTGCACGTCGTCGATCCAAATTTCGTAGGTGTTGCCGGTGCCGGGCAACGCCCATTCGACGGCGAACAGCTTGTCGGCCTTCAGCTTGCCGTCGGCCGGGTGGTAGCCGGTGCCGACTTGTGCCAGATCGGTGAACTTCAGGCTGAAGGCCTTCCAGGCAGTGCTGAACGAGAGCGACGCGCCGAAGTGGTCGTAGCAGGCCGTGCCGTTGGTGCCGCCGTCCACGCAAACACCGCCGTTTTGATGGGTGTCGATGTCCGGCACGCGGAAGCGCACGGTGGTTGCCGCAGCCGATTTGCCCCAAAACCCGATGCCACAATACGCCGAGCCGTCGTAAGGCTTCACCTTGGTGAGCAGCTCGATGAAGTTGAAGCCCATCACCGAGCCCCAATCTTTGAAGCCGACGGCTTTGAGGTGAGCGACGTAGGTGCTGCGCTCGCCGGCCGCGAGCTGCGTCATCAAGAACTTGGTAGAGAGCGGATCGGTCGTAGCGTTCGGCGTGAGGTCACCGCCGACGTACCAGTAGCCGTTGCGAAGACCGGACAGCTCGATTTCGGCGTCTCCGTCCTCCATGTCGTCGATGCTCTCGGTTGGACCCGAGTTGGCGTCGCCAGCGGTGCCGGCAGAGCTGGTGCCAGCCGCGCTCGTGCCAGCGCTGCCGCCCGCTGCGCTGCCCGCGCTGCCGCCTTGCTCGGGGCTTTCACCGCCTTTGCCGGCCACGGCGGTCGAACCCGAAGCTGAACCGCCCGTCGCGCCGTTGGCCTCGGCGCCGCCAGTCGCACCAGAACCAGCAGAGCTTGCGCCTGAGCCCGCGCCCGCTCCGGCAGCCGCTCCACCGAGCGGCGCAGCCGCATTGCCCAGCAGCGAGTCGTCGTAGATGCTGCACGCCGACGCCAGCGCGAGCGGCCAGGAGGCCAGCGCGCCTAGCAGCGTGAGGCGCGTCGCTTGGCGGTGCGGTTGGACTTTTCTCATCCTCTCAACAAATTCCGACAGTTACGAAGCAGAGAGACAACCGGCGACGCGGCGTATGCGTCGTGTCCGGAGCCCGCCCTCGGCACTTTGAATTCACGCAGGCACGGTCCAAACGCGCGCACTTACCAAGCGTAACGCGAAAATGAAGACCCAACCACGTAGGGCCTTCAGAGCCAATGTAGGGAGAGCTGCTTCTACTGTGCGCGCGCGCGCCGCTGTGCGCTACAACCGGCGCATGAGCGACGAGACCTCCGCGCGACTCATGGAACGCGCCGAACGCCTGCTGCCAGGCGGAGTCAATTCGCCGGTGCGCGCTTTTCGCGCCGTCGGTGGTGCACCCATCTTCATCAGCTCTGCCAAGGGCTCCAAGCTCCACGGCGCCGACGGTCGCGAGTACATCGACTACATCGGCAGTTGGGGTCCTGCGATTTTGGGCCACGCCCACCCGGACGTGATTCGCGCCGTGCAGGCGCGCGCCGAGAGCGGCCTCGGCTTTGGTGCGCCCACCGAGCTGGAGGTGCAGTTCGCCGAAGCCATCATCGAGCGCTACCCGAGCATCCAGATGCTGCGCTGCGTCTCGAGCGGCACCGAGGCGACCATGAGCGCGCTCCGCGCGGCGCGCGGCTTCACCGGCCGCGACGTGATCGTCAAGTTCGACGGCTGCTATCACGGTCACTCCGACGCGCTGCTGGTCAAGGCTGGCAGCGGTCTAGCCACCTTCGATACGGCTGATTCAGCGGGCGTCCCGGCCGGAGTGGTGGCAAACACCGCGAGCCTGCCGTTCAACGACGAGAACGCCTTGCGCGATCTGTTCGAGCGCGAGCGTGGTCGCGTCGCCGCCGTCATCGTCGAGCCGGTGGTCGGCAACATGGGCCTGGTGCCGCCGCAGCCTGGCTTTCTGGAGCGGATTTTGGAGCTGTGTCGCGAGCACGGCGCCGTGTCTATCTTCGACGAGGTCATGACGGGTTCGCGCCTGTCGGCTGGCGGCGCGCAGGGCTTGTTCGGCATGACACCGGACATGACTTGTTTGGGCAAAGTGGTGGGCGGCGGCATGCCGCTCGCGGTCTACGGCGGCAAACGCGAGATCATGCAGTGCATCGCGCCGCTCGGTCCCGTGTACCAAGCCGGCACCTTGAGCGGCAGCCCGCTGGCCATCGCGGCCGGCTTGGCGACGCTCGACGCGCTGACGCCGGCTGTCTACGAGCGGCTCGAAGCCTTGACCAGCAAGCTGCAGGTCGGGCTCGAGCGCGGGCTGCGCGACGCTCGCGTCGACGGCGTTGTGCAGCGCGTGGGCTCGATGCTCACGTTGTTCTTCCACCGCGGCCCCGTGCGGTCGTGGACCGACGCGGCCGCGTCCGATCGCGAACGATTCGGGCGCTTTCACCGCGGCTTGGCCGCGCGCGGCGTGTACTTCCCGCCATCGCAGTTCGAGGCCGCTTTCGTGTCGGCCGCTCACACCGACGACGACATCGACCGCACGGTGGAGGCAGCGCGCGCCGCGCTGGAGAACTGAGCTTGACCGACGTCCTTGCCTCGGCACCGCCCAGCGCCCTGTTCAAGCATTGTCCGCGCTGCGCCGCCGCGCGCACTGCTGAAGCCGACGCGATTCGCTTCGTCTGCGAGGCGTGCGGCTTCGTCTACTATTACAACGTGGCAGTGTCGTCAGCCGTCCTGATCTTGGACGGTCGCGGTGAGGCGCTGTTCATCCGCCGCGCCCGCGATCCGGGGCGAAACAAACTAGCGCTACCGGGCGGCTTCATCGATCGCGGCGAGACCGCCGAGGCGGCGGCCATCCGCGAGGTGCGCGAAGAAGCCGGCGTGAAGCTGGCCGGCGTGCAGTTTCTGGCCAGTTTTCCCAACCTCTACAGCTACCGCTCGGTCGAGTACCCGATCGTCGACCTGTTCTTCGTGGCCCGCGTGGTGGCCCGCGAGGCCAGCCCGCTCGACGACGTGACCGAGGTGGTGTGGGCGCCGCCCGCCTCTCTGCGCGACGAAGACTTGGCGTTCCCCTCGCACGCGAACGCGCTGCGCTTCTTCCTGCAGCAGGGCTAGCCCCTTCGCGCGCCCGAGCCCCGCGAGGAGCCCCGCGACGAGCCGCGTGGGGTGGGGCCCCGCTGAATTCACTTCAGCGGGGCGGGGCGGCGCGTGCCGCCCCGCGAGACCGACGAGTGGTGCTAGGCTGGCCGGAGCGATGCGCATCGATTGTCCGATCTGCAAGCGGGTGCTAGTCGACGCCCCCGACAACCATGGCCCGCGCCCCTTCTGCTCCACGCGCTGCAAAATGATCGACCTGGGCAACTGGCTCAGCGAGGCCTACCGCGTCCCGGTTTCGCGCGACGAAGGCAGCGCGGACAACGACGACCACTCGCTCTCTTGAATCATGCAAAGCACCGACACTGTCCTGCGCGCCATCACCGATGACGGCGCTTTTCGCGTGATCGTCGCGCGCACCACCGAAACCATTCAGCGCGTGCTCGACGCCCAGAGCGCCCAAGGCGTCACGGCGCGGCACTTGGGTGATCTGGTCACCGGCGCGGTGCTGTTTCGCGAGACCATGGCGCCCAACCTGCGCGTGCAGGGCATCCTCAAGGGCTCCGGCGGCTCGGGCAGCCTCGTCGCCGACTCGCATCCGTCGGGCAAGACGCGCGGCCTGGTTCAGCTCAGCGAAGGCGCCGTTGAAGTCAACGTCGGCGAAGGCGCCATCATGCAGATGATGCGCACGCTGCCCGACGGCAAGATCAACCAGGGTTTCGTGCAAGTGCCAGGGCCCGGCGGCATCTCGCGCGCGCTCATGGAGTACATGCAGACCTCCGAGCAGGTCGTGTCCATGCTGGCCATGGGTACCATCATCGAAGACGGCAAGGTCCAGGCCGCTGGCGGCTACCTGGTGCAGCTGCTCCCCGAGGTGGGGCGCGGCCCGCTGATGGTCATGACCGAGCGGCTGCACGATTTCGAGAACATCGACGCGCAGCTGCGCGATCCCGGTTTCACGCCCAGCGCGCTGCTCGAAGAGCTGCTGTACGGCATGGCCTTCACGCGCCTCGAAGAGAGCCAGGTCGGCTTCGAGTGCTGGTGCAACGAGCTGCGCGTCGTCTCCGCCATCTCGACACTGCCCAAACACGACATCGAGCACCTACTGTCCGGCGGCGAGGTGCTGGAAATCGCCTGCGAATACTGCAAGCGCGAGTTCCGCATTCCCCCCGCCCGCTTGCGCGGCCTGCTCGACCAATCGTAGACGCGTTGGAGCGCGAAACCCAAAAATCTGGGTTCGCGGACCTCCCCGCCTCCCTGCCTCCCTGTTGATTCGCTCTCGATCGCACGGAGCGGCCGGGGGCCGCCGGGGCCGCCACGACAGCTTCTGCAAGCGAGCTGCATTGGGGCAGCCCCCAGCTGGTTGGGTGCTATGCCTGTGCTCATGCGCATCGCGCTGGGTGCCGATGATTTGACGCGAGTGGTGGACGCAATCGCCGAATTTTTGCGGGCGGCGGGGCATCAGGTCACGCGCTACGGCAAGGCCGCGGGCGAAGACGAAGCCTGGGGCGCTACGGCGCGGCGCGTGGGTGAGGCCGTGGCGTCGGGCGAGCATGAGCTGGGAGTAGTTTGTTGCTGGACCGGCACGGGCGTCAGCATCGCCGCGAACAAGGTGCCGGGCGTGCGCGCCGCGCTGTGCGTCGACGCCGAGACCGCGCGCGGCGCGCGCAAATGGAACGACGCCAACGTGCTAGCGCTATCGCTCCGCTTGACCAGCGAAGAAGTGGCCAAAGAGATCCTCACGGCGTGGCTAGCCCAGCCTTACGCGGGTACCGAGGCCGAAAGCCTGGCAGTCCTCGGCGCCCTCGACGACCGCGCGCGGGGGTCGTAAGCTCGAGACCTTCAGGGCGGACTGGTTCCGGCCGTAGCGTTCTTGACCTGGCTGAAGATGAGCGACACGGCCATTTTACCGGAGGGCATCCCGAGTCACATCCGACCGGGGCTCGTCATTGCCGGTAAGTACCGCCTCGAGGAGGAGATCGGGCGGGGCTCGATGGGCACGGTCTACCGAGCAGTGCACGTCACGCTCGGTCAGCGCGTCGCCATCAAGCTCATTTCGAGTGAGCACCTGCAGTCCACCGAGGCGCGCAAGCGCTTCAGCGTGGAGGCCAAAGCCGCAGCCAAGCTGCGCTCGCGGCACGTGGTGCAGGTGTACGACGACGGCGAGACCGCCGAGGGCAACCCGTACATCGTGCTCGAGTTTTTGGAAGGCGAGACGCTGGAGCAACGGCTCGAGCGCGAGCACGACATCCCGCTCGGCGACGCGGTGCGCATCGTCGCGCACGTCAGCCGAGCGCTGGCGCGCGCGCACGCGCACGGCATCGTTCACCGCGACTTGAAGCCTGCCAACATCTTCCTGGTCAAGAGCGAGGACGACGAGGTCGGCTGGATCGCCAAGGTGCTCGACTTCGGCATCGCCAAGCTGGACAGCCAGGGTGAGAAGGGCACGACGCAGGCCGGCACGGTGCTCGGCACACCGCTGTTCATGAGCCCCGAACAAGTGCGCGGCGCCAGCAGCGTCGACCACCGCGCTGATTTGTATTCGCTGGGCATGTGCTTGTTCCACATGTTGACGGGTGATTTTGCGTACTACTCGCCGAACTACAGCGACATTTTGATCGGCATCTGCACGCTACCGCTGCCGTCTTTGCGCGAAAAAGCGCCGTGGACGCCCGAGGCCGTAGAGCAATGGTTTCAGCGAGCCTGCGCCAAGGAACCGCTCGAGCGCTTTCAAAGCGCCGATGAAATGAGCGAAGCCTTGCAGGCTGCTGGCGGCGGTATGCCGCTGTCCAAGCACAAGTCCTTCCCCGAAGGCCGCATCGCTCCCGAGACTTTGGTCGGCTACGCCGCACCCGCCATGGCGACGCTCCACATCGACCACGGTCCCGCCAGCTTGGCGCGCACGCAACAAGTCATGATGGGGCCCGGCCAACCCATCGCGCTTCCGGCCCCCATTCCCATCGCGGTCAGCACGCACGGACGCAGCGACACCAGCGGCGCGACTGGCGACTGGAAACCTCCCCGCCGCGGAGTGCCGCCGCTCGTGCTCGGCGCGGGCCTTGGGCTCTTGGTCGTGTGCTTGCTGGGTATTGGGCTCGCCTTCATGGGCAGTGGAGACAAGCCCAGTGCGGCAGCACCCAGCGCGGCGGCCCCGCTGCCGCGAGCCGCAACAGCAACCGTCGTTACCAGCCCCGAGCGCGAAACACCGCAGCCCATGCCAGCGCCCGAGCCGCCAGCCCCTGCGGCCGCTGTTTCCAGTATTGCTGCCGAAATCACTAAGGCCGGCGAGGTCCCTCACGGTCGCCCCACGGCCCGCACCACGCGCGCCACGGAACAGAAAGCCCGTGCAATCCCAGCTCCGGCAGCACCTGCAGCTGCTCCGGCCAAGCCCGCTCCCGCCAAGCCGCCAGGCTCCGATCTAGGTTTCTGAGCGCTCGCGCCGCAAGGTGCGGTAAAACGGCAGGCGGGTGCTTATGACTACTTGCTCAACAGCTCGACGTGTCAGCTTGCGGCAGCGCTTCGTGGCGCTGGGTCTCGTCTCCTCGCTCACGACCTCACTCGTGGCGCCCGCAGCGCTGGCCCAAGATCAACCCCAAGCCGAGAGCGTCGCGGCCGCCCGCTCGCTGGGCATGCAGGGCATCAAGCTGGCCGACGCGGGCGACTGCAAGGGCGCCATCGAGAAGCTGTCGCGCGCCGAGTCGCTGTATCACGCGCCCTCCATTTTGGGGCGGCTCGGTGAGTGCCAGGTCAACGTCGGGCAGGTCGTGCTCGGCACCGAGAACCTGAACCGCGTAGTGCGCGAGCAACTCGCCGCCAACGCCCCCAAAGCCTTTCGCGATGCGCAAGAGCGCGCCAAAGGTGTACTGAACAGCGCGCTGCCGAAGATCGCTCACCTCACGGTGCGGGTCGAGCCGGCAGACGCCCGGCCGCAAGTCACGGTCGCGGGCGCGGCCATTCCTCCGGCGCTCATCGGCATCGAGCGCCCGACCGATCCGGGCACGCACGAGGTCGTCGTGAGCGCTCCAGGCTACCTGGAGCAGAAGACGAGCGTCACGCTGACCGAAGGCGGCTCGCAAGAGATCGCGGTCAGGCTCGAAAAGGATCCGGCAGCGGCAGCGGTCACGCCTCCGCCCCCCACCACCGCGCCCCCCGTCGTCACTGGCCCCGCCACGCCCCCCACCGACACGGGTCCCAAAAAGAGCAACACGTTGGCCTACGTGGCCCTCGGCGTCGGCGGCGCGGGCCTCGTGGTCGGCGGCGTTACGGGTTTCTTGGCGCTCGGCAAGAAGGGGGATCTGAAGGGTTGCGTGGACACCAAGTGCCCCTCCAGCCAGCAAGACACGCTCGACGGCGCCAAGAGCATGGCCACGGTGTCGACCGTAGGCTTCGCGGTCGGGTTCGTCGGCGTGGGGGTCGGCGTCGTGCTCTTGCTCACCGGAAACAGCAGCGCCAGCGCCAGCGCCAGCAAGAGCACCCCGAAGCTCGCCAAGCAAGGCGTGAGCGTAGAGCCCTGGATCGGCGCGCAGAGCGCCGGTCTGAGCGGAACCTTTTAGGCCGCCATGAGCACCAAGTCTTCCCAGCGTTTCTTGTTCCTGTGGTCGACCCTGGCCGTGGCCGGAGGCTGTCAGCAGATCTTGGGTATCAGCGACTACGAGGTCGATCCCAAGCTGGGCGGCAACATCGGCGGCGAAAGCGGCGAAGGCGGCGAAGCCGGCAAGAACACGACCGCCGGCAAGAGCAGCGGTGGCGCACCGGGTGAAGGCGGCGCCGCAGGTGCTCCCACCGTGGTGGTGGGCGGCAACGGCGGCACTCCGGCCGAAGCCGGCGCGGGTGGCGAAGGCGGCGCCGTCCCGGACGCCAAGTTCAAAGGCTGCGACGGCACGCCTTTCAACGGCAACGAAGCCATTCTGCGCTCGTGCATCCTGCGCGTGGGGTGTCTGCCGTGGCTCTGGCCAACCGAGACCATTTCGCGCTGCGTGAGCCAAAACTCGCAGAACTTGTACGAGGGCACACGTTGCACCCTGGACGCCGAGACCTGCGCTGACATCACGGCCTGCGAAGGCAAGCACGTCGAGCCGACGTTCTGCGGCAGCGGCGCGACGAAAAAAGTTGGTATGTGGTGCAACGGTAACGAGCTCGTCGACTGCGACGGCTTCGTGCCGTACGCGCGCGACTGCACCAAAGACGGCGCCACCTGCAAAGAGTTCAGCCCCGCTGTCGAAGACACGGAGACGGCTGGCTGCGTGTTGCCGCTGCCGGCCAACACCTGCACCGCCACCGACGACGTCGAAAAGTGCTCCGGCACCGAGTACTCGTATCAGTGCAACGGCACGGACGCCTACGGCTCCCACTGCACCAGCTACGCGGCGGGTTGCCGCGAGGTTGCAGGCGAAATCGGCTGCTTTTACCCGCTCAACGCCTGCACCAGCGAAGGCGTGAGTTGCTCCAACGGTCGCGCCACCTGGTGCGACGGTGAGTCGAAGGTCACGTTCGACTGCGGCTCCGTCGGCCTGAGCTGCCAGACCAGCGGTGACTACGCCGAAGACGGCGAGCGCGAGTGCCTGTCCCCAGGCTGCGCCCCTGAAGACGTCGCAGCCTGCGAAGAGTCTTGCAGCGGCACCAAGCTGACGCTC
>DATAKF010000439.1:0-25104 GCA_036261775.1 Polyangiaceae bacterium | reverse complement strand
AGCACCAGACAACCGTCGGGCAGCAGTAGATCGCGCGCCGCCGCGATGCGCGGCTTCAGCGAAGCCAGGTACTCGTCCAGCGAATCCCAGCGGTCATCGAAGGCTGGCTTCAGGGTGCGCACGATTTCGCCCTGCTTGCCGCGCGTTCGCTCCACCAAGGCGTGCTCCCGGCCGGTCAAGAAGGGCGGATCCAGGTAGGCCAGGGCAAAGCGCGTCTCGCCCTGCTCCAGGCTCCGGAGCGCGGTCAGGTTGTCCCCGGCCAAAAGCACGCAGTCCGGGTCGCCCTTGCGGACGAGCGACAGCCCCGGAGCGGGCAGCTCCCCAGCTTCAGTATCTGGGGTTTTTGCGGGCGAAATGCGTGCGGGCATGCTGTCGTGAAATCGTAGCGAACCCGCTCGAACCTCGGCCAACTTCTGCGCGCATTTGCAGGCCGCAAGCCGGCTGTTACCTTCCGCCCCGCGATGAATCGCATCTTCTCCGGCATGCAGCCGACGGCTGGTCTTCACATCGGTAACTATTACGGCGCGCTCGTGAACTGGGTGAAGCTGCAACAAGAGCCCGACACCGAGAACATCTTCTGCGTCGTCGACGCGCACGCCGTCACGGTCGAGTACGACCCCAAGGATCTGCCGAAGCGCGTGTTCGAGCTCACGGCTACTTATTTGGCCGGCGGCGTCGATCCGGATCGCGCCACGCTATTCATCCAGAGCGACGTCAAAGAGCACATGGAGCTCAGCTGGTACCTCACCTCCATCACCATGATGGGTGAGCTGAACCGCATGACTCAGTACAAAGAGAAGAGCGAGCAGCACAAGGAGAACAACAACGCGGGCATCTTCACCTACCCCGTGCTGATGGCCGCCGACATCCTGCTGTACAAGGCCACGCTGATTCCGGTCGGCGAAGATCAGGTGCAGCACCTGGAGCTGGCCCGCGAAATTTGCCGGCGTTTCAACCACCGCTTCGGCAAAGTCTTCCCCGAGCCGATGCCGCGGCTGTCGTCCGCCCCACGCATCATGGGCCTCGACGGCAAGCAAAAGATGAGCAAGACGCGCCCCGCCGCCGCCATCAACCTGCAAGATCCGCCCAAGGTCATCGAGAAGAAGCTCAAGGGCGCGTTCACGGATCCGCTCAAGCTCACGCTGGGCGCTCCTGGTCGCCCCGAGGTCTGCAACATCTTCACCATCCACAAGGCAGCTTCGGCGCCCGACGCCGTCGCCACCATCGACAGGGACTGTCGCAGCGGCGCGCTGTCGTGCGGTGACTGCAAAATGCGGCTGCGTGACGCCATCGTCAAAGACCTCACGCCTCTGCAGGAGCGCTACGCCGAGCTGCAGGCCAAGCCCCAGCTCGTCACCGACGTGCTCGCCGCCGGCGCCGAAAAGGCCCGCGGCATCGCGCAAAAGACCATGTCCGAGGTCTACGGCGCCATGGGCCTGACCAGCGCGGCGCAGAAGGCCAAAGCGTAAATGAACGCGCGTCGCGAGCTGCTACGGCAGGCGTCTTGCTTGCTCGCGACGCCGCTGTTCGTCTCGCTGCTCGGCTGCGAAGAAGAAGCCAGCGACGGCGAGCCCGACCGCGTGGTGGCCGAGTTGATTCAACGGCTGCAGCGCGTGCACGGCGAGCGCAAAGCCGCACGCGCCGCCTACGACCTCTTGTGGAGTGACGCGCGTCGCAACTTGGCCGAGCGCGCCAAGCGCGCCAGCGACGTCGCCGGGCGCGAAATCGCCCCCGAAGAAATGCTGCCGCCGTCGCGCTTCAGCCTGCACCACAAGCCGCGCCATTACGAAACTCGCATTGACGGCGACTGGGCGGAGGTCACCGTCACGGGCGAGGACGGCGCCGTGGATCGCGTGAAATGCGTGCGGGAAGACGGCAAATGGCGCGTGGCCCTGGAGCTGCCGGCGCTGCCGCCCATCGAGCGCCGCCTGGACGGCGGGCTGTAGCCACCGTCAGCTCAGAGCTCGAACTCGTCGCCGTGCAGCTCCACCGGCGGGGGCGGTTCGCTCGGCTCGACTTCGCCTTCCGGCTTCTCGTCGCTCGCCTCGATGGCGGCGTCGATGCGGGCCAGCACGCTCTTCAGCATCTCTTTGGAGCGCGCCTCGAGCTGGACCCGCTTGCGCTTCTCTTCTTCGAGATCGTGCGCCAGCGAGATGGCAGCGAGCAGCAGCGCTTGCGGCGAGATCGGGCGTCCCGGCGCGCTCATGCTGCGCAGCCGCGCGTCGACGAGATCTGCTAGGCGCTTCAGCTCCGTCTCTTCGGCGGAGGCGACGACGCGGTACGTCTGGCCCCCCACTTTGAGCTCGACCGGGCTGCCTGCCATTCGTCGACGACCGTAGCACTCTGGGCCACGCATGGAAATGGCGACATTGATCCTTCCCGAGGCCACTTGATTTTCGACGCTTGGCAGAAACCATTCCACGCGAGTCACGCGCAGTTTCTCCACAGGGCGCCCACAGCTTTTACGCCTCGCCGCGATTTGGCGCCGGATTCGCTCCCCATCGGGCGCGAATTCTCGCCTCGGGACGGCACTCGAGCTTCAGCGTAGGAGTTTGGTGATCAGCTCGACCAGCACGCGCTGCGCGTCTCGGATCGGGCGGCCGGTAAGTTGTCGACGACTCAGTACTTCGACGGCGGCAGTCGCGGCCAGCAGACTCACTTCGTCGGCGGCGTTGAACCAACCGAGACCGTCGGCGCGCGCCGCGCGCACGCAGCGATCCAAACTTTGATGTAGCAGCTTGCCGGCGGGAGACAGCAGCTCGTCGTTCGCGCGTCGCGTGAGCGCGACGCGCATCTCCATCGTTCGCGCGTCGAGCTCGGCCAGCCAACTCCGCGTGAGCGCGCGCAAGCGCTCGAGCGGCGTGCGCGCTTCGTTGTACGCCGCGTCGAGCGCCAACTCGAGCGCGCGCAGCGCACGTTGCTCCAAGTGTTCGAGCAGATGCTCCGGGCTGTCGAAAAACTCGTAGAACGTGCTGCGCCCCACGCCCGCGCGCTCGACGATGCGCGCAACCGTCACTTCTCCCGTCGAAAACACCTCGGAAGCGGCCAGCAAAAGTCGTTCACGATGCTGCGCGTCGCGTTCCGCGCGGCTCAGGCTGCGATCGTAGGCACCTCGACCGGGTGCTGGAAGCTGAACCAAACGCGCCATAAAGAACTTGACGTCCTAATAATCACTGTTCCGGACTGAAAAACCAGCCATTTTCTTGGCCTCCTGAGCTAGATCTGCTCCACCAAAAAGACAAGTGATTCTTAATCAGGCAGTGCCGTATGTGGTGAAATCACGTCAACTGCGCGAAATCACTGGATAAAACGTATTAGTACTCTGAAGTACTTATGTTTCACGTGAAACGCTGAGCCGCGCCGGAGCACCGAGGGAGCTGTCTCGGGACCGGAATTCGGTCGAACGAGCCCTGACGAGAGGTTTGGCCGCTTTGCGTTGCGCTCCGGGCGCCCTCCGCCGCCGTAGCGGCGGTGCCCCGGCCTTTCGAAGGGCGCTCGCGGCCGCGGAATCCGTGGGCTTCGCTCAAGATGGCCGTGGCGCTGCTGCCCGAGGGCTGCTCGGGCTGGGGATTCGGACGCAGCCCCGCGCAGCTGGCTCCCCGCTCCTGCCGCTTTGGACTCGCGCCCCGGCCTTTCCCAAGGCCGTCGCTGGACGGCAGAGCTTCGCAGGTGCTGTTCAGGCCTGGTGGCAACGGCTCCGCCTTCCCAGCTTTGCTTTGGCGGCTGGGGCTCCCACCTTGGGGGAGTGTGAAGCTGGCTTGGATTTCGAGCGAACGCTGCTCGCCAGAGGCCTTCTTTTCCGGCGGCACGGGCCGTGAGCCTGCGATTCCAGGGAACGACTCCGCTCGCGAGCGCCCTTTCGAACCGCCTGTCGCGCGGCGATTCGAGCGGTGGGTTGCGCCTTCCTCCGGCAGTCGTTTCACGTGGCACGTCCCGGAGCGCCGATGCCTGCTCCTCTTTGCGTTCTCCCGACTCCCGACCCGCGCGTCGTCCGAGTACCCGTCCGCCAGCGGTTCCGGCCTGCCTCCCCGCTCCGGCTCCCGCTCCCCGCTCATCCCTCGCCCCCGCGCCCCTAACGGACCCGCTGCCCTGGCGTCTTCGTTTCCTGTTGGGCCGAGCCCGGGTTCCGGTTGCCCCGCTCCAGGGTGCGGGTTCTCGCGCTAGGCCGCGGGCTGAGGCTGGCCAGCGCCCGGGTTGCGACAGCGTTGGGTGCGCCCGTGCGGCGGCCGCTCCTGTTTCCTCCCTCCGCGATCCACCGTGACGCGCCCAGCTGGGCGCGTAGGCCAGGCCTACCCGCGAGCCTTCCAAGCGTGAGGTCCGGTGGGCGAGCGGAAGCGTCGGAACCGCGTCCCTTGAGGTGCCCTAGGGGTAGCCAGCGAGTTGTGACTGGGGCGCGCCGGGAGGGGCGGCGACTCCGACAAGCTGGCCAGGCGCCGAGGGCGCCGTGTCTGGTCCCACGACAGAGGCTCGAACCATCGAGCTCCTCCCAGACCTTCAGCAGACAGTCGGAGCCGGCGGTCCCATCGCTTCGCCCGGGCCCCTCGCGGTTCCGAGGCCCCCGGCGGTTCCGAGGCCCTCGCGGTTCCGAGGCCCTCGCGGTTCCGAGGCCCCTCGCGGGTTCCGAGGCCCCTCGCGGGTTCCGAGGCCTCCCCGCCAGGAGCCGACAGGGGCCCCAACCGGGTCGGGTCAGCCGCGCTCGCCCTCCCGGCCGTGGCCTTGGTCCCGTGGCGCCGGGACGGCTCGTGGGGAGAGCTCAGGTGCCGCCTCCGACCTTCCTCGCGCCTTGTCGCCCGCCCAACCGCTCGTCCAAGTGGCGTTTCGCGTGACGCCGCGGCCTGGCGCCGCTATCGCGGTGGGAGCATGCAGGAATGGCTGAAGGCGCGGCTCGAGGAGTTGGAGGCGCGGCAGCTGCTGCGGGACCCGGCGGACTCAGGGCTCCATCAGGCTCCGCCCACAGCGGGCGCCGAGGGCTGGCTGGATGCCTGCTCGAATGACTACCTGGGTCTAGGTGCGCGGAGCGTTTCACGTGAAACTCTGAGCAGCCTCGAAGGGGCTCGCCCGGGTGCTGGAGCATCGCGACTCGTGCAGGGGTCGTTTGCGGAGCACGAGGTGCTGGAGCGAGAGCTGGCGGAGTGGCTCGGAGCAGAGTCGAGCCTTTTGACGCCGAGCGCCTTCGCGGCGAACGCGGGTCTGATCCCCGCGCTCGGCGAGGCGGAGTCGTTGGTCGTTTCGGACGCGCTGAACCACGCCTCGATTGTCGACGGGTGTCGGTTGGCGCGGGCGCGCGTCGTGGTGACGCCGCACCTGGATGTCGAAGCGGTCGAAGCCGCGTTGCGCCAGCACCGTGGGAGTGCGCCGGCGTGGGTCGTCACCGAGGGCTTGTTCAGCATGGACGGCGACTGCCCCGACCTACCAACGCTGCGCGCGCTGTGCGATCGATACGGCGCTGGGCTGATTGTCGACGAGGCCCACTCGCTCGGAGTGCTCGGCCCCGCGGGGGCTGGGCGAGCGGCGGCTCAGGCTGTGCGATCCGATGTGGCGGTGGCGGGGCTAGGTAAGGCCGTGGGGTCGCAGGGCGGCGTGATCGCATGCTCGAGCGCGCTCCGGACCTGGCTCTGGAATCGGGCGCGCTCGTTCGTCTTCTCGACGGCCCCCTCCCCGCTGTTGTGTCGGGTCACGCTGGCGCAGGTCCGGGCGGCGCGCGCTGCCGACGATGCGAGAAGTCGTTTGGAGGCTCGCTCGGCAGAGCTCCGTCAGGCGCTGGCCGCGCGCGGTTTGCCGACGCTGCCCGGCGCGGTCGGACCCATCGTACCGGTCGTGCTCGGCTCGAACGAGCGCGCGCTCGCGGCGATGGCAGAGCTGCGTCGGCGCGGGATCTTGGCGCAAGCGATTCGACCTCCGACAGTCGCGGTGGGAGCCGCGCGGCTCCGCCTCACGGTGCACGCGGATTGGCCTGATGACGCGGTGTCGCGCATCGCCTCCGCCGTGGAGGTCGCGTGCGCGTCGTAATCCTCGGCACCGGCACCGACGTCGGAAAGTCGTACGTCACTGCGCGGCTCGCACAGGGGCTGCGCGCGCGCGTCTCCGTCCTCGCACTCAAACCGATCGAAAGCGGAGTGACTGACGGCGCGCCGGGAGACGCCGGAGCGATCGCTGAAGCGGCGGGTCACGCCGCGAGGCTTTCGCCCTGGCGCTTTCCTCGCCCGGTGTCGCCGCACCTCGGCGCGCGCGAACAAGGCGTCGCGCTCGACGTCGCCGAAGTCGCGGCGTGGGTCGCCGAGCAAGAACGGGCGGCAGCGCCGGAAGTGTTGCTCGTGGAAACGGCGGGCGGTGCGCTCTCCCCGCTCGGCGTCGGCGTCACGAACGTCGACCTGGCGCGCGCGCTCGAACCGGCGCTGTGGCTGCTGGTCGCGCCCGATTCGCTCGGCGTGCTGCACGACGTGACGGCGACGCTCCGCGCGCTGCCGCGTGCGCCCGACGCGCTCGTCCTGTCCGGCGCTCGCGCTCCGGACCAAAGCTCCGGCAGCAACGCCGCAGAGTTGTCGCGGCTAGGCATCGCGGAGGTGCTGGAGGTGCTGCCGCCAGGCGCGACCAGCGCCGCTGCCTGCGTCGCCTGGCTGCTTCGCCACCCGACTTTTAAGTCTGGCTCATAGCGTCCAGCGCGCTTTCGGCCACGGGGCCTGTGGCGGTGCCCACTTATGTAACGACGCGGCCGCCTTCGATGCGCAGCCGGCGGGCGCCCAGCCGCTCGGCCGTTCCCGCGCCATGGGTGACCGCGATCACGAGCGACCCGCGCGCCACCTCTTCTTTGATCACCGTCTCGAGCCGGTCGACGCTGGCGACGTCCAAACCGGTCCACGGTTCGTCGAGCAACAGCACGCCCGGGTCGTGAACCAGGGCTCGCGCCAAAGCGATGCGTTGCCGCTGCCCGCGCGACAACGTTCCGACCGGTCGATCGGCAAAAACGTCGGCCCCTACCCGAGCGATCACGCGATTGACCTGCTCGGTCACCTGCGCCAAGCCGTGAATTTGCGCCACGAGCTCGATATTCTGGCGGCCCGAAAGCTCGCGGTAGCAATGCGACTCGTGCGCCACCCAGCCGATGTGGCGACGCGCATCCGTTTGGTCTTCGCCGAGCGGCTCGTACCAAACCGTGCCCGAGGTCGGTCGCAGCACGGTGCCCAAGATGGCCAAGAGCGTGCTCTTGCCGGCGCCGTTCGGTCCCTCCAAGAAAGTGAGCGAGCCCGCCTCGAAAGTCGTGGAGACTTGGCGGAGCGCCAGAGTTGCTCCAAATCGCCGCGTTACGCCGCGCACTTCGATCCGCGCGACCGAAACCTGCATCGCGGGCCAGGTGACCACTGCTTGTACGTCCTGGCAAGTGGCGCGCAGCGACACGCCCCCGAGACCGAGGCGCGCAGCGACCACGCCCCGGAGACCAAGCCGCGCAGCGACCACGCCCCCGAGACCAAGCCGCGCAGCGACCACGCCCCCGAGACCGAGGCCGGAAAGAGCTAAATGCGCTCTTGCCGGCTTTTTGGCCCTTCGTCACGGGTCGGCAGTTGGTGCTAACATGCGGCGGATATGTCGTCTTCTGTCCTGGCCTTGCCGGCAGACCAGGCCCCGCGCGTGGCTGAGCTTCGCAACGCCGTGGAGAGCGCGCTCGAAGGCAAGGCCGAGGTAGTCGAGCTGGCGCTCGTGGCGCTGCTGGCTCGCGGTCACATCTTGATCGAAGACGTACCGGGTGTCGGCAAGACCACGTTGGCGCGCGCGCTGGCTCGCGCTGTCGGCGGCGAGATGCGTCGCGTGCAGTTCACCAGCGACCTCTTGCCGAGCGACGTTGTGGGCGTCGTCATCTTCGATCAGCGCACGTCCGAGTTCGTGCTGCGTCAGGGGCCGGTTTTCGCCAACGTCTTGTTGGCTGACGAGATCAACCGCGCCAGCCCGCGCACGCAGTCAGCCTTGCTCGAAGCCATGAGTGACGAGCAGGTGTCGATCGACGGCCGCACGTTGCCGTTGCCCGAGCCGTTCTTGGTCGTGGCGACGCAGAACCCGACCGATTTTGCCGGTACTTTCCCGCTGCCGGAGTCACAGCTCGACCGCTTTTTGATGCGCATTCACATCGGCTATCCGCCCGCGCACATCGAGACGCGGCTGATGCTCGATCCCGACGTAGACCGCGTGAAGCTGGTGCCGCCGGTGCTGGATCCGCAGTCGCTGGTGTCGTTGCAACGCGAGGTGGATCGCGTCTCGATGGACGGCGCGCTCGGCGCGTACCTGCAGGCGCTGATCACGGCGACGCGCACCAGCCCGACGTTGTCGCTCGGCGCTTCGACCCGCGCCGGTATGAACCTGGCTCGCGCCGCTCGGGCTCGCGCGCTCTTGGCCGGTCGCGACTACTGCATCGCCGACGACATCCACGGCTTGGCCGTGCCGGTGTTGTCTCACCGCGTGCGGCTCGCCGCCCACGCCGAAGGCTACGCGCCCTCGCGCGAAGAGTCCGAAGCCGCCGTGCGCGACGTGATCGCCCGCGTGCCCGTGCCGCTCTAAACCGTGGAAAAGCCTGGGGTGCCGAAGCCGCCGCTCCCGAAGGCGAAATCGGCCGCGCCCGCGGTCCCGCCACCGCTGAAGCCGCCGCCAGGCAGAGCGAAGGGCAAGGTCGAGGGGCTGGGAAAGGGCTTCTGGGGCAAGTGGCCGCGCCGGCTGAAGCTGACCCGCGAGGGCAAGTACTTCATCTTCATCACGTTTGGCGTGGGCATCGCTGCCATCAACACCGGCAACAACCTTTTGTACCTGCTGCTCGGCATGCTGCTGTCGCTGATCATCGTTTCGGGCGTGCTCAGCGAGCTGAGCTTGCGAAACCTCTCGGTGAGCAGGCGCTTGCCGCCGCGCGCGCAAGTGGGCCGGCCGCACTTGGTCGAGATCGAGGTTTACAACCACAAGCAGCGCATCCCCAGCTACGCGATCGAGGTCGAAGATTTGCGCGCCGGGCAACCCGCCGACAAGCGCTGCTTCTTTCTCAAGATCAGCCCGCGCTCGGCGCAGGTGGCCGCGTACCGGCGCACGCCCGCGCGGCGCGGCCGCGATCACCACGTTGGCTTCCGTGTGGCAACGCGCTTTCCGTTCGGTTTATTCGAGAAATCCCGGGAAGTTGCGGCTGACGACGAGCTCATCATCTACCCGGCCGTCGACCCCGTGCGGTTGCCGCAAACCGAATCGGGCGACCGCACCGGCGGCGAGAGCGCGCTTGGTCGCGGCAACGGCGACGAGATCCACGGCCTGCGCTTGATGCGCGAGGGTGACGACCCGCGCGACATCTACTGGCGCAAGAGCACCCTGCCGGATCAGCGCGTGCTCCGCGAGCGCGCTACCGACACGCGCCGCGACGTCGCTTTCTCGATCGACTCCGGGCACCCCGGCACCACGCCGGACGACGACTGGTCGCTGCGCTTCGAGCGCCGCATTCGCGACGTCGCTTCGCGCGCGGTCGCGCACCTCAAGCGGGGCGACACCGTGTCGGTGTTGGCTTCGGGCGGCGAGCGAGTGCGCGCCAATAGCTCGGTGGGGGCGGACCCGCTGCTCCGGTTCCTGGCTTTGCTGGAGCCCTCGTCGCAGACGGCCAAAACACCGGAAAAGCCCGAAAAGCCCGAAAGCGGCCGGAAGTTGCAGGCCTCGGCATGAGGTTCGGGCTGATTCACCGCATCATGACCGACGCGCTTGCGGCGCTCGGTCTGCTGTCGCTCTTGGCCAGCGGCGAGCTGAATCGCTGGTTCGTGCTGGCGACGTTGGCCGGCTTGTTGATCGCGGTGGTGCTGCCGCAGCGCTTTCAAGATCACGCGATCGTGCGGCGCGTCTCGATGGTGCTGCCGCTGTCGCTGCTCGCCCTGCAGACGTCGCGGCTCTTCTCCGGTGAGAGCTTGCTGCCTTTGGCCGTCGAGTTCGCGGCGGCGCTGCAGGTCGTGCGCCTGGCAACCCGGCGCGGCGCTGCTCACGACCAGCAGGTCATCGTGCTGGCCTTGATGCACTTGATCGCCGGTACCGTGCTGGGCGGCGGGTTGTCTTACGGCCTGTGCTTCATCGGCTTCTTGGTGGTCGCGCCCGGCGCGCTGGTGCTCAGCCATTTGCGGCGCGAAGTGGAGGGCAATTACCGCCAAGGTGCGCGCGATCGCACGGGTTTGCCGGTGGACGTGCCGCGTATTCTGCGCAGCCGGCGCGTGATTGGCCGCTCGTTTTTGGTCTTCACCTGCTCGCTGTCGATTCCAATCTTCTTGTTTACCGCGCTGGTGTTCGTGATGTTCCCGCGCGTCGGGCTGTCGTTGCTGCTGCTCGGGCAAGACCATCGGGAGCGCGTGGTCGGGTTCTCCGATCGTGTCGACCTGGGCGGCGTCGGGCGACTGCGTGCCGATCCGACGATCGTGATGCGGGTCGAGCACCCCAACTTGCCGGCGGAGCCGCCGGTGCGGTTGGCGCTGTACCTGCGCGGCGCAGCGTTCGATCGTTACAACGGCCACTCGTGGTCGCGCACCACCTCGGCCGCCCAGCTGCGCGCCGAGCAGATTGGCAACAGCGTGCGCATCCGCCGCTGGCCGGATCCCGCGCGTGACCGCAAGCTGCGCATCGACCTCCAGCCCATCGATCCGAGCGTGGTTTTCGTGCCGCCGGACGCCGTGGCGCTCACGCTCCTGACGCCAAACAACGTAGTCCCGAGCTCGATTCCGACCCTTTACGTCACCCAAGAGGGCCAGCTCAGCTACCGCGCCTCCGGCGATGGCGGGCTCCGCTACGAAGTCGCGTTGGCTGACGGCACCGAGACGCCGCTGCAGCCGCTCGATGGCGCTAGCCGCGCCCGCTACCTGGCGTTGCCCGGTGATCTGCCGGCCCGCGTGGGAGAGCTGGCCAAGACCTGGGTCGGCAACGAAACAGACCCCGAGAAGCGCGCCAAACGCATCGAAGCCGCGCTCCGCAAGGGCTACCGCTACGACCTGGAGTCACCGTCCGGCGGTGCCAAGAATCCGCTCGACCACTTCTTGTTCGTCTCCAAGCGCGGTCACTGCGAGTTTTACTCGACTGCCATGGCCGTCATGCTCCGTACCCAGGGCGTACCGACCCGCAACGTCAACGGCTTCATCGGCGGCACCTTCAACCGCTTTGGCCGCTACTACGCGGTCCGCCAAGGCGACGCGCACTCATGGGTCGAGGTTTACGTCGAGGGCAAAGGCTTCGTGCGCTTCGATCCGACGCCGCCCGCCGACGCCGCCCCGCAGAGCGAAATTACCGGTGTTTTGGCGTTCGTTCGCGACATGGTGGAAGCCGCCGCCCAGCGCTGGGATCGCAACGTGGTCGGTTACGACATGCGGCAGCAAGTCAGCTTGCTGCGAGCCGTGCGCGACCGCTACGGCGAGCTCAAGAGCAAGAGCCGCCTGGCTTCTACGGTGCTCGCCTCGCCCGGGCGCGCGTTCTCGAGCATCCTCGGAGTGGGGCTGCTCGTCGGCGCTGGTGTGTATTGGTACCGGCGCCGCGGTAAGCCGCGCCCCAAGCAGACCCCGCCCAGCGAGATCGAAGCGCGGCAGCGCGAGACAGCCGAGCTGTACCGCGCGCTAGATTCGGCGTTGGCCCAACGCGGTGCTCCGCGCCCGAGCGGCACGCCGCCGCTGACCCACGCGCAGTCGCTAGCGGCGCTTGGTCACCCCGTGGCCGAGCAGGCGCTCCAGCTCACCGAGCGCTACCTGCGCGCCCGCTTCGGTCACGAAGCGTTCTCGGTCGACGAGCGGCGCGAGTTCTTGCGCCAGGTGCGCGATCTCGCCAAGCCGCCCCGCGAACAGCGCGCCGCCTGAACGCCCCAAACCTCGGCCTGCAAACAAGCGTGGCCGACGACTCCGCAATGACCGTCGGGCACGGGCACAGGCACAGGCACAGGCACGGGCACAGGCACAGGCACAGGCACGGGAGCACGCGCTCGCGTCCCAATTCTCTGCGCTATCCCCTTTCCCCGCTCCGAAAATGACTTCGCATGCGAAGTGATGATTTTGGCGGACGAATACGGGTCGATCGAAATTCGCGATGACTTCGCATGCGAAGTCATTTTTTAGCTTTGCGAAGGGGCAGAGGGGCGGGGCGCGGATCGCAGCCGGCTCAATGAGGCGAAAGACGTCGCCGCAGCCGCTCGATGAGGCGGAAGACGTCGCCGCAGCCGCTCGATGAGGCGAAAGACGTCGCCGCAGCCGTTCGATGAGGTGAAGACGTCGCCGCAGCCGTTCGATGAGGCGAAGACGTCGCCGCAGCCGCTCGATGAGGGGGGAAGACGTCGCCGGACAGCTGTCCGGTACACGCGTCCGCGACGGGCGCCGCGATCGGCGTCAGACGCGGGACTTGAGGACGACGCGGGCGGAGCCGAGCTCGCGCGATTCGGAGGAGCCGTACCAGGCGGTCTCGCTCGGACGCGCTTCGGCGCCGTCGAACTCCAAATCGGCTTCGCCCTGCTCGATCCAGGCGACAATGACCTGAGAGGCGTCGAGCGACTCGCCGACGCGCAGCACGTCGACCGCGACGCCACGGGAAAGCTCTTCAGCGGTGACGGAACGCTGCGCCGAAGCCAGCGGCTTTTGGCGAGAACCGGGGAGCGTGCCTGCGGCCACGCTGCCCGTCGCGTAGGACTGAACCACTAGGCGGTAGCGGCTACCTGCGACCCCGAGATCAGCCTTGTCGGCCGAAACCTCGGCGCGAACGCGGTCCAGATGACCCAGACCAATCGTGGTGGCGGCGAGCAGGGCCATCCACGAAGCACCCACGGCGGCTGACGAAGCGACGCTCGTGGCCGCGCGGCTGACGCGCCCGGAGGCCTTCTTGCTGTCGTTGGGGTTTGCCACTTGGATAGTCTCCACTGGGTTACGGAGCAGAGACTAAGCAGGTTTCATGCCAGCGACAGAAAGACGCCAAGCCCGTGACTTGGGGTCGTTTCGACCGTCCACAATCGCGACATTGAGGTCGCAGCGTACCCGCTCTCCAGGTCGCGTAGACCCCAGGCAGCTCCGATTCGAGCCATTCGTCCGGTTTTGAGAAGCGGCACGAACCGACGTAAACCGGAGTTAAGTCAGTGAGTTGCGATCTTTTCGGCCCAAGCCAGCGCCGCAACGCAATCTGGGTCAACCGTGACCTGAGCGGTGTTGCGCTCGAACGGACCCGCTGTGACGCCAAGATCGCTACCACGGCGAACCAGGGCAATCGCACCCTGGCTGTGCCTGGGACGACACACTTTGTCGCGGAGGCGCTTCGCGGCGACGGATGAATCCGGCGCGGCGCCGTCCGGACGGGGTCGCTCGGTCATGGGCGTAGACCTGGCGAAGGCGATGAAGGCCCGCTCGGCCGCCGTGGGCGAATCGAAGCGGATGTGCCAGCCGATCGCCCACTGCCTGCGCGCGTCATCCGCGAAAACGGCCAGGCGATCGCCGCCCCAGTCGCTGGCGGCTTCGGCCGCCGTCCGGGCCGGCAGCCACTCTTCGAGTAGCAGCCGCACGGTCTGCTCGCCCATCACGTCGTGAAAGCGCTCTTTGAGCGCCGGTGCGTGCGCGGGAGCGGGCGGCAATGGCACGATCAACGGCGCTTCGCGCGCCAGGAACTTTTCGGGGTGCAGCAGCTGCTCAGTGCTGGTGGGCGGCGCTCGCCACGCTTCGTCCACGGCGGCGAAGCCGTCGCGACGCCGTAGGTAATTGGTGAAAGCGAGCCCGTCGGCGTACGGCGCCAAAAGCGAGCGCACCAGCACGGGGGGCGCGCTCGAAGAAGCGCTGCCGATCACGGTTTGGGCGCTCATCAGGCCTTCGGGCACATCGAGCGCGTTGCTGCCACGTGGCTTCAGCATCGCATCGAGCATGGCGCTGGTGGCGTCGCCCTCGGCGAGCGAGTGGACGGCGGCCTGGCTGTCACCCAGATCTGGCTGCCAGTCCGTCAGCTTCGACAAGTCGTAATGCTGATCCTGCAGCGCGTGCACGAGCTCGTGCCAGAGCGTCACGTCGGCTTCCTCACCGCGTAGGTCGCCGCCGACGAAGAACGTCTTCTGTTTCGGGTCGTAGAAGCCGAGCAGCTGCGAAGACATCAGCGCGATCACGCTGGCTCGGTAGTCGAAGTCCGCGTCGACGGTGCCCAGGCCGTAGAGCAACGCTTCGGTGGCCTGAAGCAGATCCGGCGGCGCCTCTTCGTCGAGCTGTGCGCTGATGTAGCTTTGAATTTCGGCGCGTCCGATTAGCCGCCCCGTGACCGAGGACTTGGCGGGCAGCTGCCGGATTTGGGAGACGTAATCGAGCGCGTCCTGCAGCTTGGCCTGGAGCGCCTGCTCCTTGCTCGACACCGGCGGGAGCGCGGTACCGGGAGGCGGCGCCTTTGCCGTGGACGGAGGCGCTGCTGCTGGTGTCTCAAGCGTTTGAGGCGCCACAGCTGGCGCGCAGCTGACGCTGAATAGGCCGGCCACAGCGAGGCGGGCTAGCTGCCTCATCCGCCGGCGGCGCTGCGCAGCCGCGCTAATGCCAGCCCGCGGTCCTTCTGACCGAAGACCGAGCTACCGGCGACGATGACGGTCGCCCCCGCTTCGGTGACGAGTCGCGCGTTGTCGGGCCCGATGCCGCCGTCGACCTCGAGCTCGATATCGCGCCCGCTGTTATCGATCATTTGCCTGAGATTTCGCAGCTTGGGCAACACCATCGGCAGGAAGCTTTGTCCGCCAAAGCCGGGGTTGACGCTCATGACCAGGATCAGGTCCAGGTCATCCAGGACGTAGCGGATGGTGTCTTCAGGTGTGTGCGGGTTCAGCACCACGCCTGCGCGCTTGCCCAGCGCGCGGATGGCGTGGAGGGTCCGCTGCAGGTGGGTCGAGGCCTCGACGTGAACGCTGATGATGTCCGCGCCAGCACTGGCAAAATCGGCCACGTAGCGCTCCGGTTCGACGATCATCAAGTGGCAGTCGACGACGGCTTTGGTCGCCGCCCTGACCGCTTTGACCACCGGAGGCCCCAACGTAATGTTTGGTACGAAGCGACCGTCCATGACGTCGACGTGAATGTACTCGGCGCCGAGCGTCTCCACCTCGCGCACCTCGTCGGCCAGCCGTCCAAGGTCGGCGCTCAAAATAGAGGGGGCAAGCTTCAGTCGATTCATAACGCGGAGTGTTTTACGCCACTTCCCATCCTGAGTCGAAAATCACATGTTACGCTGGAATCTCCACTCGGAGCCGTTCGCTAGAGTCCCATGATCACGCGCCCTCTCGGTAAGCAAGACTACGATCACATCGTTCAGATCATCGATCGCTGGTGGGGCGGGCCGACGACGGCGCTCGCACACCCGATCTTTTTCTACGAGCTGGGCGCCATGGCGCGCGTCGTCGAGCACGACGGCATCTTGGTCGGTTTCCTGCTCGGCTTCGTAGCGCCTGGTCCCCCAAAGACCGGCTACGTGCACCTCGTCGGCATCCACCCCGACTACCGCCGCCGCGGCGTCGGCAAGGTGCTCTATCAAACGTTCGAAGAGGACTCGCGCGCGGCTGGTTGCACGCGGCTCAAAGCCATCACCACCACCGGCAACGAAGGCTCCATCGCCTTCCATCGTGCAACTGGCTGGAGCGTTTCGAATATCGAGGACTACGCCGGTCCCGCTCGTCCGCGCGTCGTCTTCCACAAAAGCCTGTGAGCTCGGACAACGCACCCATCACGGCCGCGAGGCAGGGGAGGGAGGCGTTGGCGACCGCGCTGTTGTCGCTACAAACCTCTGGAATTCCCGAGGCGGCGCTCGATCGCGCCGTGGAGGACACGGCCACGGCGTCCAGCGCGCTGTACAACGCCGAGGCGCCCGGACACAGCGAGGAAGCCGCCATCAGCTTCATCCACGGCGCCGCCGAAGCGCTGCAGCGCGCGATGGTCGACGTGAACAAGCTGCGCGAGCGCTACCCGACGCTCGAGGTGGCAGCCACCGCGCTCGCGCGCACGCTGGCGCTGCTCTACCCGGTGCTTCAACACTCGCTGCGCCAACGCCGCGCACGCTTGCCGGCGGGCGGCCTGTCCGACTCCGACGCGCGCGAGCTGCGCACCATGGCGGGCTTTCCGCGCGCTCCAGCGCCGACCGGTCGCTTTCGTCGGCCCTCTGATTTTGGCGGCAGCGACCGGCGCGCCCAGAGCAACAAGCGCGTGTTCGTCGAGGTCGAGATCGGTCTCACCTCGGAGTCGCATATCTACACGGGGTTATCGCTCGACGTTTCGACGGGTGGCGTGTTCGTGGCGACGTACGAGCCCTCGGCGCCCGGCACTGCCGTTTCGGTCCATTTCGTCTTGCCAGACGGTCACGTCGTCAACGCCGAGGGTGTGGTGCGTTGGACGCGCGCCGCGACTGCCGACGCGGCGCCTGGCATGGGTGTCGCGTTCACCTACATTTCCTCCGAGTCTCTGGCGCACATAGCGGAGTTTTGTGCCAGCCGGCCGCCGCTCTATTTCGACGACTGAGGGCTTCCGTAGTAGTGGTGGAGGGCGATGAGTAGTGACGCAAGCAAGCTGATGGGCCCCGCAGAGCTGCGAAACATCGGGCTTTTCGGCGCGCTCAGCGACGACGTGCTCGAGTACCTGGCTACTCTGCTCACGGTCGAGACGCCGCCTGCCGGTGCGACGCTGTTCCGCGAAGGCGAGGACGCCAACGCGATGTTCGTCGTCATCAGCGGCGAGGTCGAGGTGTTGAAGAAGAGCAAGCGCGCGGTCGAGGCGCGCGTCGCCGTGCTCGGTCCTGGCGACTGGTTCGGCGAGATGAGCATCGTCGACATTCAGCCGCGCTCGGCCACGGTGCGCGCGCTGGCGCCGAGCCGGCTCTTGCGCGTCACCTCGGCTGATCTCGACGCGCTGTACCGCCACGATTTGCGCAGCTACGCCATCATCATCTTGAACTTGGCGCGCGAGCTGAGCCGCCGTTTGCGCGTGGCGGACGGCATCTTGGCCGATCTGATTTCGAACGTGATGGACCAGTACCTCAGCCGCCCCGCGGCTGGCTGAGCAGCTCACTCGGCGCGTCGCTACTTCGGCGGCGTGCCGCTGCCGTCTTGACCGCCAGCGCCGCCGTCTTGGGCGTCGCCGCCGGCGCCGCCAGCGCTCGATTCGCCGCCAGCGCCGCCGTGGCCCGGAACGTCGACCGGCGCGGAGCCCGCCGTTGATGCGGCGCCCCCCGTTGCCGCGCCGGTTCCGCTAGTTCCCCCGGTTTCGATCACGAGTGAACCGCCCGAGCTGCTGCCCGCGGTAGCGCCGTCCATTTGCGTTCCGCCGGCCCCGGGCGCGTTGGGTCCTTTGCTGCCCGCGGGCAACGGCGGCTGCGGGTTGATCTCGCAAGCACCGACGCCAACGAGGACGGCGGCGAGCGACAGCCAAACGCGAAACCGGCGCGGACTCATCCGAGCGATCTCTTAGCATGCGGCGCGCCAAGCGATGTGCCGCCCGCGAGCAGGCCAGGGCGGCTCAAATCGCCGAAAATGGCGGGCCACGAGCCGCGCGACGCTGGCACAACTTGGCACAACTCCGGATCGCCAGATCCGGTCGGTGGGTCGGTCAGGGTAACGAACTAGCCCGCGCCGCCTGCACCGCCTGCACCGCCTGCACCGCCTGCGTCCGGCCCAGCTCCGCCGCTGTCCACGCCGCCAGCGCCTTGGCCGGCGCTGTCGCTTTCACCGCCCGCGCCCGCTTCTGCGCTCGGCGCCATAGCGCCTGCACCGCCGGAGCCGTTGGCCAATCCGCCAGTACTTCCAGGAGCTTTGCCCGCCGTTGAGCTGGCTTCGGTTCCGCCGTTGCCGAGGTTCAGCGCGCCGCCGGTGGTGCCCGAGTTGCTGTCGGTACCGCCCGGCAAATCGGGTTGGGGATTCAGGCTGCAGGCAAATACCCAGCAGCCAGCGAAGACCCACGACCAGCGGCGCATCGTTCCCGTCACGACTGGAATCTTAGCAACATCCCTGCCAGGGCGCGAGGGACGACGCTGATCTCGGCTAGCTTTGGCCGCGCCGACCGCGAGCGCGCGCCAACATCGCCAAGGCCGCGTGGGTGTCGGGCGGCGAGCGGCGCAGACCTGCTGCGACTTTGCTCAGCTCCTGACTCAGAATTTCCGCGGCGCGCGCGACCTCGTCGGCGTTGGTCTCGAAGATGTCGCTCCACATCGACTCGACACCGCCGGCGCCGCGCGTGGCGCGCTCGAAGGCGGGCCCCATGGCGACGCGCGCCTGCTCTTCCTCCGCGAGCGAGTACAGCGAGCTGGCGAGCAACTGCGGCAAATGGCTGGTCACGGCGACGGCGCGGTCGTGCGCTTCAGGCGTAAGCTCGAGCAGGTTGGCGCCGGTCAGGGTGATCATCTCGGCGACGGCTTGGCGCGCGTCCGGCTCGGCTTGCTCCGGACAGACAATCCAGGTGCGACCTTCGAACAAGTCACCGCGGGCGTTTTCGATGCCGCCGTCGGGTAGGCCGGCCATGGGGTGACCGGGCACGAAGCGCCGGCCGCGCGGGCATTCGGCTGCAGCCTGCGCAATTTCACGCTTCGTCGAGCCGCAATCGGTCACGACCGGCGAGTGCGTGAGCGCCCACGGCAAGAGCCGGACGATCGTGGTGACCGGCACGGCCAGCACCGTGAGATCGGAGCGCTGTAACGCCGCTTTCAGTGATTCGGTTTCTTCGAGCGGCAAGTGCTCGTCGGCGGCGTTCTTGGCTTCCGCCCGCGCCAGCACAGGCGCTCGGTCGATTGCAGTGACGTGAGCCGAACCGTTGCGGCGTAGCGCGAGCGAAAGCGATCCCCCAATCAAGCCGAAGCCGACGATGGAGATGCGTTTCATCCGCGAATGGCCTGGCCGATGCCGCGTAGCTTTTCAGCCAGCCGCACGGCGTCGCTCCAGCTGAGGGTGGCGGGGACGCGTGGCACCTCTCCAGCGCGACCGATCCAGGTGCGCAGGATCACGCCGTCGGCTCCGGCTGCGATGGCGGCGCACGCTACCGATTCGACGTAGCGAGCGCGTTGCGCGATGGTCGGCACGTCGACGACGATGGGCAAATGTGTGCGCTGCTTGGCGCGCGCGATGGCGGCAATCTCGAGCGTGCGCGCGCCGTTGGGATATTCACCGCCGGCTTCGAGCAGCACGATGCTGCTGTCGCCTCGCGCCAGCTCTTTTTCCGCGGCGCCGATCCAGGCGTTGGCACCCCAGCTGGGGCCGCGCTCCACGAAATGCACGGCAAAACGCTGGTCGGAAGGCTGCGCGTGGACGGATAGACAAACCAACGCGCCAATCGTGTCGACGGCGCGAGGCGAGCGCGTGACCGCCGCGTCGAAAGGCCGCCCGGCTCGCACTTCGTAAGCCAATTCCCGCGATGGCGGCGGCGGCTCACTAGCCCCACCCACAGCAACGTTGGCGGCGCTAGCAGCGGCGCTGGCGCCAGCTCCCGAGCTGGCGCTCGAGACCGAAGGCCCGACAGCCTCGATGGCGATCCACGGCTTGTCGCCGCCGATGCTGCCCCACGGGCCTTCAATGACAGTGGACTGTTGGCGGAACCGCCGCGAGGCTAGCCGGAACTGCTCGCTCACGCGCACCACCTGCGAAACCCCTGGAAATTCACTAACGACGGTCACGTCGTTACCAGACAGATCGCCGACGACGCCCAAAATGGTGGTCGTGTTGCCGCTCGAGCGGTGAACGTCGAACCCCGCGTTCACCAGAAACGAAATCACGCTCTCCACGGCCTGCTCGCTCGCGTCGGGCTCCATCACCACAATCATGGGAGCGCGAACGTATCAGATTGCAGCTTGAAGGGGCGGGCTCCGTGTTATCTTTTGGCTCTTACGGCCGGTCGGGCCGCCGTCTGCCCATGCAAAGCCAACCCTCTGGAGACCCGCTGGTCGGTACGACCGTGGCGGGGCGCTACAAGGTCATCAAGCTCCTCGGGGAGGGCGGCATGGGTCAGGTGTACCTGGCCGAGCATTCCGCCATCGAAAAGCGCATCGCGCTCAAGGTGCTGCGCGCCGAGTACGCACACAAAGGCGAAATCGTCACGCGCTTCCAGCAAGAAGCCATCAGCGCCTCGCGCATCAAGCACCCCAACGTGCTGGACGTGTTCGACTTTGGCCAGCTGGAGAACGGCTGCTTCTACCTGGCCATGGAGTTCCTGGAAGGGAACGACTTGGCGGACGAGCTGCAGCGCTCGCGTGTTCTCACGGCGCCGCGCGCCTTGCCGATCGCGATGCAGATTTGTCGCGCGCTGGCAGCGGCTCACGCCAAGGGCGTCGTCCACCGCGACATGAAGCCCGAGAACGTCTTCTTGCAGCGCACGGGCGACGGCGAAGAAATCGTCAAAATCGTCGACTTTGGTATCGCCCAGCTGAAGCCCAGCAACGAAGAAGCCGCGGCTGCTTCCACGCACCGGCGCCTGACGCGAACCGGCATGATTTTCGGGACGCCCGAGTACATGGCGCCCGAGCAGGCCAGCGGCAAGCACGCCGATTTGCGCTGCGACATCTACGCCGTCGGCATCATCTTGTTCGAGCTGTTCACTGGCGCCGTGCCGTTCACGGGCGAGACGTTCCTGGGCGTCTTGACCAAGCACCTGAACGAGATGCCGCCGTCCATGCGGGCGGTGTATCCCGATCTTCAGCTCTCCACCGAGCTCGAAGGCGTCGTACAGCGCGCGCTCGCCAAAGATCCGACCCATCGCTACCAGACCATGAACGAGCTGGCGGCCGCGCTCGCCGCTACGCCCGAGGGTCAGTACGCTGGGCTTCGCGGCCCCTACAGCCAAGTGGGCGGAGACGGTCGCGCTTCGGCTCTGCCCACCGGGCAGAATCCGAACCCGACAGCGCAGCAGTTCGTCGGCAACCCCAGCGTGCCGCAGCACGGCGGCTCCGGCTCCGGTTCCGGACCCGAGCTGACCGATGCCGCGCGCGCCGCCGTCACGATGCCGCGCCAAGACACGCTCGAGGCGCGGGCCGAGACGCAACTGGGCGGCGAAGCCGCGACGCGGCCGCCGGTCAAATCGGGCGGCAGCGGGGGGCTGGTTTTTGCCCTGGTTGGCGTGCTTTTGGTGGGCGGCGGCGCGGCTGCTTTCTTCCTGCGCGGTCCGGCGGCGACACCCATCGAGCCTTCCGCGCAAGCCAGGGCCCCCGCCCCGCCCAAGGATCCGGTGGCGGCCGAGCCACCGCCCGCGGCTCCGTCCTCTCCGCCTCCGCCGGTGTCCGTTGCGCCGACGTTGCCCGCTGCGCCCGTCGGCGTGAAGCTCGAGGTCGTGACGGATCCGCCGGGCGCCACGTTGATGAAGAACGGCTTCCAGGTTTGCGACGCCACGCCCTGCGAGGTCACGGCTGCCGTAAACGAGACCTTGGAGTTCACGGTCGAGAAGGGCCCGCTGAAGGGCAAAGCCAAGGTGCTCGCGCAGAAAGACCAGCGCGTCACCATCAAGCTTGCCAGTCCGGTAGCAGCGCCGCCCAAAGCGCGTATGTGTGAAGTCGAGATCGACGGCTTGAAGATCCTCCGGCCCTGCCCGTGAGACGCCTGGACATCGGCATCGTCGGGGCCGGCTTTGCTGGCGCGGCGGCGGCGCTGTTTTTGGCCGAGCGCGGCCATCGCGTCACCCTCTACGAAGAGGCTGAAAGGCCCGCTCCCGTGGGCGCCGGCATCTTGATGCAGCCTTCGGGGCTGAGCGTGTTGGCGGACTTGGGGCTTTTGCAAGGCGCGCTCGCGCGCGGCAGTCGCGTCGAAGGGCTGGTGTGCACGACGGCGTCGGGCCGCAAAGTGCTGGATCTTGCGTACCGCGACCTGTTCGCCGACTGGTACGGCCTAGGCATGCACCGGGGCGCGTTGTTCGAGCTGCTGCACGGGCAGCTGCCCTTGCGTGGCGTGACGTTGATCACCGGGGCCCCCGTGCAAAGCTCGCGCCTCACGCGTCGGGGCATCCGCGCTCTGGGCGCTCACGAGCGTGAGCTGGGTGAGCACGAGCTGCTGGTGGTAGCTGACGGCGCGCGCTCGGCGCTGCGGCGTGCAGTGCCCGAAGCCGCGGCCACGCCGTATCCATGGGGCGCGCTGTGGTTCGTTGGCAAAGACCCGGAGCGGGTCTTCGACGGCAGCCTGCAGCAAATTGCCGACGATACCCGCACTTTGTTGGGATTTTTGCCGTGCGGGCTGGGGCCGCGCCAAAAGCACGAGACGCCGCTCGTGAGTCTGTTTTGGAGCGTGCCAGTCTCGGCTTTGGATCGGCGACACTTCGAGCTTCAGCGTTGGAAAGAGCGCGTGCTCGAGCTCGAGCCGCGCGCCGAGCAGCTGCTGGCGCAGATTGAGGACGCCGAGCAGCTCTTGCCGGCCAGCTATTTCGACGTCGTCTTGCCGCGCTTTCACGCCGACCGGATGGTGTTCATCGGCGACGCCGCGCACGCCACGAGCCCGCAGCTCGGTCAGGGCACCAACTTGGCGCTCGAAGACGCGCGCGTGCTGGCGGCTTGCGTTTCGAGCTCGCGGGACTTGGACGACGGGCTCGCTCGCTTCAGCAGCCTGAGGCTCGCTCACGTCCGCTATTACCAGCGCACGTCGTGGGCGCTGACGCCGTTCTTCCAGTCGGACCTGACGTCGCTCGCTGCGTTGCGCGACGCTCTTATGGGCCATTTTTGCCGCTTTTCGCCGACTCGACGGCTGATGTTGAAGACGCTGGCCGGCGTGCAGCGCAGCGTCTTGGGCAGCACGCTACCGCTAGCGCCGATACGCGCCCGCCTGAGCGCGAGGCCGGACGGTTGAGTACGGGCACGTTGACGGCGAGACCAGCAATTCAGGGACTCGTCTACTCGATGGCGACGTCGAGTAGCGTAAATTCCAGAAAGTTGCCGTTGTAGGGCTGCGGCGTCTTCAGGTTCGGCACGGTCATCGTGCCGTTGTTCGTGACCTGATGATGATCTCCGTCGATGGTGTAGAAGTCGAGCTGGGCTTGGCCGGGGATCGAAATCGTCACCGTGTAGTCGTTCTTGTACACGCTGTGCGGTTGGCGATCGGCGCCGTCGAAATCGGCGGTGTAGTTCAGGTAGTAGCTCTGCTTGCCTTTCGGTGACGACACCGTCATGGCGAAGATGTTGAAGCCGTTGTAACAGCCGTCTTTGGGCCTGATTTCGTCAGGCACCGTGAACGGCAACTTGAACTGACCGTCGGTCTCGGGCGGGTGAATCTTGCACGCACCCTGGCCTGCGCTCAGGTTCGCATTGGGCGCTTGGTCACTGTGAATGGTTGGAAGCCCGCCAGTGTAGAAGAGCTTGCTTGCCGTATCGACTTGACCATCGGCGTACCAATACCGCTCAGCTACGCCTGCGATACGCACCTTGACCTTGTAGACGCGATTCGCGTCGCCGCCGAACTGCTTGGTCACGTGCTGGTTCTCGTTTTCAGCCTTCTCCTCGCAGCAGCAGTCCCCCGCGTTGTTTGCGTTGCCGCTTGGTTTGAAACTGCTCACGCAAGGCTTGAGCAAAGTGAAGCCGTCGAGCACTTGAGCGGCAAGGCGTGGATCCTCCGCTGCTCCGCCGCCGCCCGTCATGCCCGCCGCGCCTGCCTGGCCGCCGCTCGCGCCTCCGGTTCCCGCGGCACCCCCGGACCCGCCCGGCGCAGCGGCGCCCGCCATGCCGGCCACTGCCACAGTTGCCCCACTTCCGGCCACATTGGCGCTGCCGCTGCCAGCGCCAACGCCGGTCTCTCCAGCGAGGCTCGCTCCCCCAGAGCCTGCTGTGGTGGCGCCCCCGCTAGTCGCAGCGTCATGGCCCTCACTCGAGGGAGCGCACGACGAGCCGGCGCAGGCCGCTCCGAATGCAAGCGCCAGTACTCCGAGCCAGCGAAGGTTCTGATGATTCATGGTGTGTTGCTAGCTGCGCGATGAGGACCCGCGCCATCCCTCCTCCCGTTGCGACGAATTATTGGCTGGGACGGTAGACGCCGACGTGATGAGGAACCGCTGCGGGGTAAGTGCGACGCTCGCGTGGAATTGGCACTCGACTTCTCGACGCTCGAGCACATTTCCAAACCTGCGGTCTGCCACCGCAAGATTGGTGCGTTGTCTGTGACAATCGGGCCGTCGGGCGGCACTGAAATGGCGGAGCGCTCACAAGGTCGTCCCCATGAAGCAACGCAAGGTCACGCGCGGGTCCAGGTTGGCCGCTACATTTGCACTGCTGCCGCTTGCGGCGTGTAGTGCGGAAATTGCCGGCCCGGGGTCAGGCCAAGGTCCAACTGCACAAGCTGGGTCGTCCGCGGGCGGCGGCGCCAATGGTCTTGGCGGCGGCACCACCACGCCCCCGATCGTCGTGAACGGTGAAACGGTGAAGTTTGCGCCGGCGCGGGGTAGCTTCAAGCGTCTCACGGTCAGCGAGCTCAAGAACAGCCTCACGGCGCTGCTCGGGCCCGTCACGCTGGGCCCGGTGGAGCAGGATACGTTCTCGGAGGGCTTCGCCAAGGTGGGCGGCAGCACCGTAGCCGTTGGACTAAATGGTGTGGCCCAGTACCAGAAGGCCATCGAAGCGGCCACGGCTGAAGTCTTCGCGGACGCGAAGCGGCGCGACGCGCTGGTGGGTTGCGTCCCGCAAGGCGTCAGCGATGCAGCCTGCTTCAAGAGCTTCGTCGAACGGTTCGGACGGCTTGCTTGGCGCCAAGCGCTGACTCCGGCGCAGGTCGAGCGCACGACGGCGTTGGCCTCGACGCTCGCGCAGACTTACGGCAACGCCACGGACGCCTTACGTGGAACGACGAACGCGCTGCTTCAGTCACCCAATTTTCTGTATCGTCTCGAACGGGGTGAGCCTGACGCCGGCAGTGGTTTCTGGCGCTTCACGGGCAACGAAATGGCCTCGCGCTTGGCCTATTTCCTGACCAATAGCGCACCGGACGAGGCGCTGCTCGACGCAGCAGAGCAGGGCAAGCTCGCGACCGTAGAGGGGGTTCGCAGCGAGGCCGAGCGCTTGCTTCAAGGTGGCACCGGGACGCCGGGGCGTGAGTCTGTGCGCAACTTCGCGACGGAGCTGTTTCGGCTGGCCGTCGTGTCTGCCCGCGCCAAAGACCCGTCATTCACGGCGTATACACCCAGCCTACAGCAAGCCATGGTGAGAGAGGTG
>DATAKF010000437.1:0-12482 GCA_036261775.1 Polyangiaceae bacterium | reverse complement strand
GTTCGGGGCGCGTTGGGGTGCTGGATGACGCGAAAGGCGCTCCGGCGGTCCATGGAGGGCGGGAATGGACGTGTTCATCATGCTGCGGGTTCCATTGCTTCCACTTGGTCGCCAAACGCGACGAAACCGGGGTGTGGTCTGCGGGTGAACAACTCGGCCTTTCGGCTGCTCGGGTCGACCAGTTGGCGAACGAGGTCGAAGAACTCGTCGGGCTTCGCGCTGTGGCGGCCTACCGGAGCTTCGAGCACCGAGCGGATGCTGTGGCTGCGAATCAAGTCGATGCCGCGTCCACGGCTGGCGACGACGCACGTCTCGTGCTCTGCGCGGACGTAGCGGCCCATGCCCATGTGTCGCTTGCCGGTCGTGGTGCGTTTGACCCAAACGATTTCGCTCTTCGGGACGAAACCCCAGGCGCCACAGACGTCGAGCGCCTCTTGGGGCATGGCCGCGACGCGCCAGAGGAACAGCAACGCATCATCGGCGATGGGCGGGAGTGGGAAGCGTTCCAGGTCGGCGAGGCTCAGGCAGCCGTAGTGCTTCTCGGCGCCACGGCCAGCGCCGGGCAAGCGGTCGCCGAATTGCCACGGCGGATCGGCGCATAGAACCGCGAAGGGCGCTTGTCGGTCGACGCGACCACGACGCACAAGGCGGCGCCCGCTGACTGCGATAGGTGCCGTCACCATGGGTAGGGGCCTGACTTTCCGGAGGGGAGCCAAGAGGTCAGCAGCGCGACGCGCTCTTGCTCACCAGCGGCGAGCAGGGCGTTTGCGCGTTCCAGCGCGACGTTGCGATCGCGAGTGTGAAGCGTTCGCTCGCGGACCTTGCGAAATCCGTTGTCGCGCCACAGCACGTGAAACCAGCCGCGTCTCGAGCGAAGCCAAAATGGTTGGCAATGACTAACGGCGTTGTTAGTTCTCAGGTTGGGCAGGTCACGGGTCAAACCTGGCTCCCCTAAGGGGGAGAGCCGATGGTGACCCTTTGACCCTTGACCCGCGCTTGACCCGTCTGAAGCAGGATGTTTTCCGCTGGATGAGAGTAAGCGGGTCAAGGTTTGACCCGGGTCAAGACCCGGGTCTTTGACCCGACCCGTTTGACCCGTCGTTTGACCCGTCAGATTGGCCGTTCGCTGCATCATGAGACTGCCTCCCATTGGTCTCCGCTGGACCGGACCAAGCCGGCGGCCTGCAGCTGGTCGAGCGCCTTAGCCATGGCGAGGTTGTTCATCGTCAAGGCCGTTCGCAGCTGGTGCTTAGTGCGAGGACCGGCCTTCAGCGCTTTGAGAACGCGCTCAGCCGCAGCCGACAGAACCAGCGGGCCCGTTGGCAGTGGCGCTGGTGCTTCGCCGAACACGGCCTTGACGATGGTGGTGGCCTGCGTGTCGTCGTCATCGTGTTCGCCGTGGTCGACGTCGATGTGGAAGCCACGCCCATCGGCGATGGGATCGTTGCGACGGATGCGACGACCGACGGCCGTGTATCGAGGGCGGGCAGAGTCAGTGCCGGTGAGGATCAGGTCCGGCCGTGTAGCTAGGGCGCGGCTGCCGCTGGCCGCGCCCGATTTGTTGACGTGATGGGCCACCACAACGGGCGCACCCGCGATGCGGCCCAGCTGTGCAGCTCCTTCGAGGGCTGCGAGTACGTCTTTCGCCGAATTTTCGTCTCCCAGCATGGTGCCGCGCAGCGGATCGATCACGACCAACGCGGGCTCGCCGTTTTCGTCGAAGTAGCGCTTGAGGTCGCGCATCTCGTCGTTGTCGAGGGCGTCCAGCTGCCAATAGCCCCGGACGTATCGGACGCCGCGATTGACCTCACCCGGATCCAACCCGCGCCCGCGAGCAACGCGCATGAGGCGCCGTTTCGTTTCGTAGGCTCCCTGTTCAGCTTCGACCAGCAGCACCGACCCGGTGCGTCGCACCGGGAAGCAACCGAGCCAGTCACCGCCGGCAACCGTCGCGACGACCAGATCCGTCAGCGCCCACGACTTGCCAGATTTCTCGGGGCCGACGATCAGTGCCAGCGGTGCTGCACCTTCAATGATGCCCTCCGCAAACCACAGCCGCTCAGTGCCGATTTCATCCGTTTCATCATTCAAGCTGATGAACAGATTCGAGACCGCAGCAGGCTTCGGTAGCTGCACCACGTCGGGGTTTGCAGGCATGCGACGACGAGTCATCGCTTCGCCTTCCATTTAAGAGCCCCGAGGTCGTCATCGCGGCGCGACGTACGCGGCGGTTCCGGAGTCTTGCGGGCAGGAGCCCAGACGAGTAGCCGCGCCATGTGCATGCGCAACACCCAGCGATCACGCGGCGTGAGCCGTTCGACGACGTGGATCGCGAATGCCAGCGACGGCGCAGCGGGCACGATCGGCGCCGCGTGCGGATGCTTGAGGGAGCGCGGCACTACTTGGTCCCTCCCACCACGCGCAGCCCTTGGGCGCCGTTTCGGGCATGCACCCAGCGGAGTACCTCGGACAGTTCAAAACGCGGCGCGTCGAACAACTGCAGCTCGGGGAAGTTCGGCTCGCCGCGCAGCCTGTCGAGCGTTTTCGTTGAGCACGAAAGCGCACGAGCGAGTCCCTGGCGATCGAGCAGCGTGGGCGCCGGCTCGGCGCGTAGCTCATCGAGCATGACCACGAGGCGCCGAACGATGATCGCTTCCAGGTCACTCTCAGTAAGGTCGATGAGCCGCCGGCTCATTGCGTGACCCCCAAGCGAAGCTCGCCCGCGGCCAGGCGTTCCAGCGCGTCGCGGACGCGGGCCAGGTTCCACGGCTGAACGGGCTTGCCAGCTAGGGCGCGGTTGACCGTGCGGACGTCAACGCCGGCCGCGATGGCAATCACCTGGCGCTGGTGCGGCGGCAGAGGGTGCTTGCGGCGTCGATCCGTCGGGTGCGGCATCTGTGTGTCCCAAGCGGTACACCGACGCGCAGCGACCTGGCTGCCCCCGTCCCGTCCGCAAGCGTGAGAGACTCAGCCGCGATGAACTCAACCCCGGGAGCCGACGTTTCGGAAGTCGAACGACGTACACAGCGGGCATTTCACGTTGCTCGCGAGCTTCGCGGTCACACGCTGGACGCCCCCGTCGAAATGGCCCGCGGTATCAAGTACACGTGCCTTCGTTGCCCGCGAACCATGGTCATCAGTACCGACGCCAGCGCAGCACCCGACGAAGAGTTTCACGGCTCCGCGATCGATGAACGTTGCCTCAAGAGCGACCCCTAGCGGGTGCGCTTCCGGCTTCGGTTTTCACGCGCATCCGAAATCTTGCCTAGTGCGCGCGCGTTCCACTTCTGAGCTTGCCCTTCGGCTGCTCGCACGATGGCGCTGCTGGCCTTGGCGCCGAGGTACAGCCTCGCAGCAGCCGCCCACGCGATCGCGCCGGGGCCGACCTTGCGCGCCTTCTCGATGGCTACGGCGCACTCCTTCAGGGGTCGCTCCAGCCCGAGCAATGCGCAGCGGTGTTGCACCATGTGCGCGACGTCGACAGAGTGCACGCTCCGGCTCCACTCGGTCAGATAGAGGGCGAGGTTAGCCAGGCCAGCGGACTCGACGGGCGTTTCCAAGTGCGCGCCCAAGACTTGCCACTGTATGGCCGCGCGCTCGTCGTCGTTGGCCTTCCCAGCGACCAGCTTCCGCGCCAGCTTGAGCAGCTGCGTGGCCCGCAGCCTGGCCGCACTGGCCAGGTGATCGTCGTACTGCTCGCGCGTCGTTCGGGGCCCTGGTGCTGCTGCCTGTCCGCTCGGCGTCTTTCGCTTCGTGGCTGCGAGCCGCCGCGGTGTCGTCGGCATGGGCTTACCCTACCTCGGGCCGGTCGTGGTCGGCCCGGAGGCCTTCGAGGAGCCGGACCAACGCGAGGGCCAGGTCGTGCATGTGGCTCGGGGCCGGTGCCGCGGCGAGCAGCTGCTGAGCCAGCGCCATAATCTCGGCCACGGGCCCCGTCGGCAGGCATTGGACATTCTGAACGGACGTTTTTCCGTGGACAGGGCTCGTCAGGGCAGGACCGCCGTCCGGATGTCCCTTCTTGCCCGCGATTTCCTCGATTAGCTCTTTTTCGGTCGCGCGTTTTTCGCTGGCCCGTTCGCCTTGGTACAGATTACCGTGCCACGGCAATGAGCACGTTTTGGACTCGGTTGTCGCCACGGTGGGGTGCGGGGGCTTGTCTCTCACTCATCGCGTTGCTGGTCGCGCCTGCGAGCGCTGACGCTGCACGCGTGAAGGGACGCCTCGAGGGCTTTCGCCTGTTGCGGAACCCGGTCTGGACCGAGGCCAAGGACTCGTCCAACCATGGCTTCTCGTTTCGTGAGCCCGTACCGACGGTGCGCGCCGAGTTCCGCCGGCCGTTCCCGCACATCCCGAAGGAGCTGTGCGTCGCGCTAATCGCGGCAACCCCGCAGCCTGCGCCGAAGCCAATCCTGATCCGCGTGGGCGGTGGCCGCACCACGCCGGTGACCATCGTCGTGCCGCCCGGCACGCGGCTCACGTTTCAGAATACCGATCCGTTCAAGCATCGGCTGTACGGCGTCGACATCAAGACGTTCATGCCCGCCGAGCAGGGCCAGGGCGCCGCGCGTGAGTGGACGCCGTCCGCACCGGGGGTCTACGAGATCAGGGACGAAGCGGCGCCCAGCCTGCGCATGTGGGTCATCGCCGAGCCCAACGTGGCCAGCATCTCCTACCCGTCCCTCAAGGGGGAGTTCTCGGTCAACGTGGAGCAGCCCGGCGAGTACACTTTGCAGGCCTTTTTTGCCGGCAAGAAGGTGGGGGACGCCGTGCCCGTCAAGATCGACGCGGCCGACGTCGACCTGCGCGCCGCGATCCGCGTGATGGATCAGAAGACCGCTGACGCCGAAGAAAAGGCCAGCGAAGAAAAAGCCGCCAAGGCACCCAAAGCGCAGGACGCCAAGTAAATCATGCTCGCTTCACGCTTCTGGTACGTGTTTTTGGGTCTGCTGGTCGGCGTCGCTACGTTCCTGCTCTTCCTCGCGACGAGCATGTACAACCGCGCCGGCGCCCGCGCGATGGGCGAGGCCCTGTCGTCCGACAGTCAGGTGGTCAACTGGTACCTGAGCAACGACGCGCGCCAGCGCTCGGCTCAGCTCATTCAGTTCGGCATCGACGGTGACATCGCGCGGTCGCTCGCCAAGTCGAGCGAGAACGATCAGAAGGTGCCCGACGAAGCGCGCGACAAAGCGCAAGCGGCGCTCAAGAAGGTCAACGCCGGCATCCCGGCGGACCAAGCCTTCGATGCCGTGTTCTTGGTCGACCAGCACGGCCGCGTCGTGGCCCACTTGGGTTACGAGCAAGCCTCCGGTAACGCCGACTTCGAGCTCGGCGGCTACCCAGTCGTTGCTGACGCGCTGCGCGGCTACATTCGCGACGATACCTTGGTGCTGGACCGCATTTATCGCGTCGTTGCACGGCCCGTAGAGGCTGACACGTCGCAGATGCCGGCTGGTGCCATCGTGGGTGCGCGCATCTTGGACGATCGCTTTGCGCGAGAGCTATCGTCGCGCACCGGAGCGGCCATCGCCTTCTATACGGCGGGCGCTCGGGTTTCGTCCGGCGCGCCGGAGACGTTCAACTCCGCGCAGCTCGATCAAATCGTCAGCGACTTTGCTTCGCTCGAAAGCGACGAAGAGTATTCGACCAAAGGGCGCAGCAAAGTGCGCACCATCGCCGGCATGGTCGGCGTGCAGTACTCCAAGCTGCCGGGTGAAGCCTGGAAGCTCGGCGCCGGCTACGCCGTTGCGCGTGAGCCCAAAGCCGTTGCGGGACCGTTCGGCTTCTTCAAGACCGCCGACGATCAGGACAAGGCGAACGCCAACGTCGCCCTGGCCGTCGCCGTCGCGCTCGGCGCGGCGCTGATCGGCATCGGCTTCAGCTTGCTCGAGCACACGCGGCCCATTCACAATTTCCGGCTCGAGGTGCAGAAGCTGGCCAAGGGCGAGAGCGATCAGCTCCAGCCAAGCCGTTTCCGCGGCGCCTTCCGCAAGATCGCCTCCGACTTGAACGACGGCGTCGACAAGATCCTGGCCAAGGGCGGCGGCCCACGTCGTGGTCCGGCCGACTTGAAAGAAGTGCTCGGTGACCTCCCGGCCGAGCCGCAGATGAGCGCCTTCAGCTTCCCGGGCGAGAACATGCCGGCTGCGCCTTCGGGCGGCTCCGGCCCGCACAGCGCGCCCGTCATCACGCCCAAGGGGTTGCCCACGGCCCCGAGCAACCCGCGTCTGCCCAAGCCGCCCGGTCGCGGCGGCGCCGCCAACCTCGACTCCACGATGGAGGCCCAGGCCGACGTGCCCTCGAGCGGTGGCCCGGCCTTGGGCAGCTGGGGTGGCGAGACGCCCGAGCTTGCAGAGTGGAAGAGCGTGTACCAGGACTTCGTGGCCCTGAAGCAGCAGTGCGGTGAAAACACCGATGGCTTCACCTACGAAAAGTTCGAGGCCACCCTCAAAAAGAACCGCGACACCCTGATGAGCCGCCACGGCGCCAAGCGCGTGAAGTTCAGCGTCTACGTCAAAGAGGGTAAGGCCGCCCTGAAGGCTACCCCTCTCAAGGATTGACGTGTGGGCACGAGCGGTTGGGCCGGGACCCAACCGCACACGAGACAGAGGGTAAGGCCGCCCTGAAGGCTACCCCTCTCAAGGATTGACGCGTGGGCACGAGCGGTTGGGCCGGGACCCAACCGCACACGAGACAGAAGGTAAGGCGGCCCTCAAGGCAACCCCGCTCAAGGACTGACGCGGTCTTTCGGACGGGTTTTCTAGAGTGTCGGGACGTTGACCGCGACGTCCCGCGTCCGCACATTGACGCTGGTTCTTGGCTCTGTAAGGAAGCCCATCGTCCATGTCCGAACCCCGTCTGCACAAAGTCCTGATCATTGGCTCTGGCCCGGCCGGTTTGACCGCGGCCATCTACGCGGCGCGCGCGAACCTCAAGCCCCTGTGTGTCGAGGGATTCAACGCCGGTGGGCTCATTCCCGGCGGCCAGCTGATGTTCACGAGCGACGTCGAGAACTATCCGGGCTTCCCCAGCTCCGTTTCGGGGCAGGACCTGATGCTGCGCTTCCGCCAGCAGGCCGAGCACTCGGGCACCGAGATCATCACGGCCGACGTGCAGAAGGTCGATTTTTCGCAGCGCCCCTTCAAGGTTTGGGTGGGAGAGGACGAGAACGTCCTGCACTTGGCCGAGACGGTCATCATTGCGACCGGCGCCCGCGCGAACTACATCGGGCTCGAGAGCGAGAATCTGCTCAAGAACAAGGGTGTCAGCGCTTGCGCAGTCTGCGACGGCGCCCTCTTCCGCAAAGAAGACGTGGCCGTGGTCGGCGGCGGCGACACCGCGATGGAAGAGGCCAGCTACCTGGCGGGTATGTGCAAGAGTGTCACCTTGCTGCATCGCCGCGACGAGTTCCGCGCCTCCAAGGCCATGGAAAAGCGCGTCCTGGAAAACCCCAAGATTACCGTGCTGCGTTCGCACGTCGTGACCGAGGTGCTCGACGTCTCCCAAGACAGGGTGACGGGCCTCAAGATCAAAGACTTGAAGTCGGGTAACGAGCGCACGCTCGACGTTGGCGCGCTGTTCGTCGCCATCGGCCACACCCCCATGACCGACCTATTCAAGGGCCAGCTCGACATGCACCCGAACGGCTACCTGAAGGTCGAGCCGGGCAGCACCCGCACCAACATCCCCGGCGTGTTCGCCTCGGGTGACGTCGCCGACTTCACCTATCGCCAGGCCGTCACGGCCGCCGGCACCGGCTGCATGGCAGCGCTCGACGCCGAGCGCTTTCTCGCCGCTCATCACTGAACCATGTCGGCCGAGCTCGACCCCCTGTCCGAGCTCCGCAACCTGACGGAGGCGCTCCGGGCGCACGCTGAGTGGCAGCAGGCGTGCGGTACCGTGGCGCTGCCTGCGGCCGAGCCGAGTCTGCAGCTGGCAGTTGGCAGTTCGCAGCTCGGGCCTTCCGCCTCCGCACCGCCGATCGAGCCTGTCAGGTTGGAGCGGCCTGAACCTTCGCGCGAGCGGGCACCAAGCCCCGCGCCACCGCCAAAACTGACGGCTGACAGCTCACGACTGACGACTGAAGAACGCCAACATCGCCTCACGGTGCTGGCCGACGAGGTCAAAAGTTGCACGAAGTGCGCTCTGCACATCGAGCGCAAACAAGCCGTCTTCGCCCGCGGTAACGGCTCTTCCGGCCTCTGCTTCGTCGGCGAAGGGCCTGGTGCCGACGAGGACGAGCAAGGCTTTCCGTTCGTGGGCGCCGCGGGGCAGCTGCTGGACCGCATGATCGCGGCGATGGGTATCGAGCGCGACGACGTCTACGTCTGCAACATCGTGAAGTGCCGGCCGCCCAAGAACCGCACGCCCGAGCCCGAAGAGATGAGCGCGTGCATGCCGTACCTGACCGAGCAGCTGTCGCTGGTCGAGCCGCAGGTGATCGTGGCGCTCGGCAAGACGGCCGTGCAGGGCCTATTCGGCACCGCTGAAGGCATCACCCGCATCCGCGGTCGCTGGCGGCTGTACCAGGGCCGCATCGCCGTGATGCCGACCTTTCACCCCGCGTACTTGCTGCGGAATCCCGCCGCCAAGCGCGAGGTATGGGCGGATCTGCAGCTGGTGCTCAAGCACCTAGGCCGCTCGCTGCCAGCCAAAGGCTGAACACACGATCGCCGAGCGCAGCGATGAAGCTGGCTCGGCGCGGTGCGTGTTGGCTGCGGCCTGCCCGCGCTGTGACTAGAGGCCGTAAACCAAGCCGAGCGACGGTTCGAGCACCGGGCCCGACGAGCCCAGCATGTACATGAAGTTGAAGTTCACCTGGGCGCCAAGCTGCGGGGTGAAGGCGTACACGATGCCGCCGCCGCCAGCCGCGAAGCCCTGACCGAGCTTCTTCCAGGCGTCGATCTTGCGTTGTCGGAGGCCGGTCTGGTTGATGGTCTGCGCGCCGTTTTCGCAGTCGGGCGAGCGCGGCACCATGCCGTCCGCGGCGGGCGAGCTGCAGTCGAACACCGTGACCGCGACCTTCGCGTCGACCTGGGCCATACCGCCGCCGATGAACAAGTACGGACGCAGGCCCTTCTTGCCCAGCGCGCCTTGGCCGAACCAGTAGCTGAGCCTCAGCTCGGCGTGGACCGGCAAGAAGGCGATCTTCTTGTCGTCGGCCGAGGTAGACGGATCGCCGAAGTCGGTGATGGCCGGGGGACCGCCGCCGAGCGCGTAGCCCGCGCGGAGACCGGCCATGATGTTCGGGGTGAAGGCGCGATCGTAGCTGAGCAAGATGCGCTGGGTGCCGACGGCGGTGCCGGTCGCGATGCCGGTGCCGGGGAAGGGCGGGCCGCCGTACGGCGAATTCGTCGTACCGGCGTCGTAGCACTCGTAGCCGCCTCCCGAGCCGCACACGTTGGCGCCGCCGATGATGGCGATGTCCAAGCCGAAGTGCAGGCCGAGCCAGTTCTTCTTGTACGGGCCAGCAGAGCTTGCCACGTCGTCGCCGACGTCGCACTTGCCCGCGGTGCACACGCCCGTCGTGCAGTCAGCGTTGGTCTCGCAGCTGGGGGCGGTTTCGCACACGCCGCCTTCGCAGAGCAGGCCCGCCTTGCACTCGGTCGAGTTCTCGCACTTGCCACCCCAATCGACATCGCCGCGCTTGGCGCCGCCGCCACCGCAACCCGGGAAGTCTGGCGGGCACTCGCTCGAGTCGGGGCAACGCTCCGGCGCCGCTTCACCCGCGAAAGCCGGCGGCTCGCCCGTGACGGACTCGCCCATCGTGTAGTTGATGGGCTTGTTCTTCGAGCCCCAGTTGTCGGTGGTCTCGCCGGCCGCGTCCTTGGCGCGCGCGTACACCTTCAAGTCGCCAGCGCTCTTCGTGTCGATGCACGGGATCTCGCCGCGGAAGGACTCACCCTTCTTGGTCATCTTGACCGTCTTCCAGTCGCCGCCGAACGGCTTGTACCGAAGCTCGACGCTGGCCGCTTCCTCGTCGGAAACGCACTCGACCGGGATCGGGCGGCGCGTCTGAATCTCCATCGCGTCCGGCGTGCACTTCATGCCGCCTGGACCCTCTTCTTCGCCGCCACCGGCGGGGGTAGCCGCGGGCTTCTCGGTCGGAGTCGGCTCCGGGGTGGCCGCGCTGCCGGCGGCTCCGCCCGAGCTCTCGAACGTCTTCTGCGTCTCGGGCGTGGCGAGCGCGGTGTCGAGCTTGACCTGCGGATCGGTCGAGATGGCCTTGGCAAAGGCCTCCTTGGCGCCGGCTTGGTCGTTCTTGCCGCTGCCGCGCACGATGCCCACGTACATCCACGCGCGCGCGATGACCTGCGGGCTGCACTTGTCGCCGCAAGCCTGGACGGTGCCTGTCAGCACTCCTTCGGCTTTGTCGAAGTCAGTGGCGAGGTAGTGCTCGTTGATGGCCTCGTCGATCTTCTTGTTCGCCGCGTTGTCGCGGGTGAACTGCGCAGAAGCCGGAAGTGCCAGGGTGAGCAGAAGACAGAGCAAACGGAGCGACAAGCGGCGGTACACGTGGATTCCTCTTGGGGCGGTGCTGGGTGAGTCAGGGCCCGCGGTCGCGGGGGTGAGATGAGCAGGGGGTGGCTCCGAGCCGCGCGGCTATCCGCCGGACGGCTTCGGGCACCCTTCCTTCACGCCTTCGGTGCGCACGAACTGAACGCGGCGGTTGAGCGCGCGGTTCTGCTCGGTGCTGTTGTCGACCAATGGCCGCTCGAAGCCGTAGCCATGAGACGTGAGCCGGCTCAATTCGACGCCGTGCTCGAGCAGGTACTTCATGACCGACTTGGCTCGGCGGTCGGACAGGTTCTTGTTGTAGGCAGCGGCACCCTTATTATCCGTGTGACCCTGCACTTCGATCTTGATGGCCTGATTTTTCTGCAAGGCCTCGACCACCGCGTCCAAGACCGGGAAGCTCTCGGGGCGGATCTTGTCCTTGTTGAACTCGAAGTGAATCTGCTGGGTGATCTTCACTTCGCAATCGGTCACGACGACCAGCGCGGGCTTGGTGGGGCACCCGAGCGGCTCCTGCGTGGTGGATCCGATTTCGTTCGGGCACTGGTCCTTAGTGTCCGGAACCGTGTCCTTGTCGTTGTCCGGGTCCGGGCAACCATCGGCGTCTTCGAAGCCGTCAGGATCTTCGGCCTCGAGCGGGCACTTGTCGCCGGTGTCTACCAGCGTGTCGAGGTCGTTGTCGGCCTCGGGGCAGCCGTCGTCGTCGAGGTAGTTGTCTTTGTCTTCCGGCTCGAGCACACACGAGTCTTTCGAATCGGTGATGCCGTCGCCGTCGGTGTCCGGATCGTCGGGACAACCGTCGTCGTCCTCGAAGCCCTGGTACGTCTCTGGTTGATCCGGGCACTTGTCCTTCGGATCCAGGTAGCCGTCGCCGTCGCGATCGCCCGGCGCGGGGCGCGCTACTTCGACGAAGCCGCGCTCGGCGCAGTACTGCGGCGGCGACAGAAAATAGGCAGCGTGGGCGTTGGGCTCGGCCTTCCACAAGTGCGCGTTCGCCTTGGAGATGAACCCCTGATCGAGCTCGAGCGAAGCGAACTCCAGCTGGCTCTTGGCCACAGCAAGCTCTCGTGGTGCACAGCGAATCGCGCCGTTGCGCTCCGCCTGCTCGACGATGTCCGACAGACCGGCGATCTTGCCGCGCAGCTTCGGGCCCTGCGAGCAACCGGCCAGCAGCGTGACGACGCTCAAACCAACGACGGCGGCAGCTTTCATCGACCAGCTCCCCGGTGCGCTTCACGCGCCAAGCGGATGGCCTTGTCAGCGTGCTCCTCGGCTTGCTCGGCGAGGTTTGAAGCGTCGCTGTAGTCAGCCTCGGACGCTTCCGTCTGCGCCTTCTGCAAGTGCTCGGTAGCCAAGTAGAAGTCGTAGGTGGCGTACTGCTCGGCTCCGAGCTCGCGCGCTTCTTCAACCTTGGCGGACGCGGAGTTCGCCGAGATGGCGTAGAGCGCGTTGCCACAACCGGAAGCGGTCATCACGAGACCGACGCAGAGCGCCAGGGAGCGAAAGTTCTCGAAAGCTTTGAGGCTTGCCACCGGTTGCCTTTTTGGATGCCTTAGAACCTTTACTAAGACCGCCTATTTGCCCGCGAACGCTAGCAATTGGGGGCTAAACCCGTCAACAAGCGTCTCGCATTTCGGCCGCGTCTCCGTCTCGTCTCTCCGCGTCAATTTCGCCTACATTTCCCCGCACCTTGGCGACGGGGGCTGCCGCCACGCGGCCCACCTCGCAGAAGCTTCCGTTGCGGAGGCAGGTCTCGACGAGCGATCGAGATCGACATTCACAGGGAGGCGGGGAGGCGGGGAGGTTCGCGAGGGCGAGAACGCATTTTTTGATTCGGAGGACCGAATCAAAAAATATTTCCCTCGAGTGCGAGCACGCAACGCAGGCGTCCTCGCAATGGCCTGTGGCCCCGCGGGCGGCAGCGCGAACCCCAAAATTCACGCTCGCGGACCTCCCCGTCTCCCCGCCTC
>DATAKF010000433.1:0-19557 GCA_036261775.1 Polyangiaceae bacterium | reverse complement strand
GGAACCCGCTCGCATGGCCGCATTCGCTGCCGCCGTCGACTACGCTTTTGCGAACCGCGACAAAATGGTGGCCGCGGGCCTCGACATGGAGCTCTTCGAAGACCTGCACGGCTGAGTCGTCAATTCAGCGCACCTCGGCGCCGCGCTCTTGCAACAGTGCTCGCAAGACCGAGCGGTGGCAGCGCGCTTCGTCTTCGCAGTAGCAGCCGACCGAGAACGCCGAGGTCTTGGACATTGCAGCCAGCAGCTCGAGGAGCCGCGCCGCATCAGGCTCGCTCATTTCACGACGATAGGCTTTGACGAAACCGCTCCACTCGCGCTCGGTCTTTGCGCCCAGTGCCTTTGCTACCAACTCCGCGCTGGGCGAGAGCTGCGGCAGCCACACATCGTAGAAGTCACGCTTCGCAAATTCGCTCTTGGGCACGCCACGCGGCGGCCTCCGCACCGTCCCGATCCGCAGCCCCTCACCCTGCTCGCGTTTGCTGCCCAGCCGCACGACTCGAATCGCCATGGGCAAAGCGTAACGCAGGCGCGGCTAGCGCTCGCTGCCAATCTCCGCGGACACGAGCTGAAAGCGTCCGTCGAGCTTCTGAAAGAGCGCGACGCCGCTGCGCTCGCGACTGATGCCGCGCAGGCCGAGCTGCAGCGTCGCGACGAAGGTGGCATTGAGGCGCGCGTTGCTGCCCTGCACGGTGACCTCCACGGTTTGCATGCGAAAGCGCAGCTTTTGCCCGGTGACCGGGGTGCGCCCCGCGGCAGCGACGAGCGCCGCTCGCCCCACGAGCGGCTCCGGCAGATCCGAGACGGTCACCGTGACCTCCGGCGTCGCGTGCTCTTCGAGCGCGCGAGTCAGCTCGAGCGAGTCCAGGTTGGCAGCCTTCACGATTGCTTCGGCGGCGTCGCGAACGCGCTCTTCGTCCGAGCGGTGGAGCCACACTCCAATTGCGAGCGCGACCACCAAACCGGCCACCAAGAGAGCGATCCGCCGAGTAGACATGTCTCAGACACTATCGGATTTAGGAGATCTCGCTCAAAATACCCGTTTGCTTCCCATCGACGAGAGGCGCCGCGGGCGTGCCGCTGCGCGCCCGCTTTTTGCACGAAGCGTGGAACGCTCTTGCGCTAAAAGGGTGAGATGCGTCCGTGTCGTCCGCTGAGCGCACTCTTGCTCTGGACCGCGATCTCGAGCGGGTGCCACGACACGGCACCGCTGCAGGCGGCAGCGCAGCCAGCGCCACCCCGGCCCCGAGCGCCAATGCCGCAGCTAGCCGAAGCCGAAGCGCCAGCACCGGCGCCAGCGAGCCCCAGCTGCGCCGAGGGCTACAAGCCGTCGACGCAGTTCGTGCGAAAGCCGTGGCTCGACGCCTACGAAGCCGTGCGAAAGCTCACCAACATCTGGGTGGATGGCGACGACCCGACGACCGCCGAGGAAGCACGAGACGGTCTGTGCCTGCAATCGAGCGGCATCGTCGGCATGCCGCCCAACTTGAAGTCGACCTGCAAGGGCGACTACTGGGTGATCAGCACGGACCACGACTACTACACCGATCACACCTTCGTGATCGTGCCGCGCGGACCGGAAGCCGTGTTGTTCGATGCCGGGCTGATCGGTGGGGGATTGTGCACGGGGGAGCAGAGCTCGACGCTCTCGAGCCTTGAAGTGGAGCTGCACGGCAATGCGCTGCACGTGCGGCTGCGCGGCGAAAACAACGAGTGGAGCCCGGACAGCGCGTCGGGCGGCGTGTGCGAGCGCTCGCACACCGACGTGGCCGACTACACCTACGATCTGAAGACGAACCTGGGCTGCGAAGCTTTCCACGTCGAATAGCCGCGCGCGAAGCCGCCAAGCCCCGGGGCTTGCGCGCTGCGCGCTGCGGCTGCAAATTGCCCCGGGTGACGGCTGAAGCAGACGCAATCGTGGCCCGGCTGGTCGAGCACCGGCACGAATTTTTGGGCTTTCTGGAGCGGCGCGTTGGCGATCGCGCGCTGGCAGAAGACTTGCTGCAAGAAGCGTTCGCGCGCAGCTTGAACAAAGCCGACCAGGTCGAGCAGGAAGAGTCGGCGGTGGCTTGGTTCTATCGAGTCTTGCGCAACTCGATCACCGACTACCGGCGGCGCACCGGTAGCCACGCCAACAAACTCGAAGCGCTGCAGCGTGAGCTGTCGGAGCCAGCGACGCCCGAGCTGGACCGCGCCGTGTGCCAATGCGTCAGCGGCCTCGCTGAGACGTTGAAGCCCGAATACGCCGCTGCGCTGCGCGCCGTCGAGGTGCAAGGCATTGCGGTCAAAGACTTCGCCGCTGCCGAGGGCATTTCGAGCAACAACGCCGCCGTCCGCGTGTTTCGCGCGCGCGAGGCGCTGCGGCTGCAAGTCAAGAAGTGCTGCGGCGCTTGCGCGGACAACCAGTGCCGCGACTGTACATGCCACGACGCGCGAACGCCGTAAGTGGCTACCCCCAACACGCAGAACGGCGCCGATCGGCCGCTCCGATCGTTGGCGCCGACCAATCTTTCATGAGGGGCTTCCGACCGCAAATAGTTGTTCACGAGCGCGCGCACGAGCCCGATCGAGCTGATCGGGAGTTGCGCCGAGCACGCTCAGCAAGTGCTCGGTCATGGCTAGACCCACTTCGCTCTCTTCGGCTACGACCCAGTCGGCGCCGGCAGCCTGCATGGCTGGTACGTCTTTCACGTAGCTGGCCCGCGCCAGAATGCGGATGTGGGCGTTCAGCTCGCGCGCGTCACGGATCAGACTCTCCAGCGGCAGCCCTGGCGCCGTGAAGATCAAGCTTTGAGCGCGGCCCACGCCGGCAACCTCGAGGATGCCGCGCTGGGCCGCATCGCCATGCACGGCGCGTAACCCTTGGGCTTCTATCTCACGCACAGCGTCGAAATTGAGCTCGACCACGGTGACTGGGATTCCGTCATCGCGCAGCAGCTTGCTGACGATCTGACCCACCGGTCCAAACCCAACCACCACTGCGCGATGGTCAGCCTCGTCGGCCTGCTCAGGAGTTGCCGTTGGGGCGTGCACGCTCTTGCGCGAGAGCCACCCGAGCATGGGCTCGAGCGCCCGAAAGAGCAGCGGATTGAGCGTGATGCTGACGATGGCCGTAACCACCAAAACTTGCGTGGCGGCCTCCGGCAAGATGCCCAGCTGTCGGCCGAGGGCCCCCAGAATAAAGGAGAATTCGCCGATTTGCGCGAGCGCGAGCGCGACCGAAACGGCCGTGCGCAGCGGATGCCGCAGCACCCGTACCACCACGAACGCGACCGCGGCTTTGCCGAGCAGCACGACCGCGATGGTCGCCAACATGAGCCAAGCATGCTCGAGCACGGCAGCCGGGTTCAGCAACATTCCTACCGAAACGAAGAACAGCACCGCAAAAGCGTCGCGCATCGGCAGGGCTTCGGAGGCGGCGCGCGCGCTGAGCTCGGAGCGACCGACCAGCATGCCCGCCAAGAACGCACCCAGCGCCATCGACACGCCGAACACGGTCGCCGAGGCGACCGCGATACCCAGAGCCAGCACCAGCACCGTCAGCGTGAACAGCTCTCGCGAGCGAGTGCGCGCCACATAGCTCAAGAGCGCCGGAATGAGCTTGCCGCCCACACCGAACAGCAGGGCGCCGAGCAAGCCAATGCGACCGATCGCGCCGAGAATGGCCCACGTGGCGCCAGAGCCACCACCCTGACCGCCCGAGACCGCGACGGCAGGCAGCACGACCAGCGCCAATACCGTGAAGATGTCCTCGATCACGAGCCAGCCGACGGCCACGTGGCCTGACGGCGTGTGCAGAATGTCGTTGTCGGCCAGCACGCGAATCAGCACCACCGTGCTGGCCACCGAAATGGCGAGCCCGAACACGAAGCCGGCGCCCAAGCTCCAGCCAAAAGCATGGGTGACTGCCACACCTAGCCCGGTGGCGGCCGCAATTTGAGCCAGCGCGCCCGGCAGCGCCACGCGCCACACCTTGAGCAGGTCACTCACGTGAAAGTGCAGGCCCACGCCAAACATGAGCAGCACCACTCCAAACTCCGACAGCTGCTCCGCGAGGTGCGCGTTGGCGACGAAACCAGGCGTGAATGGCCCGACCAGCACGCCCGCGAACAAGTAGCCGACCAGCGGCGACAGCTTCAGGCGCTGGGTAACGAGCCCGAGCACCAGCGCGACCCCAAGGCCGCCAGCGAGCGTCGTGAGTAGCTCGATGTTGTGCGGCATAATGGGATCTCCAGGTGCATCATGGGTTCAGCTCGGAGAACCTCCAACCCGAGGCTTACCAGGGTCATTCCCGACGCGGGAGAAAAACTCAGAGCGGGAGCAGCACGCGAAATTCGCTGCCCACCCCGACGCGCGAGTGCACCCGCACTTGGCCGCCGTGCCCAGCTACCAGGCGCCGCACGATGGAGAGGCCGAGCCCGACGCTGCCGCGCTCGCTGCGCTGCGCCTCGCGCTGGCGGTACGGGTCGAAAATGTAGGGCAAATCTGCCGCAGGAATGCCGGGCCCCGTATCGACGACGGACACCAGCGCAAAGGTGACGCCTTCCTCGACACCCGTGCCCTGCTCGGTGCCGAGCACCAAGCTGACCGAGCCGCCCGACGGCGTGTACTTGATGGCGTTTTCGAGCAGGTTGGCCAGCACGCGGTCCAGTTTCTCGGCGTCACCCATGATGGGCGGCACGCTGGCCATTTGTCGCATGTCGAGGTTCACGCCTCGCTGGCGAGCCGGATGGCGCGCGGCGCTGAGCGCGGCTTCTGCCAGATCGAACAAATCGACGGGCGCCTTTTGCAGCTCGCTACCCATGTGCTGGGCGCGATACAGCTCCAGCAGCTCCTGCACCAGGCGCAAGATCTTGTCGTACGAAGCGCGCGCGTGCTCTACCAGCTCCGGATCTTGGTCGACCTCCCCGCTGAGGGCGGTGCCAATCACGGTAAGGGGCGATTTGAGATCGTGCACCAACATGGCCGACAGCCGCGCGCGCATGGCGTTCAGCTGTTCGAGCTGCGCGTTGGCTTGAGTGAGGCGTTGGTTGTGACTGCGCAGCTCGCGCTCCATGCGGCACAAGCGCACTTGGGTCTCGACGCGCGCCAGCACCTCTTCTGCTTGGAAGGGTTTGGTGACGTAGTCGCGCCCACCCGCCTGAAACGCGCGCACCTTGTGCTCGGCGTCGTCGAAGGCGGTGATGAAGATCACCGGCACGCCCACCAGCTCCGGCACCACGCGCAGCGCACGGCAGGTCTCGAAGCCATCCATCTCGGGCATCGCGACGTCGAGCAAGATGCACTCAGGCGGGAGCAGCCGCGCCGCTTCCAGCGCGCGAGCCCCCGACGTCACGGCACGCACTCGGTAGCCTTGATCCGACAGGAGCTTCGACAGCACCTCCAGATTCGCTGGCTGGTCATCGACCAGGAGCACGTGACCGTGATGTTCCGACGTCATGCGTTGAGGAGCCCCGGCGAGGCCGCGGCTGACCCCTAGTGCTTTAGCTTAGCCAGGAGTCCATCGGTCCGATAGGAGCTGATTTCGGCAACCAGCGCGCGCGCTCGCGAACCGAGCGCTTTAGCCCAATCGGCGGCCGCGGAGATGTCTCCCAGAATGAGAAGATCGCGCAAATGAGCTCGCTCAGCGTCACTCAGAGTCTGTATGTCGAATGTTTCCGATACTGTTTCTGCCATTTCGGGGACTGGACCTGCGGGCGAGGTCGCGTCTTTGACCAGCCTCACGGGAAGAAGCGCTTCAATCGCCGCCAGCACGCCTTCGGCGCGAAAGGGCTTGGGAACCCAGGCGTCGAAGCCCAGCGCCAGAGCACGCGGGCCGTCCAGATCGACGATGCTGGCCGTGATGACCACGACCGGAAGGTGCGGCGTGCCTTCGCGCTTTTCGCGCTCGCGAATGCGCTTCACGGTCTCGACGCCGTCGATGCCGCCCATTTTGACGTCCAGCCACACCATCGACGGTCGGTTCGCCTCGAGGTAGGTCAAGGCCGCTTCGCCGCTCTCGGCCTCGACCGCGTCGAAGCCGATCACTCGCAGCAGGGTACACAGCACCTCGCGGTTGGTGGCGCGATCATCGACCACCAGCATGGGCGAAAGGCCGTGATTTTCGGGGGCGCGCTGACCGCGCCGTTCGAGGGCTTGCTCGGGCTCGGACAGGCTTTCGGGGGCGTCCACCTCGCAGGTGAAGGTGGCGCCACGACCCAGCTCGCTCTCGAGCGTGATGTCGCCGCCCATGGCGCGCGCGATTTCTCGGCTGATGTGCAAGCCGAGACCGGTGCCTTCACCCGACTTTCGGCCCAGCTCGCCTTGGCTGAAGGTTTGAAAGAGACTCGCTTGCTCGCTCGGCGCGATGCCGGGACCGGTGTCGCGCACCTGGAAGCGTAGACGCTCGTCTTGCCAGCTCATCAGTACGTTCACGCTGCCGGCCGGTGTGAATTTCACGGCGTTGCCGGCCAGGTTCAAGAGCACCTGCAACAACCGGCGGCGATCCGCCGCAACCGTCGCCGGCACCTCACCCACGGCCTTCACCACCAGCTGGAGTCCACGGCTACGGGCGCGATCGCCCAACATTCGAGCAAGCTCGCTCAAGAGCTGCGTCGGCGAAAATGGCGTCGGCTTGACGACGAGCGCACCCACGTCGAATCGCGCCACCCCGATCACGTCGTCAATCAGCTCCAGTAGGTGCTGGCCGGCCTCGCCGATGCGCATCAGTCCGTGCCGCACGTCGGGCTCGAGCGCCGGGTTGCGGTCCAGCGCCTGCGCGTAGCCCAAAATGACGTTCAAAGGCGTGCGCAGCTCGTGGCTGACATTGCCTAGAAAAGCCGATTTTGCCGTGCTGGCCGCGCGAGCTTCGGCTTCGGAACGAGCCAGCGCGCGCGCCTGCTGCGACAGCTCGGTCTGCGATTTTTGAATGGCGCTGATCATGGCGTCGATGCGCGCCGCCATCGTCGACAGCTCATCGTTGCCGGGCAACGCCACGCGCAGGGAGAGGTCGCCTTCAGCCGCCCCTTGCACCACACGCTCGATGCGGCGCAACGACGCCACGAAGCGACTGGCCACGAACACGCCGGCCAACACCGCAAAAATACCGGCGAAGCCCAAGCCCAGCGCGCTCTCGAACGCCGTGCGGTTCAGATCAGCCTGCAGCGAGACGAGATCTACGTGAGCCGCCTGCATCGCAGCGCCAACCTGCTCCACCAGCTGCGCCGTGAGCGGGTCCACGTGGCCATACAGCTCCGTGCGTCGCCAAGCAGCGAGGCCCGCGACATCGCTCGCCTTCATGTGGGCTTCAGCTTGCTCCAGCGACCTCCGCGTATCGGCCAAGACGGGCCGCGCTTGGTCCAGCAACTTGCGTTCGGCCGGCGCGGTCATGACCCGCTCGGCGTCCTGCCACATGCGGCTGGCCTCCACACGGACGCGCTGCAGGCGCGCGGCGCCTTGCTCGGGCGAGAGCGAGCCGTCGCTCACTTTGTGCACCGCGTCCACGAAGTCGACCGCGAACGAGTCCGCCAGCTGCCCCAAGCGATACAGCGGCAAAATACGATGGTCGTAGACGCTCAGCACCCGCGCCTCGGCCTCTTGCGAGCGAGCCCGCGTGAGCCACGCGATGCCCAGCAGCAGCACCGCGACGAGCAGCTGGGCCAAGATCAACCGCGCGCCAAGCCCCTGCAGGCGCAGCCCGCTCGCGGCTCCTCTCGCGGGTGTTGCGGCTGCTTGCGATTCCGACCCGTCGCGCATCCGGCCAACCTAGAACAGGTAGTGGGCGCGCACTAGCACTCCCGGCTGCGCGTCGTCCTGAAGCTGGCGGTGGGGCGTGAAGCGCGTCCCCGCATCGAAGCCGTCGCTGCTGCCTTTGGTGCAGCGCTCGTAAGGTACCCAACTGAATTCGCCGTGCAGCGCAAGGCCGAGCTGCCGGCGTTCTGCCCTCCGCGCTCAGTCATTGGGGCAGTATCCTCAAGAACACCCAAGAAGCCATGATCGGGCCGCGCCCGCTGCTAAGGTCGGGGCATGTCCGCTTCGGAGAGTTCGAGGACGAAATGGCCGTCGTCACTGTCGTCGGTTCACGTTGCGTTCCTCGAGTTGCTGCTCGAGCAGCTTGCGAAAGACACGCGCGTCGTTGGCGTGTTGGCGGGCGGGTCGTACCTAACGGATACGATGGATCGGTATAGCGACCTCGATCTGGTCATCGTGGTGGAGGAGCGAGACTACGCCGCAGTGACGGCGGAGCGAGAGGCGCTGGCGGGGGCGCTGGGGCGACTCGTCGCGTGTTTCACGGGTGAGCACGTCGGGGAGCCGCGGCTGTTGATCTGCTTATATGAAGAGCCGCTGCTGCACGTCGACTTGAAGTTCGTCATGCTGGCGGACTTGGCCGAGCGGGTCGAGGATCCGGCAGTGCTGTGGCAGCGCGATGCGCGGGTGGAGCAGGCGGTAGCGGCTGGCGTGGCGGAGTATCCGTCGCCGGACGCCGGCTGGATGGAGCGGCGCTTTTGGGTTTGGGTGCACTACACGGCGACCAAGATTGGGCGTGGCGAGCTGTTCGAAGCCCTGCATTTGCTCGACTACTTGCGCAGTGCGGTACTCGGACCGCTGGGTTTGCACAAAGCCGGCGCGCGACCGTCTGGCGTTCGGCGCGTCGAAACGGCTGCGCCCGAGCTGGCCCGTCGCCTGGAAGCGACGGTTTCGAGGTACGAGGCCGCCGATTGCTTGCGGGCGCTGCTCGCCTGTATCGACGTTTACCGCTGGCTGCGCGCCGAGACCGCGACTGCCTCGTCGGCCGTCGAGCTGGCCGTGATGGCTCATCTGCGTGACGAGGCTCGAGCGGGCTGAGCCGGCGAGCGCAGCTAAATTGCCGGTGAAATGGCTGATTCTCGCCTCCCTATTCGAGTCTCGAATCGGAAGTGGCCGCTGGGGCCGATGTAGTCCTTCCTCCGCCTACGCAGTACCCGCGGGCGCTTCGCCCGCGACCCGCGTTCAAGCGCGTTCAGGCGCGTTCAGGCGCGTTCAGGACAGATAACTAAATCTCGGCCCTCCCACAGACGTTGATACTTGGCGAAGGTCCAAAGTAACATTGGACGCTTACGCCTTGGGCTGAGGGCTGACAAATGAAGCAATGGCTTGTCCGACGTGGTCTGCTCGCGACGCTACCGCTGGCTGCACTGGTAGCGCTTGCGCTCGACGCCTGTTCGTCGGAGCCGGGAAGCGTTCCCAGTTCTACGACTTCAGCTCCTGAAATTGCGGGTGGTCAGACGCCGCAGGAGCACGAGATTGCGCCGACGCAGCCCGCGCGCGATCGTCTGGCGCGGGTCGCGCAGTTCAAGAAGTTCGTGATGGTTCCGAAGACGACGAGCTCCGCTCAACCGCTGCTCGCCGCGGGCGCAACGGCCAGCGCAACGCAACCCGTGAAAGCAGCTCCGCTCGAACCCGAGACGCGCGGCGTCGTGAGCAAGGGCGAAGCCGAGCGCTTCCTCGCGCAAGGAGAGCGCATACGCGCTGAGGTCAGCCAGCACTTCAAGAGCCAAGTGAATGGCCCCGTGACTGTCGACTTGCCGAAGAAGGCGGGCGGCTTCGTGCGTTTTCAACCCGACGATGGCGAGTTCGGAGTCGAGTTCGCGCTGCAGGGTGCGAAGACCGACGTGCCTTTCGAGACCGCCGACGGTTTGGTGAACTACCCGGGAGCCGCTCCGGGTGGGGCAGACATGGTGTTGCGCGTCACGGCCGACACGGTCGAAGACTATGTGGTCCTGAACGAGAAGCCCGAGCACTCCTACCTCGACTACACGGTCAACGTCAGCGAGGTAGGCGGTCTGCGCTTGGTGCAGAACTCGCTCGAGTTCTTGTCCAAAGACGGCGACCCGCAAGCCAAGGTACGGCCGCCCGAGCTGTTCGACGCCGACGGCAAGAACCACCACGCCAAGCTCTCGGTGATCGGCTGCGCAACCGACACCAGCGACCTGGCACCATGGGATCGACCGATCACGCCGCCGGGCGCCGACACCTGTACGCTGCGCGTGAGCTGGAACGACGCGAAGGTCGTGTACCCGGCCATCGTCGATCCGGCTTGGGCGTCGGCCAAGGCGCTGACGTTCGCGCGCTACCGTAACGCAGCGACCAAGTGGAACCAGAACGGCTTCCTCATCACGTGCGGCGGCATCGACAACAACGGTGACGCGCTGGCGAGCTGCGAGCAGTACAACCACGGCACCGACACCTGGACGACGATCGCGGCCATGAAGTCGCCGCGCAGCCAGTTCACGCTCGTGCCAGTCGGCAACGACGTCTTGGCGGTCGGCGATAGCTCGCTCTATACGTCCGAGCTCCTGAGCGGCGGTGTGTGGACCAAGACCGCGACGGATTTCTCGGCTGGAGCCGGCTACCTGTCGCTGGGATCGCTGATGCCCATGGCGACGTCCGACGGCGCCTGGGTGGTACTGGTCGACTATCAAGGCACCCCGTATCGCTATCAGGTCAGCGCCAAAGCGTGGACCACCGGCGCCAGCAACGGCGTCTACCGCAGCAGCTTCCAGGTGCTGCCGCAGCCGACTACCGGGGCGATCATGCGCTGCGGCGGTACCGACGGCGGCTTTCCCAACACAGCCCTGAAGACTTGCGAAAAATACACGCCAAGCACCAACACGTGGATCATGCCGGGTGCCGTCGGTGCCGTGCCGAACATGAACGCCGCGCGCCAGTACGCTGCGTGGGCAACCATCGACGCTTCTAGCGTGATGCTCTACGGCGGCTACAACTCGGTCGCAGGCTCGTACATCACCACCGCCGAGATCTACAGCGGTTCAGCCAACACTTGGACGAACATCGGCACGATTCCGCAGCAGATCTACGAATATTACCTGCACAACACCTGGGCGCTACATAGCGGCGCCAACCGTATCATCAACATCGCCAGTGGCATCTACTCGTACGACATTGCTACCAAGGCTTGGTCGCAGCTCTCGAACTACGATGAGGTGCTCAACGTCTACTTCTACGTCAACCCTAGCGACAACGCGATAGCGTCCGCCGGCAACAAGGTGATGATCGTGCCGGTAACGCCGCCCAGCGGCTCCGGCGCGCAAACGGCCTGTAGAATCTTCGACGTCGCCGTGAAGGGCGGCAAATGCAGCTCGGATGGTGAGTGCGGAGCCGGCCTCTCGTGCGCCAAGGATACGATCTACGATCAGGGCTATTGCTGCGACACCGCCTGCACGGACCCTTGCCAGTCCTGCTTCAAAGACACCAAGCAGAGTGGCGCTGCCACCGGCACTTGTGGACCGCGCAGCAGCAACTCGTGGATTGGCCAGCGGGCACCAACCGCTTGCGTCAACGAGGGGACCACCTGCGGCATCGTGGGCAACTACTGCGATGGTGCAGGCGGCTGCCTGAAGGGCGCCACCACGACCTCATGTGGCGCCAGCTCGTGTGTGGACGGCGACACGGAGTACAAGACTCGTTATTGCGACGGCAAAGGCGCCTGTACGGCGCAGGCCACCGCAGACTGCACGGCTGGCTATGCTTGCGTGAGCGGCTACCCCAACGCCTGCGTCACGTACTGCAACGATGACAGCTACTGTACCGCGAGCTACTTCTGCCAACAGTTTCAGCCTCCGTACAGCACGTGCCAACCCAAGAAGGCGAACGGCACGACCTGCAACTACAGCAACGAATGCACGAACGGCCACTGTGTGGACGGCGTGTGCTGCGACCTGTCCTGCGACGGCACCTGCGAAGCGTGCACCAACGCCCTAACCGGCAAGACGACCGGCTCCTGCAAGCCCATCGCGGTGGGCACCGACCCCCAGGGTGAGTGCAGCGACTACGGCGCGAGCACCTGCGGACAGAACGGCTTCTGCAGCGGCAACGCCAGCTGCCAGCTCTATTCTTCGGGCACGGTGTGCACCAATGCTTCGTGCGCCAGCGCCACGTCCCGCAACATCCCCGACACTTGCAACGGAACCGGCACCTGCGCTGACGCCGGCGTTCAGAACTGCGCCACCGGCTACGCTTGCCTTTCCGGCGTTTGCCAAACCAGCTGCACCGACGACAGCGCGTGCGCCTCTGCCTACTACTGCGACACGGTCGCCAAGCAGTGTGTGGCTGACAAAACGCAGGGCCAAGCCTGCAGCAGCAACTCGGCTTGCCAAGGCAACGCCAACTGCGTGGACGGCGTTTGCTGCGACTCGCCCTGTACCGGCTCCTGCCGCTCGTGCTTGAAGAACCGTACGGGTCTGCCGGCCGACGGCACTTGCGGCAACATCCTGGACGATACCGACCCGGAGAACGAGTGCGCGATTGACGTCGGTTACCCGGCTAGCTGCAAGGCGCCTGGCACGTGCGACGGCACGGGCTCTTGTCGCGTCTACGCCAAGGCGGGCGTCGTCGCGAAGGCCAACCTTTGCAATACCGTCACGCTCACCCAAACGACCTGCGACGGCGCCGGCAATCTCGACCCACGTGACACGCCTTGCTACCCGTACAAGTGCAACGCGGCAGGCAGCGGTTGTCGCGTTGCGTGCACCAAGGACACTGTCGCGCAGGACTGCGACAGCAACGCCTTCTGCAGCGTTTCCGGTACCTGCGTGGGCCAGAAGCCCGACGGCGCCGAGTGCCGCAGCAACGACGAGTGCAAGAGCACGCACTGCGCCAACATCGGTAAGGAACCCAAAGCTCCGGACACCGGCGCAGGCGGTGACGGCGCGGGTGGCGCGGCAGGCGACCCCCCCGGCGACACCAGCGATGCGCCCGGCGTGTGCTGCGACACCGCTTGCGACAACGACTGCGAAGCCTGCAAAAAGTCCATCAAGGGTGAAGGTGTCGACGGCGAGTGCAAAGCCGTCAAAGATCACACCGATCCGGCTGGTGACTGCGGCTTCTTCCCGCCCTGCGGCCACAACGGCGAGTGCGATGGCGCCCGCAAGTGCCGCAACGTTCCGGGCGGTACCGCCTGCGGTGCCACCAAGTGCGTCGGCAACGCGGTGCAAGGCCAGCGTTGCGACGGCCAGGGCGCGTGTATCAACAACGACGGCACCACGGCCTGCGCTCCTTACGTGTGCGGTGACGTGAACGGCGCCGAGCAGTGCACCAACCCGTGCGCCGACGACAACGACTGCGCCGACGGCTACTACTGCACGGAAATGGCCTGCAAGAAGAAGCTGGCCAACGGCAAGGCCTGCGAATCCAACGGCATCTGCAACTCAGGGTTTTGCGTCGACGGCGTGTGCTGCGACGTCTCCTGCAATGGCCAATGTGAAGCGTGCGATGCGGCTGGCAGCGAGGGCGTGTGCCAGGCAGTCAAGGGTGAACCGCACGGCGCGCGCCCCCAATGCGACCACGCTGGCGAAGAGTGCGGTGGTTCGTGCGACGGCGTGAACCCGGCGGCCTGCAAGTACAAGCCGAACGGTGACACCTGCGGCACCCCGACCTGCGACAACGACTTGGCCAAATCGTCTTCTTGCAACGGCCAAGGCGAGTGCAAGGCGAACAAGAACACCGAGTGCTCGCCCTACACGTGCGGGCCCGACGACATCTGCCTGGAGCGCTGCGAGCAGGACGCTGACTGCGGCCAGGGCTACGCGTGCGACGAAACCACGCAGCGCTGCTTGCCCAGCGCGGTGGCGGCAACCTGCTCGGAAGATCGCCTGACCTCTCAAGGTCAGAACGGCGCCGACACGCCGTGCAAGCCGTTCCTGTGCGTGCCAGCGTCAGGCACCTGCGCAGTGTCTTGCGCGTTCACGACCGACTGCTCTCCCGACTTCGTGTGCGAGCCATCCACCAAGACGTGCCTGCCCGCCCCCGCGGACAGCGGCGCTTCTGACGACACTTCGTGCGCTTGTCGTGCCGCCGGTGCGGCCCCCAATCGCTCGGGGTACCTGGCGCTGGCTGTGCTGAGCGTAGCGCTGACGAGCCTCCGTCGGCGTCAGCGCTCGCGCAAGCCGGCGTATGTTTCGACGAAGCCCCGTGGCTTCGCCTCAGCCTCCCAACCGTCCGAGTAAGCAGATGTCGACGATCGATCAATACAACGTCACGCCTCCCCCCAACGTTCCCCCGCCCGATCCGTTGATTGGCAGCGTCATCGCCGAGAAATACGAGCTGATTCGCCTGCTCGGCCAAGGCGGCATGGGCGCGGTCTACGAGGGCCGCAACACCTCCACGCTCAAGCGCTGCGCCGTGAAGGTGCTCGTCTCCGCGGAGCTGGCGCAGAGCGGCGAAGCCGTGAAGCGCTTCTTCCGCGAAGCGCGCGCCTCGAGCGTGCTCGAGAGCGATCACATCGTTCAAATCTTCGACTCTGGCTCCGACCCCAAGACGGGCTTCCCGTACATGGTGATGGAGCTGCTGAACGGCCAAGACTTGGAGCACGTGCTGCGAGACAAGGGCGCGCTGCAGCCGCTCGTGGCCGCCAAGCTGGTGTTGCAGGCCGCCATGGGTCTGGCCAAGGCGCACGACCAGCAGACGGTTCACCGCGACATCAAACCCGCCAACATCTACCTGACCCGACGTGAGAGCGGCGAGCTGGTCGTCAAGATCCTCGACTTTGGTATCGCCAAAGTGAAGATGGAGAAGTTCTCGGAGACTTCCGCCGGGCTGACGCGCGACGGCAGCATGCTGGGCACTCCGCTCTACATGTCGCCCGAGCAAGCCAAGGGCGCACCCAACATCGACGTGCGCAGCGACGTTTGGTCGCTCGGCATCGTGCTGTACGAGCTCTTGAGCGGCGCTTTGCCGTACGCCGACGCCAACTCGCTGGGTGAGCTGATGGTGGCCATCATCACCGCCGACTTACCGCTGATTCAGGACAAGGCGCCGTGGGTGCCCCCAGAATTGGCTGAAATCACCCATCGCGCCATCTCGCGCGACATCAACCGCCGCTTCCAGAGCGCGGGAGAGCTGCGCGACGCGCTCGGCGCCATCGTGCCGGACGGCGCGCGAATTACGCCGGACATGCTGCAGGGCATCGACCCCAACCACCGCGCCTACGTGGCGCCGCGCCTGCAGATGACCGACGACGGCATGCTGCGCGCGACCACCCGCACGGGTCTCGCCGTGACCCAGATGGGTCCGCCCAAGAAGAAGAGCAACGCAGGCCTTTTCGCGGCCGTCGCGATGGGCGGCGTACTGGTGCTGGGCGGTGTGGGCGCCGCCGTCGCGTTCTCCAAGAAATCCCAGACCGAAGCCAGCTCGGCTTCGCACCCCGAACCGCCGCCGATCATCAAGAGCGTGATCGTTACCGAGCGCGTCACGGCCGAGGTCGAGAAGAAGACGTTCGATTTGATCATCGCCGCGCCGCCCGAGGTCGCGGTAACGGTCGACGATCAACCCGCGACCCTGAGCGGTGACAAGCTGTCCATCACGGGCGCGCCTGGCGCGACGCGGCGCCTGAAGCTGACGCTTGGCGATCAGGTGCAGGAGCAAACGGTGGCCATCACCGAAGGCGGCCTGTTGCCACCGAGACTCGAGCTGAAGAAGCAGGTCGCGGCGGCGCGCCCGGCTGCTGGTCCCTCCAAGCCGGGCGCTGCGCCCGACAAGCCCGCCGCAACGCCCGCAAAGCCCGCGGATGCGCCCAAGCCAGTCAAGAAGCCCCAAGTCGACAACGGCATGGACGAGTTCAAGTAAGCCCGGGCCCGCGCAAGGTTGGTTGGCAATGCGAAAAGGAACGCACATCAGATGAGTCTGTCGAGACTACGGTGGCACAGGCACGTACTTTGGGCCCTGTGTGTGACCTATCCGGCGGCGCTCTTCGCGCAAACGGCAGCTCCCGACGCCGCGGCTCCCGACGACCCCGAGAAGCGCAAAGAAGAAGCCAAGCTGCGCTTTCAGCGCGGCCTCGAGCTGGTGCAAAACGAGAGCTGGGACGCGGCGCTCGCCGAGTTCCTAGCCTCTCGCAAGCTGTTCCCGACACGCGTTGCCTTGAAGAACGCGGCGCTCTCGCTGCGCCAGCTGAAGCGCTACGTCGAATCGCTCGCCATGTACAACGAGCTTTTGACGACGTTCGGCAGCTCGATTCCTCCGGAAGAGCGCAAGAACATCGACGAAGCCGTCGCGCAGCTGAAGCTGACGGTCGGTGAAGTCCACGTCAACAGCGACCAGCCCGGCTCCACCGTCATCATCGACGGTCAACAGCAGCAGGGTGTAACGCCACTCAACCCGATCAGCGTGAACGCAGGCACGCACACCGTGCGCATCGCCAAAGAAGGCTACGAAGCCTTCGAGGCGCAGGTGCTGGTGGCCGGTGGCCAGCGCGAGACCGTGAACGGCAAGCTGAAGGCGCTGAGCACCGTAGGTCGCCTGGTGGTGCGCGAATCGGCCGGGAAAGCCCTGGACGTGGTGGTCGACGGCGCCGTGGTCGGCAAGACGCCGCGCTACGAAGGCGTGCTGTCGGTCGGCCCGCACACGGTGTTTTTGAAGGGTGAAGGCAACGTCGGCACGGCGCCCAGCCAAGCCAGCGTGAAAGAGAACCAGGCAGCCACGCTGACGCTGACGGCCGTGGAGCTGGACGCGGAGATCCGCATCGAGCCGGTGCCGGCCAACGCCAGCGTGTTCGTCGACGGCGTGCAGCTGGGCAACGGCGTCTGGGAAGGCCGCCTGCAGAGCGGCGCGCACCAAGTCGAAATCGCGGGTGACGGCTTCGTCGCCTACCGCAAGAGCACCACCTTGGCCAAGGGCAAGAAGGAGCTCTTGAAGGTCAAGCTGGAGCGGGACCTTTCGAACCCGATGTGGAGCGCGGGCTTCGTGCCGCACTTGTACGCCGAGGTATTTGGCGGAGCCATGCTGGCGCCGATCGGTGGCTTTGGCGGCGGCGCCGACAAGGCCTGCGGCGACGGCGACTGCAGCAGCGCGCCCTTTCCGCTTGGCTTCGTGGCGGGCGCGCGCGGCGGCTACCAGTTCATCAAGGGCTTCAGCGGCGAGCTGGGCGTGGGCTTTCTGTACATGGGCGAGAAGATGACGCGCAAGAACGTCATTGCCACGCAGGAGCAAGCCGGCGCCACGCTGACGAGCGACGAGTACAACGACGAGACCACCATGGCCGGTCCGTTCGTCGAGGTCTCGGCTGCCTACACGATGCTCGACAAGACGCCGCTCACGTTTCGCTTGGGCGGCGGCGTGGCGCGCGTCAAAGCCAAGTTCAAGAACGGCGGCGAGTTCACGGGTGATATTCCGCACGACTGCTCGGGTTGGCCCGACACCTGCGACGACAGCGAAACCGTCAGCGTCACCAAGCAGATCTCGATCGCCGAAAAGTCCCCGATCATGCTCGTGCCGTTCGTGGCCCCCGAAGTGCGCTTCGGCTACCGCGTGGCCAAGAAGGTGGTGCTCGACTTCGGCGTCACCTTCTTCGTGATGATCCCACCCCAAGACGAACGCCAACCCGCGGCGGGTGGCGGCAGCTTTCAGCTTCCGAACGACAAAGGCCGGCAAGCGCCCATCGGCACCGTGACCGGATACACCACCACGCCCGAGTCGCAAAACGGCCCACTAGCGACGCTGCCCCACGAAAACGGCTTCGGCATCGTGTTGGCCATCGTCCCGAGCATTTCCGGCCACTTCGATTTCTGAGCCGCCAGCCAGACGGCAGGGGTTTGGGGATTCGCTCCAAAGCTGCTAGTGAGTGGTCGAGCGGAGTGCGGCGTCCCATCGCACTCGAAGCGCGGAGGACTAATTCCATGAAGCGATTCATCTCAGCTTTGGCCTTGGTGAGCGCAGCAGCGCTTGGCGTCGCAGGTTGCGGCGGCGACGACGACGACGACACCAACGGCGCGGCCGGCAAGGGCAACACGGGCGGCGAGCCCGGCAGCAACGGCGGCGAGCCCGGCAGCGACGGCGGTACGCCCGCCAGCACCGGCGGCGCACCCGCCAACACCGGCGGCGCACCCACCGACAACGTCTCTTGCGACGAAACGCAAGACGGCGTCTGTCAGAACCCGATGGATTGCCCGTTCGTGGTCGACGGCACGGCCCGCATCACGGCTGGCACTTGCGGCAAGGGTTGCCTCGCCAGCAGCGACGAGAACTGCGCAGTCGACTGCATTCTCGAAGAGCTGGCCATGAGCTCGGAGTGCGCCAAGTGCTACGCCGACACCGTCGCCTGCACGGTCATGAAGTGCCTCGCAGAGTGCGTGAGCGATCCGGAGGCGGAGGCGTGCAAGCTGTGCCAAGTCGAGAAGGGCTGCCGCGACGCTTTCAACGAGTGCAGCGGGCTACCGGAGTGAGGCGCGGGCGGTCTTGAGCATCGCCAAGCTTTCTCGATACTTGGTTGGCGCGGGAGCTGCCTGCGTGGCGGCCCTCGCGCCAGCGCCCGCCGAAGCCGCAGGCTTCGACACGCCGATCTTGTACACGGCGCGCCACCAAGCCATGGGCGGCACCGCCATCGCCTCGGTCGACGATGCGTCGGCGGGCTTTCATAACCCCGCGGGGTTACAGGGTGTGCGCGGCTACGGGTTCATCGCCGATTTCAGCCTGATTCTGGGCAAGGTGCAGGCGACGCCGGACCAACTGGCGGGCAACCTCGAGTCAGACACCGTGAAGGCGCCGTTCTTCTTGCTGGGCGCTGGTTACCGTTTGAAGGACTGGCTCACTCTGGGCCTAGCTGGCTTTCCGGTCGCCTCGGGCGGCGCCGAATATCACTACAAGATTGGCACGACGGACGTGCTCGACAAGACCGAGATTGTCTTCTTCGAGACCACGCCCATGCTCAGCCTGAACGTGCCCAAGGACCGCGTCTTGCCGGGCAAGCTGGCGTTCGGAGCCGGCTACCGCATCAGCTACGTCACTTTCGATCGCGAGAAAGGCGACGCCAAGGATCCGCAGGTCCTCGACCTGAAGCTGAACGGCTTCGACGCCACCGGCTTCAGGCTGGGCGTGCAGTACAGTCCCATCGACGCGCTCAAGCTAGGCGTCGTGTTCCGCAACAAGGTCACGGTCACGACCAAGACCGACTCCGCCAAGGTGTTCCGACAAGACGCGACCGACGGCGAGCTGGACTTCACGCTGCCGGCCAAGCTCGGCTTCGGCACGCGCGTCGACCTGGGCCGGTTCGGCTTTGGTAACGACGTGGAGTGGGCGTTTCAGAGCCAAAACAAGCGCCCGGCGCTGAAGGGCAAGCTCTCTGGCACGCCCGTCGAGGTGCCCAACGTCTTCGATTGGCAGAACGGCGTGACCTTACGAACCGGCCTCGAATATCGCCTGGGAAGCGCAGACGGCCCAACGGTGCCGCTGCGCATCGGCTACATTTACGACGCCACGGTCACGAATCAAGCGTACCCCAGCGCCTTCGGCACGCCGCCCGCACCCACCCGCACGCTCACCGCCGGCGCCGGCTTCGTCGCCGAGCACTGGCAAGTCAACCTCGCCGTCTCGCGGCGCTTCGGCGAGGCGTACATCGCCAAAGAAGACCTAGGCAAAGGCTGCAACTTCTGCAGCTTCGAGGGTCAATACAAGATCACCATGACCGGCCTGTACATCGACGCCTCCATCGACCTGCCAAAGTAGAACGGCTCCCAGATTTACAGGGAGGCGGGGAGGCGGGGAGGTCCGCGAGGGCGAGAACGCATTTTCTGATTCGGAGGACCGAAT
>DATAKF010000428.1:0-4570 GCA_036261775.1 Polyangiaceae bacterium | reverse complement strand
CACGTGCAAGGTTTTGCTCAAAGGGCCAACGGAGGCCTCGTGGTGTCGCCGCCGTTCGGCGTGCGCTTGAGCCAGCTTGCAGTCTTGCCCACGCGCCAAACGCCGCTGCTCTTGGTAGACGCCACCCACCAGCGCATCAAGCTCAAGCTCGAGTTACCCGCCGGCTCCAAGCTCGAACAATTGGCCAAACCGCTCACGGTCAAAGACGGCGAGCGCCAAGTCACGGTGCGCGACGCGCTGCAGGGCAACACGTTGGTACTGGACCGCGAAATCCAGCTGCCTGCCGGCCGCGTTCAACCCGCCGCCTACGGTAAGTTCCAAGAGTTCGCGCGCCAAGCCGACGACGCGCTGTTTCACTCGGTGCGGGTGCGGCTGCCCTAAGCGAGCCGGGGCAGCGGTCCATGCTGGAGCTACTGGTCGTCCGCTGGGGTTACTTGGCGGTCGTGCTCGGCACCTTCTTGGAGGGTGAAACCATTCTGGTCGCGGCGGGGGCGATGGCGCATCGCGGTTTGATTTCCCTTCCGCTCGTCATGCTGTGTGCGTTCGTCGGCAGCGTGGGCGGCGACCAGGTGTGGTTTCAGCTTGGCCATCGCTACGGGCAACCGTTCTTGGACCGCAGGCCCGCCTGGAGAGCGCGAGCTTCTGCGGTGGAGCGCTACTCCGCGCGCTTCGGCAGCTTCTTCGTGTTGGGCTTTCGCTTCATCGTCGGTGTGCGGACGGTAACGCCCGCGCTGCTCGGCGCGAGCGGCTACCCGCGCCTTCGCTTCACCTGGCTCAACGCGTTCGGCGGCGCGCTGTGGTCGGTCACGGTCGGCTCCGCCGGCTACGCGCTCGGCGCCGCGATCACTCAGCTATTGGCGCGAGCGGCGCACGCCGAAGAGCTGCTGGGCGTCGCGCTGATTGTCGCGCTAGCAGCGGCTACTGCCTGGCGGGGCGTGCACCGACGACTCAGTCCAAAAACCTGAGCGATCGCTTGGCGGCTACCAGCTCGGCTTCGGCAGAGTACCGGACGTTCAAGACGCGTGTCCGCGCCAAGCGCGAACCCCAGCGCTTCGTTGCGATGCTCGACCGCGGCGAGGGTGACGCGACTCACGGCGGCGGTCGCGACCGAAGAGGCGGCTGCACCCAACAGTTGAACGAAGTTGCGTCGCCCCAGCTTCATCGGCCAAAAGCCTAGCGCGACTCGGGAGAGGTCGCTGCACGGTAGAAGCGCCGAGCCGCAGCTTGTATTCTCTGCGGCGTGAGGCACGGCAAAGCTCGTTCGGGGTGGTGGGTAGCGTTGGGGTTGGCGGGTTGCGCCGGTCGCGCACAGCCGGCGGTCGAGCAACCGACGGCGGCGGTCGTGGCTGCGGCGCCGGTTGCTGCTCCAGCGTCGTCTGCGAGGGCGCCGGATAACCACGCCGAGCACGTGACAGCGGCACCCAACACCGCGCAGCCGGCAGCCGCGGCCGCTCTGCGAGTGGCTGCTCCTTACGTTCCCGGACCCGAGCGGCGCATCAACTGGTACGGCCTTTCACTCGACCTCAGCGACGTGTGGACCGACGAGACGAACTACGCCTTCGAGTCGCCGAGCGAACCCATTCAGCAGCTCGTGTTCGAGCCTTCAGAGCTTCAGCCAGCACAGGTGCGCCCTTGGCTGCAGGAGGTGCGGCGCAGGGTCGACGGGGCGTTCGGGGCCAAGCCGTCGGGCGTGCAGCCCTATGAAAACCCGAGCTACTTCGTGCTTGGCGTGCAGATTCGCTTCGCCAAAGAGTCCCTGTACGACCTCTTCGTCACCGTCGACGACCGTGTGGTGGGTATTACGGCTCGCTGTCGCTCCGAGTGTGACGCGGCGCTGCGCGGCATCGTGCGCAGCCTGAAAAAGCACACAGCACAGGGCACGGGCCCGGCACAGAAGCTCAAAGGTGCGCAGCACCGCTACAACGCACGCGGATTCGTCTTCGACAGCAGCATGGTCTTCGACACGCCAAACGAGTTCGGGCTTCGGCACACGGACGACCTCGTCGAAGAACGCATCTTCTGCAAGCGCACCAGCGAGCCACCGGCCGACGCCGAGCTCCCGCCGGAGATTCACTGGTCCTACGAGGCCACCCAGGCGATGGCCCAGCTGCCGCGGAGCGAAGAGACGCTGACCGGCAAATCGAGCGACGCACGCGCGGCCGTCGTGCGCCTGTATCGACGCGAAGCCACCGCCTCGGACGGGGGTCGCGACAACATCCCGTTTTCCTCGAACAGCGCCGTGGTCTCGATCGGGAGCGATGTATTGCATTGCTACCAGCTCGCCGGCCCCACCTCGCCCGGGCTGCTGGCTCGCTTTCACCGCCTGTTCGAGAGCGCGCGCTACGACTGAAGCGGACCGCAAAAATAGGATACGCAGGGAAGAAAAGCGCGCTGGGGACGTATAGAGTCGAACCTCGATTCGTTTCTTACGGGGTCTAAAGGGAGTAGGGACACATGCCAAGCTCGAGCTGGACGAGAAAGCACTACTGGATGGTGGCGGGGGCTGCAGTGATCGCATCGCTCGCGGGTTGCTCGGATGACTCGGGCGGCGGCCCAGCCACTGGTGGCAGCGCCGGCGCTGCGGGCAGCACGGTCACGGCAGGCAGCGCCACCACAGCCGGCAGTGGCGGAGCGCTCGCAACGGGCGGAAGCGCCGGCTCGTCGACGGGCGGCAAGGCATCCGGAGGCAGCGGTGGCACTGGCGCCCCGAAAACCAACTGTGGTGACCTCACCTGCACGAGCAGCGAGATCTGCATCTCGAGCGACCCCTTCTTCGTGGGCGAAGAGTCGAACGAGTGCGCCCCGCCGCCCGCCGGCTGTTCCATCAATGACGTTTGCGGCTGCAACCTGGCCGACTGGAAGGGCTCGCCCATCTCCGGCTGCGTTGGGTTCGTCCCCCCAACACTTTACGTTTACGACCTGAGCTGCGGTGACGCTCCGTGCGCCGCTGGCATGGTGTGCCTGATCGACGACAGCGAGGCCAAGCCGCCGTCTTGTGTGGCCGCGCCAAACGGCTGCACCATCGACAAGATGTTCTGCGACGCAGACTGCGCCAAGCAGGTCGCCATGACCGCCGGGATGGAATACGCCGGTTGCAAAGCCAGCTCCGTGGGCGTGGGCGTGACGGTCAGGCCGCTGTAGCGACTACTCGCGCTTCCGATTCGACGCGAACTCATCGCGGCGATTTTGCGGGGCAAACGCGCTCTTTTTGAGCCACTGCCCACGGAAGCCGCCGCGCACGACCATCTCGGGCCTTTCGGATATCGTGCAGGCGATGACCTACGAGGTGCACTGCGGTAGCTGTCAGGCGGTCGTCGGCCCCGCGAACATCGACGAGCAGCGCGAGTTGGCGACCTGTACGCGTTGCGGTCGTCTCACAGACCTGCGGCGCGAGCCCGAAGCGCAAGCGCAGACGCGCCCAGATCCGGCGAAGCCACGTGCTCGACCGCCCGTCCAGCTTCCCGTCGGCATGAGCATGACTACGCTGACCGACAAGCTCGTGATTCGTCGCCGTTGGCTGCGGCAGAAGCATTGGTTCCTGCTCTGCATCATCGGAGGCGCGGGCGCATACGTGGCGTACCTGTGGGCCACGCTCGAACCGAGCGCATGGCTGGTCTTGGGAACGCTGTTCGTTCTGAGCTGGAACTACAACCTTGCGGCCATGTTCCTGAACAGCACGGTCATTTCAGCGGCTGGAGAGGGCGTCAGCGTGCAACATGGCCCGCTGCCGTCGTTATTTGCACGCAACACTGCGGTCGCAAAGTCGCAGCTCGAGCAGTTGTACGCGGTAAGGTTCGGGGCCGCATTTGCCGTCGAGGCAAAGCTGCGCTCAGGGCCGACGCTGCGGCTGGTGGCACCGTTGATTACATCTGACCAGGCGCTGTTCGTCGAACAGACGTTGGAGCGCGCGCTCGGCCTCACCGACTTTGCCGTCGAAGGCGAGCTGGGCGCCGCTCCCATCAGCATCGACGGCAAACGGCCCGCGGGTGCGCGGTCGGGCCCCGCCCTGGCGCTCCTCATCCCGCTCTTCATCGCGTCGATGTTGGGCTTGTTCATGTTCATTTCCACCCCGGAAGTGTCAGGCCGCCTGCAGGCAGCGGGCATACTTGGAACCTGGGGCTTCGAAGTCGACGATTGCGACTCGGGCCAGTTGGAAGGCTTCGGCGGAGTCATCCTGAAGTCGTCGAAAGCGCCCGGGCGCGTCGTGCGCCTCGTGAAGGATCCGGTGCGCGGCAGCCTGGTCGTCGTCGCTTTGCCCGGCGCGCCCAACCACGTCATCTCGTCCGAGACGTGTCCGGGCCTGGTGGTCAACGTGCGCCGCGGTAACACCAACATCAACGACGTCTGGACTCAGGATGGCAATGTGCGCCTGCAGTGCGCAGAGCTTGCGGGGTCCGTGACCTTCGAAGGATGTCACTGACCGACCGCGTTCGGAGGGGCTCGGAGCCTGGTAAAGTCAGGGTTCCATGAGCCTTCTCGAGGACCTGACCTCCAGAGATGCAAGCCGGATCTGGTCGAGCGCGTGTGCCGTTCGGCGCCTTCGCGATCCGGAGGAACTAGCACTGCTGAT
>DATAKF010000420.1:0-12390 GCA_036261775.1 Polyangiaceae bacterium | reverse complement strand
AAGCTCGCCGCCCGGCTCGAAATCGCCGAAGGAGACTGGACGACGGTCGAAAGTCGTCGCGGTAGCTGCACGTTGCGGGCGTCCGTGGTCACGACCATTCGACCCGACACCGTCTTCATTCCCTATCATTGGGGCGGTCGTAAAAGTGCCAATCAGCTCACCATCTCAGCGCAAGACGCCATCTCCAAAATCCCCGAGTACAAGGTGTGCGCCGTTCGAGTCCAGAAGGCCGACGTTCAGCCGGACTACGCGGCCGTGCTGGAGTCTCAACAGTAAAGGAGCATGCACGGCAAATGACTGTTCCCGAGATTTTCGAATTCTTCGTCGATCCGGGCCGCTGCATCGGCTGTCAGTCTTGCGTCCAGGCTTGCGCTGAATGCGACACCCACAAGGGGCAGTCCATGATTCAGCTCGACTACCTGGACCGCTCGCGCTCGACGCAGACGCTGCCCGTAATCTGCATGCACTGCGACTCGCCTACCTGCGCGGAGGTCTGCCCCGCCGACGCGATCAAGCGCACCGAAGACGGCGTCGTTCAAACGGCCAGAAAGCCGCGCTGTATCGCCTGCAACAACTGCGTGTTGGCTTGCCCATTCGGCGTGCCCAAGATGAACACGCGCATGAACCTCATGATGAAGTGCGACATGTGCTACGACCGCACCTCGGTGGGGCTCAAGCCCATGTGCGCATCGGTGTGTCCGAGTCAAGCGCTGGCCTTTGGCACGCGCGAAGAAATGGCCAAGTTGCGCCCTCGCGCCAAGCCGGTGAATACCTTTCAGTTCGGCATGCAAACTATTCGAACGAAGGTAAATGTCATGGTTCCCGCCGATGCACCGCTGCACCACATCGACGTCACGGCGGCCATGTACGAGCCGACGATCGGGCATGATGTCTTGGACGACGTGTTCGAGAGCGAGGCCCAAGGATGAGCGAGCCCACGACTGACCGTCACGCGCCAATTGCGCCTCGTTCGGTACCGCCCGACCGCGCCGCGCCCGAAGCGCAGCCGCGGTGGCGGCGCGATTTTCCCATCGATTGGAGCGAGGATGACTACGTTTCTCGTCGAGACTTGGTCAAATATGTCGTGTTGACCAGCGCTGCCTTTGCGGCCGGGCAGCTTTGGCTCGTTTATGAGTCCATCTTCAGGCGACGTCGGTCGCAAGCCCAACCCGCGGCGGTCGCTTCCGTTGATGAGCTCGCGGTGGGCCAAGCAAAGACCTTCAACTATCCAGAAGGCAGTACACCTCGCCTCTTGGTGAGGATGGGCCCGCGCGCGTTCGTGGCCTACGACCAACAGTGTACGCATTTGCAGTGCCCGGTGGTGCCGGTGGTAGAGCAGGGCAAGCTGCATTGCCCTTGTCACAACGGCTGGTTCGATCTGCAAACCGGCAACGTCCTCGCCGGCCCGCCACAGCGGCGGCTGCCTCGTGTCCTGTTGGAAGTGCGCGACGAAACCGTTTACGCCACCGGGGTCGAGGACGGCGCGGGATGAACGGGAGGGGTTCGAGCCACGCGCGGCGCCTGACCATCATCAACGCCATGCTCTTGTTCGTGGTGCTGATCGTCATGCTGCAGTTGTGGCTGCTCACGGCCTCGGTCAACGCTTACCTCGGCGGCGACGCTTCCGTTACATGGCCGGCGGCGCTGGTGAGCCTGGTTTGTCTCGGGCTCAACCTGGGGCTCCTCCGCTACCTGTATCGGCTGAGCTAGATGGGAAGAGGGCCTGCTCAGCGCCTCGCGGGACGCCTCGCGAGCGGTATCGAACAGCTATTTCCCGGCTATTTTGCGCTGGTCATGGCGACGGGCATCGTCTCGATTGCCTTGAAGCTGTTGGCCATGACGTGGCAAGCCAAGGCGCTACTCTGGATCAACGGCGCGGCCTATACGACTTTGACGCTGCTGTTCCTGGCGCGCGCTGTCCTCTACCCCCGGCGCGTGCTGATCGACCTCTGCGATCACGCGCGTGGCCCCGGCTTCTTCACGTTGGTCGCGGCAACCAGCGTGCTCGGAGCTCAGCTGCTGGTAGTCGTTCAAGAGGTAGCGGCCGCCCGCGTGCTGTGGTTTGTCAGCATTGGCCTCTGGCTCACCGTCATGTACACCTTCTTCACGGCCGTGGTCGTGCGTGAAGAAAAGCCGACGCTCGAAGCCGGGATCAACGGAGCGTGGCTGCTGGCGATCGTCGCGACGCAGGGTGTCTCCGTTCTGGGTTCACTGCTCGCTCCTCATCTTGAGACACCCGCGCCGGCGTTGCTCTTCGCGCTCTGTATGTACCTGCTCGGTGCGATGCTCTATCTCACGATCATCACGCTGATCTTCTATCGGTTTACATTTTTGCCGATGTCGATGGCCCGACTAACTCCGCCCTATTGGATCAACATGGGGGCGGTCGCGATCACGACGCTCGCTGGTTCGACGCTTCTGTTGGCGCGCCAGGCCTCGCCGCTTCTCGAGCTCCTCGAGTCATTTCTCACCGGGTTTACGCTCTTCTTCTGGGTGACCGCGACGTGGTGGATTCCGCTGCTCGTCATCTTGGGCATCTGGCGCCACGCCGTTCGGCGCTTTCCCGTCAAATACGACCCCCAGTATTGGGGAATGGTTTTCCCACTGGGCATGTACACGGTGTGCACCATCCGGTTGGCGCAAGCGGCCAAGCTTCACGTGCTCCTCGTCATCCCACGGGGCTTCGTCTACGTTGCCCTCACGGCTTGGGCGGCGGTATTCGTCGCGATGCTCCACGCCTTGCTTTGGCCGTCGCCGCCGAGCGTCGGCCAAGCTCGCGTGAAGTAGCGCGAAAGTCCCGCGCCAGCGCCCAGCGTCAACGCACGTTTTGCGTCTATCGGTGCAGAAGCTGCGCCGCCAGCACGAGTGCGCGCGAACATTTCGGCGAATTTGCCCGGCTTGGATCTTGCTGCTTGTGAGCAACGAGAGTCCTCGTCCGATGAAGGAAAGCTGGGCGGATGTGAGATGATTCGATGATTCGTCTTCCAATGTACCCTGCGCACCCAGAGCGCGTCTGTTGGGGCTGCGATCGCTACTGCCCGGCGCACGACATGGTCTGCGGCAACGGCAGCGAGCGCACACAGCATCCGATCGAACTCTTCGGCGATGACTGGGCAGAATGGGCGGCCGAGCTGCGAGGTGACGCATCGACCCCAGATCCTTCGGCGAGCCTGCCAGAAGATGGGCGGCGGTCCCCCGCGCAGTCGGTGGGAGCTCGCTAGGTAGCGATCAGGCGCCGCACCCAATCGAGCAGCGCGAGCGGTAGCAGCTCAGGTCGAGTCAGCAACGCATAGTGCCCAGTGCCGAAAACGAGCGGTAGGTAGCTCGCGGCCTGACGGTCGATGGTCAGGCAAAAGGGGCTGAGGCCTTGCAGCTTCGCCTCGACGACGGCTTGTCGAAAGTCTTCGACACCGTAGCGAGCGCTGTACTGATCGACGTCGTTTGGCTTTCCGTCCGACAGCAAGAGCAGTAGTCGATGACGCGCTGGCTGGCCCATCAACAGCGCGGTCGCGTGACGCACAGCCGCTCCGACTCGTGTGTACTGTTCGGGCTCGAGGCTCGAGATACGTCGGGCCACTGCCGGCGAGAACCGCTCTTCGAAGCTTTTTACGTCGCGTATCGTTACGTGCTCGGGGCCGTCGCCGGAGAACGCCTGCACGGCGTAGGGCTGCATGAGGCCTTCCAGCGCCACGCACACGAGCAACAAAGCTTCACGCTCCACGTCGATGATGCGGCGGTGGGCCGCGACCCAGCTGTCCGTCGAGCCGCTCACGTCTACTAAAAGCACGATCGCCAGATCGCGGTGAACGCGGCGCTGGGTCTGATAGAGCCCCTGCGCGAGCGGCAAACCCGCTTGAAAGTCACATCTGCTCTCGAGATAGGCCTCGAGATCAATCTCGTCGCCGTCCACCTGCTTGCGTAGCCGCGAGCGACCAGCGCGCAGCAGCTCGAATTGGCGCCTGATCTGCTGGAGCAGCCCGCGGTGCCGCTCGAGCGTCTGCTCGACCCACGACTCCACGCCGGCGCCGCACGGCACGACGTGGACGGTCGCAGCCTCCGGATGGTACGCGTTGATGCGATAGTCCCATTCGGGATACGTGAGCAGGGCGCCAGAACCCGAGGCCGCGCTGAGCGCACGCGTGACACGCGGCTCTGGCGGATCATCGGAGAGAAGCACTTCGCGTGGACGACTCGCCGTCCATACCAGCCGTGCCTCGGGCAGCTCCGACAGAGCGTCGGCGAGCTCGTCCGCCGCCGCCAGATCGTCGCGATCGGTGGGGCGTTGTAGTCCGTGCGGATCCTCCGCTTTTTCCTGCGGCGGCGAGGTTTGCACCATCCAAGGGCCGGGCGGCGCTTGGTCCTCGTTCTCTTCGGCTTGCCGCGCTTGGGGACGTCGCGACAAGCGGGCGGTACGGACGGTGCTCGTCCCCTCGCGCCCAGCCGTCGAAGCGCCCTCCGCGTCTTGGGATGTGAGCGCAGGCGCGCGCAGCTCCCCGAGCCAGCGGTTCTTGTAGAGCGGGTGGGTGCCAAAGCTAGCGGTGGGGAACGCTGCGCGGAGCTCCGCCACGACCTCGTCGGCCCTGCCGAGCGATTGCGATGGCGTCGTGGTGGGGGCTGGGCCGGAGCCTGTCCCTTCCATCTCGGCGCACTCACGCCGGAGCAGGGCCTCCAGTGGACGCAGCGGCGGGGGGAACGCCTGAAGGGGAGGACGTTCGGCGAGTGACTGAGCGCGGAGGAGCCGAAGTTGAAGCGCCATACCGGGGAGAGCCCTGACCAGGTCCCAATCAGCCGCGATCGCTTCGAACAGCAGATAGAGGTCGCCCCGCACAGCATTGCCGTGACCGGGCCAGAAGCGAGCGCTGTCGCGCGCAACCCGCATGGCCTGCTGCAGCGCCATGACGCGATACTGTCCGAGCGCAGCCTCGGAGGGGAGCGGTTCCAGATTCGCTGGCAGCCAAATGTTGACACCATCTGTGGCCGGCAGCGCCCTCGTCCACAGCGGCCCCTCGGAACGGCGAAAAATGCGGCTCAGTAAGGTGGGGGAGGGCGGCTCCTGCGAAACGCGAAGTGGCAAGGTGCGGCCTGTGACGGCCGTAACCAGGAGCGTCAGTCGCGGCGCGAGCTCCGCGAACGACGGACCCGCTGCCTCAGCGCGCGCAACGTTGCGCTGCCAGAGCCCGTGCGCGTAGCTCGTAGCGTGTCGCGCCACGTCCACGATGACATCCTCAGCTTCAGCCATCGGCGCTGAACCTCCGAGAACGGAGACCACCCTTCACACGAATGTGGCCTCCACGAGATCGCGCATCGCGCTCACCAGTGTCGGATCGTCGGACAGCGGAGCGACAATCGCGGCGTGACAGGCTTCGCGTACCGGAACTCCCCCGCCAATCAGCCGCGCCGCGGAGACGAGCAGTCGTGTGCTCGGGACCTCAGCCAGGCCTCGGTCCTGCAGCTCGCGCAAGCGCCGTCCCAACGTGACGAGCGCGTGCGCTACGGGTCGAGGGGCCGCGCCCTCCCGTTCGATGATCGAGATCTCGGTCTCGACAGGCGGAAAGGCGAAATCGAGCGCGACGAAGCGCTGGCGCGTGCTGGGTTTCAGGTCCTTGAGCATGCGCTGGTAGCCCGGGTTGTAGGAGACTACGAGCTGGAAACCGGGGGCGGCATGCACCGTCTCTCCGGTCTTGTCGATCGTGAGAGCGCGCCGGTAGTCGCTGAGCGCGTGCAGCACGACGACCGTGTCTTGACGCGCTTCGACGACTTCATCCAAGTAACAAATCGCTCCCTCGCGCGCAGCGCGGGTCAGCGGCCCATCCTGCCAAACGGTTCCGTCGTGTCGGATCAAGAAACGGCCAATCAGATCGCTGGCGGTCAGGTCATCGTGACAGGAAATCGTGATCAGCGGACGGGCCAGGCGCCAAGCCATGTACTCGACGAATCGCGTCTTGCCGCACCCGGTGGGGCCCTTCAACATCACGGCCAGGTTCTGCGCGTGACACCGCTCGAAGACCGCGACCTCCATGCCACATGCCACGTAGTACGGAGCCTGGAAGGCTCGTTCCGCGGCTTCGAGCGGGGCAGGAGGGGCGAGCGAGGCGGTCAACTCAGTTGTTGGCAGCGACGCCAAGAGGGAGGTCGGGTTGAGCATCGGTTCGAACCGCGAACTTGGGGGCGTAGCGGAAAAAATCGTAGATGAACAAGCCGACGCCAATCGTGAAGAGCGATGCCGTAGCCGTCAACATCACGAAGTGAATTTGAATCTTGAGCTGCGCGTCGAGGTAGCCCATGCCCATGATGCGCTCGAGATAGACCTGGCCAATTCCCGCGGTGGCAAACGCCAAGGTCATACCGAACATACCCCCGACCTGCAGCCAGAACGCCCAGTACCCGAGCGCCGTGCCCTTCTCGCTCCTTTCGGGACACATTGCGGGCAGGGCGTAGGAAATCATCGCGAGCACGATCATGACGTAGGCGCCGTAGAACGCGGCGTGACCATGCATGGCGGTGATGAGCGTGCCATGCGTCCACTTGTTCACGCTCGGCAGGGTATGGGCAACCCCGAGCAGGCCCGCGCCGAACATGGTGAACACGGCGCTGCCGACCGTCCAGTGTAACGCCAGCCCGTTTGGGTGCGCCAGGCCAGAGCGCCGAATCGCCGAATAGGCGTAGATGGCCATTCCGACTAGAGCGAGCGGTTCCAACGCACTGAACATTCCACCAATTGGCAGCCAATAGCTGGGCACGCCAATCCAATAATAGTGGTGGGCCGTGCCTAAAATTCCGGCCAAAAATACCAAGCCGACGATGATGTAGAGCCACTTCTCCATCACCTCGCGGTCGGCGCCGGAAAGACGAATGAGCAGGTATGCCATCAGGCCGCCCTGGATCATCTCCCATACGCCTTCCACCCAGAGATGGATGGTCCACCAACGATAGAAAATGGCTACCGTGTAGTTCTGGTAGTGCAGCAGCGCCGGTACGTAGAGGATGGCCGCCAACGCGAGCCCGCCTATCAGCACACCCTCGGTGGTGGTCAGGCGACCTGCCCGCCGAATGGTCATGCCGATGTTGTAGAGAAACATCAGCATCACGATCACAATCACCAGCTTTGAAGGCAGCGGCTGCTCCAGTAGTTTGTTGCCGGTTCCGTAGCGGAAAAAGTAGCCGATGATGGTGGCGACGCCCATCAGTGACCACAGCAGCAGCTGAACGTACGCGAGCTTGACGCTGTGCAGCTCGGCGCGCGACTCCTCGGGGACGAGCCAATAGGTTCCGCCCATGAAGCCGGTCAGCACCCAAACGACGAGCAGATTCGTGTGCATCACCTTGGTGACGTCGAATGGCAGCACGTTGATCAGCGGATCGGGGCCGAGGTACTTTGCCGCCGAGAGCAAGCCGAACACGAGTTGAAGGCCGAATAGCGCCATTGCTACGGCGAAGTACCAATATGCGACTGATTGCGACTTGTAACGCATGGGGCTCCGTCAGAGTGCGAAAGAAACTACGGAAGGCGCGCGATGAACGACGCGCCAAAGGCGAGCAAAAGCGCTCATTTCAACGACGAAAGGTAGGCAACGAGCGCGTCGACCTGTTCGGGCTTCAGCTCCTTGCCGTACGTGCTCGGCATGAAGGAGACGCCGTTTGCCGAGTACATGTCGCCGGGCACGCGGTGCGCGCTCGGCGTGAGGATCGATTCGCGCAGGTACCCTGCGACGTCCTTGGCGTGGCCAGTATAGGCGGGCGACGCGAGCAATGCTTCCGTGCGCGCACTGACGCCTGCCAGTGAGGGGCCCGCCAAGTTCACTCCAGGTGAGACGGAGTGGCAGGCGACACACGCCGGACTTGCGGAACGGAACACGTTCTCGCCCACCGCTATCGGGTCGTCCGCCGGTGTAGTGGGGCGCGCCCCGGGCGGCAAGGGTGTGTTGTCCTGTCCGGCCTGCTGCGCGTTGGCCAAGGTCGAACCGGGCAAAGTTGCGCCGCTCACGAGCAGCGGTCGCGGCGGCCAGCCCTGGTTGTCCACGTTGCTGACCCAGTCCAAAAACGCGATCAAACCACTGATGTCGGCTTCGCTCAAATCTTGTCGGGGCATCAGCCGTCGATGCTTCTGCTCGTCGTAGAACTTCGACGGATCGCGAAGGTACGCCTTCAAATACGCTTCACCACGCAGCTTCGTGATCTTGGTCAAATCAGGAGCGTAGTAAGCGCCCTCACCAAAGAGCGTGTGGCAATTGATGCAGTTGTTGTCGTGCCAGACCTTGTTGCCAAGGTCGACCTCGGCCGTGATGCTTTGCGCATTCGTCAGCTTGCCGAACTGGGCGTGACTGTCGATCGTCAGACCCAAAAACAACGCGCTCGCGATGGCGGTGCACGCGATGGCAAATATCCTGCTTTGGCGCTTGTTCATGATGCTCGTCCGTTAGACGCCAATTCCGGTCCAATGGATGATCGCCATCGTTGCCGAATAGACGATGGCCGCTGCCATGAGCAACAAGATGACGTGGCTGGCGATGCGAAACGCACTGCTGTACGGAGCGTCTTCCATGACTTTCCCTCTCATCGGCCCCTGAGCAACTGCTCGCGAAGCTCGCGCGTTAGTTCGACCTCAAACATTGCGCGTCTGCGCTCGCGCGTAAAGAGCAAATGGTCGAGACGCTCTGTCCTTCTCTCAATCTCCGCGCAGATTTGCGCGCGCTCCGCGCAGATTTGCGCGCGAGCGTGTCGCATTTTGCGACTTGGCCTCAGATGCTGCACGGAAGTTGATTCGAGAAGCGCGGGAGTCTATGAGAACGTTGGCCCGCGCATCTGCCGTACCCGCAGCGCGGCCGAAATCAAAAGGAGAGAGCACGATGGAGCGCTTCGAAGTAGCTGCGGCCGCGTTGGTGATTGCGTTGGCGATGGGCGGTTGTTCCAAGACCGAATCGCAACAGGCCACCCCGACCGCGACGGCCACGCCGACGGCAGGCGTAGTCCCACCGAGCCCGCCTGCTGATCCCGCTGCTGACGCCAAATCGCTATTTAGGACCAAATGCGTCGTGTGCCACGGCGACCACGGCGCTGGCGACGGTCCGGGCGCGGCCGCGATCGTGCCCAAACCGCGGGCATTCGCAGATCCTGAGTGGCAAGCAAGCGCGACTGACGATCAAATCAAGAAGATCATCCTCGAAGGTGGACCCGCCGTGGGTAAGAGCCCCGCCATGCCGCCCAATCCAGATCTGAAGGGCAAGGATGAAGTGCTCTCGGCGCTCGTTAAAATAATTCGTGACTTCAAAAAATAGAGCTCGGCCGCTCTTCACCTCGCCCTGCGTAATGACCTACCCCCGCCAGCCGAGCGTCAGCAGGAACGCGCTTTCGGCGACCGCCTCGACGTCATGTCTCAGCCCCCGCTCGATCACGAGCAGTCGACCTGCGGCCAACTCCACGACCTTCTCTGCAAGGCGTAGCCGCACGTGTCCCCTGAGCGCGTGCACGGAGGCGGTCTCATCGGCGCCGTGCTCCGCCATGCGAGCGCCCGCCTGCATGACGACGAGGACCACCCGAAGATCGGCCTTGCGGACTAGAGTGCGCGCTGTGTGACCCTCGCGCAGGTAAGCGTCATGCTTTCGCAGCTCCGAATCCAGGGTAAGCAAATCGAAGGTGATGTCGTCGGTCTCGGTGGTCATGACTGGCGTGCCTTTCTCAGAGAGCTCTTCCCGGACTGAATGCGTTTGGTTTCGCGTCGAAGTGGACTTTCCGGCGGCCTTCTTGAGCGACGCGAGCAGGATGCGCAGGCTCATCGGAAGCCGCGAGACGTTGGAGAAGCGCCGCTTTTCGAGCTGCGGCAGCGAGTAGGTGGCGGACTCGTGCTCCAAACGGTTGACGGACTTCGATCATCTCGACCTCTCGGTGTGTTTGTTCACGACGACGGCAGGTCCCCTGCTCTACTTATCGGCGAGTCAGCGCGCAACCCTATACCATGAAGTGTCCCTGCATCCGATTGGATGGAGCAGCTCCGCTTCGTGGTCGCGTGGGCCACGAATGATCTTGGTGCGCGGATGAATGACGTTTGCGCTTGGGATGACCTGGTCAGCGACAGCAACAGCGACGCACGATGCATTCTCTCGAGCTTTCGGCGACAACTGCGCTTCACCCCGAGTCTTCAGTGATAGTTGCTCGCGTTGTGCCCGGCCACCAACAAGCCCGACATTGGCGCTCTCGCCGGCACTGAGCCGGTGAGGCGCCCTCTTGGTCCCCTGTAGTCGAGAGAATAGCCGGTCACCGAACGTCAGGCTGCCGCATTACCGGCGACTGCCGCTCGAGCCACTCTCGCGACCGTGATCGCCAACCCTGCATCGAGTGCGTTGCCATCGTGGGCGCTATCGCGGTAGGCGAGCCGCCGGGTCTCGCCGACCAACGGGCCAAAAACGTGCACGACCTCTTGGGGGCGCACGGCGTGTCGCCGGCGCGCCTGCTCACCATTGGCCCGACCGCGAAGGTCTTCGGCAATGGATCGCGACCCGCCGAACCCGATCCGGCTCAGCGGCAGCCGTCGTCCTGCATGACCTGTATCGCATCGCGTACGTGCGACGCCTGCTTCTAGCTGAGTTGAGCCGCGAAGCGGCAAGTGATGCGACGTCGGCAGAAGCGCGCGTTCGCGTCGTCGGGTTGCGCCGAGCAAAGTATTGTCTGGGCTTTCGAAAATCTCGCAGCCGATTTTCCCTGATTAGCCGGCTACGACTAACAATAAAGCGGGGCGTTTCTTGGGAAGTTGGCAGCGCGTCGTTTACGGTGCCAGACGAGTCGCGCGACTCGCCTTCGGTGGGGCGGTGGCAGGGCTGCCCTTTTCAGCTTCAGCCGAATGCAGGAGCGCGCCTCGCTTTTCGAGGCGAAGATGCGAAGTCCGTTGCATGTTGCACGCCGTCCCAACGAGCCTAACCACCATCCGACCCTAGTGCCGCCAACGCTGCCCGCACTTCTGACGCCAGCGGAGGTTGCCGCGTGGCTCAAGACAACGATCTCGGCGGTTTACGCGAAGGCCGAGCGCGGCACCTTGCCCGGCGCGACGCGGCTTGGTCGGCGGCTCTACTTCATCCGCGCGGAGCTGCTAGCTTACGTCGAGCAAGGTCGCGTGTCGCAGTCCGGAGGCCCGGGTGGCGGCACGTAAGATCGACGGAACATGGTACGCGGATTTTCGATTTCAACATGCCGACGGCAACGTGGAGCGAGTGCGCAAGCGCTCGCCGGTGCAGTCCAAGGCGGGTGCCGACGAGTTCGAGCATCAGCTACGGACCGCGCTTTTGGCGCCGACGCACACAACCAAGGAGGTGCCGACGTTCGCGGCCTACGCGGACGAGTTCAAGAAAACGTACGTGCTCGCGAACAACAAACCGTCCGAGCGTTCGATGAAGGCGAGCATCCTGAAGCATCACTTGCTTCCGGTGTTCGGCGAGATGCGGCTCGATGCGATCAAGATGCACGGGATCGAAATCCTGAAGGCGGATCTCCTCGCCAAGGGGCTCAGTCGCAAGCGGGTGAACAACATATTGGCCTGCCTGGGCAAGATGCTGCGCTACGCGCACGAGATCGAGCTGCTCGAGATCGTGCCGCGGGTGAAGCTGCTCAGGGTTCCGCAGCAACGGTTCGACTTTCTGACCTTCGAGGAGCTTTCACGGCTCGTCGAGGCCATGAAAGACGATCCGGAGCGATTGGCGCTCGTCCTGTTGGGCGCCGAAGCGGGGCTGCGGCAGGGCGAGACCATCGCGCTCGAATGGGGCGACGTGGATCTCGTCGCTGGGCTGCTGACCGTGAGGCGCTCCTCTTGGAAAGGTCTGATCGGGACCCCCAAGAGCGGCAAGGAACGGAAGGTTCCGCTGACTGGCCGGCTGCGCGCGGCGCTCAAGGCCATCAAGCACCTGAAGTCAGAGCTCGTGCTCTGCCATCGGGACGGCAAGCCGCTCACGCAGTCGGCGGTCGAGGCGGCGCTTCGCTTCGGTTGCAAACGCGCTGGGCTGCGAAGCATCGGCTCGCATGTGCTGAGGCACACGTTTTGTTCGCACCTCGCCATGAGGGGCGCGGCGCCGAAGGCGATTCAGGAGCTGGTCGGCCACAGCACGCTCACGATGACGCTCAGGTACATGCACCTGGCGCCGAGCGCGTTGACGGAAGCGATCGGATTGCTCAACTTTGGGCAGCCGGTGGGCAGTGCCCTGAGTGGGTCTTGTTGAAGTAGCGAGAACAGTTACGAAACAGTTGCGGAGAGGGAGGGATTCGAACCCTCGGTACGGTTACCCGTACACATGATTTCCAGATACCCTGGGGCACGTTTTCTGCGGGAGTTTCGCTAGTTCGTCGACGGCCGTTGCCAGCCGTTGCCAGATGCGTCCGCCGGCCCTCGAAAAAATGTCCCGGCACGTC
>DATAKF010000415.1:0-4021 GCA_036261775.1 Polyangiaceae bacterium | reverse complement strand
GGGTGGTCGGCGGTGGACTCTTGAACAGGATGTCTTTGAACGGCGTCGGCCACGCTTGCACGCTCGCGTCGTAGGCGACCGGGCGAAAGAAGCTGAGGCCGCTGTTCGAGCCCGAGTACGTATCGGGCACCAAGCTCAAGCCGTCGAGCCCCGCGCCGTTGTAATAGTGGACCCCGCCGCGCGGATCGCCGGCGAAGGGGTCGGGGTACAGATCGGCCAAGCCGAACGCCAGGTGGCCGAATTCGTGCGCCAGCACGTCACCCCGCAGACCGTTGTCTCCAAACATCAACAAATGGCCGAGCCGATTGCCCACGGCGACCTGCTCCGGCCTGTCGCACTGCGCGACGAGGGGAGTTGCGCTGCAGGCATTTCCTAAACGCCGCGCTTGATAGCAGGCTTCGAGCTGCTCCTTCGTGGCCGCGGGCGAAACTCCGCCAAGCCCAAAGGCACCGCTCGCGTAGGCGCGACCCGGGCCGGGGATCCACCAGACGTCGGCGCGCTTGCGATCGATGGGATTGCTAATAACCTCGACGTTGCCGATGCGGAAGGTGCCGTCGCTGGCGTCACATAGCATCTGGCTCGCGAGCTTGGCCTGCGCAATGAACGCGTCCATCTGCGCTTGAGTGCGCGGGAGCGCGACGTAGACCTTGGTCGAGAGGCTCGCCTTGCGGACGATGCCTTGATCGTCAGGCGGATCGAACTGGATGCTCCCGTCCCCCGCGCGTGCCTGCGTTGCCAGAAACGCTCCACTCAGCGTTACCCCGGTGAGCAATACACTCCAGCGCGTCTTCATGCTCGTCTCCTCCCAGCCACCCAAGCTGCCATGGGACCAGTTCCACCCCAGACAGGAGAAAACCCGCCCGGCAAGCGCGTCTACTACTTCACTCCCGCCGCCTGCACAAGCGTTTCGTTTGCGGGACCTCACCGAAGCTGGCGAGTCACGCCCCACGGGCATATGGTTGTTAGGTGGTCCCGCCTGGATGGTGCTCAGCGCTAGTACTTTTGTCGATGGCATCGGCCTGCAACTCCAACGCGCCTGCGACGAGCGCTCCTGGGTCAGGCGGGGGTGGAGGCGCAGGCGGCACAGCGACGACGGCAAGCGGCGCGCCGGTCGAGCTACCGCACTACGTGGGTACGCCGCCGCCCAACGCCCAAACCCTCGCGCGCCTGTCGCCCACTCGTTTCACTCCCAAGGCGCCCACCGAAGACGCTCCGCTCGAGGTGCTCTACGACCTCGGTCTCGGCCCTGTCGGCACCGTCGGAGCCGCCATCTACGCTGGCGCCGACTACGTCTACTGGGAGCAATCCACCAAGCTCATGCGCGGACCCAAAGACGGCCATGGTCCGGTCGAGAAATTCGGCACCTGGGACCTCTACGCGGAAGATCGCATCCGGGGAGACGCCACACACGTCTATTGGCTCAATCGCACCAAGTTGTCACGACGCCCCCACGCCGGCGGGCCGCAAGAAGACGTCACCCTGCTCTGGGACCACACCGACGGCGACTTTCAAGTCGACGAACGCTACGTGTACGTCGCCATGCCTGGCTGCCCCGCCATCACCCGCATCGACAAGGTCACGCTCTCGCAAGAGCTCATCAGTCGCACCGTGCCGGAGCCGCGCACCACGTCACTCGCCTTGGTCGGAAGCCAAATTGTCTGCGGTAGCGGACAAAATCTGTTCGTCGTGCGCAGCTGGGAGAAAGGTATTGAGCCCGTATCTACTCACCCTAGCTGGGTCAAGTCCCTCTTTATCTACGACAATCGTGCCTATTGGTACGGTATGGGACGCAACAGTGAGTTGGGCGGAGTGTGGCGATCACGACCGCTCGATCTCGAAGGCCCGGCAACAGAAGCCGAGTCACTGCTGAAGAACGGCCCAGGCCAGACCTTCCCAGACGCCGTCTTCGATCCCAGACAGCGCCTCTCCGTCGCCCCCAGCCCCGAGAACAACACCGGCCACGTCTTCGCCTACTCGGTCGACCGCAACGCCTACTTCAAATACATCAACGGCATCGGCGTCGCCGGTGGCATCGCCAGCGACGGCCTCCACTACTACTTTACTCAAGAGGCCTACTGCTGCGTCGACGCCGCTGCCGACCGAGCCTGTAACCCCACCTGCTGCGATGCCAAATGCGGCGCCATCTTGCGTGTGCCCATGACCTACCTCCCTCCAGCGCTGCGCGAGGGCGCGCCGTGACCTGGCAGCATGGGAACGAAACGAAACACGACGACGGCTAGCCAATGCGCGACCGTGGCGGTGCTGTGTCTTGGGTCGGCCTGCACCTCGAGCGCGTCTGGGTCGGGCGGAGGTGGAGGCAGCCCTACGACGACGGCAAGCGGAGCGCCGGTCGAGCTACCGCACTACGTGGGCACACCGCCGCCCAACGCCCAAACCCTCGCGCGCCTGTCGCCCACTCGTTTCACTCCCAAGGCCCCAACCGAAGACGCTCCTATCGAGGTGCTCTACGACCTCGGCCTCGGACCCGTCGGCACCGTCGGAGCCGCTATCTACGCCGGCACCGACTACGTCTACTGGGAACAATCCACCAAGCTCATGCGCGGACCCAAGAGCGGCAACGGCCCGGTTGAGAAATTCGGCACCTGGGACCTGTATGACCAGCCGCGCATCCGAGGAGACGCCACGCACGTCTACTGGGTCAACCGCACCAAGTTGTCACGACGCCCGCACACTGGCGGCCCGCAAGAAGACGTGACTCTGCTCTGGGACCACACCGACGGCGACTTTCAAATCGACGATCGCTACGTGTACGTCGCCATGCCAGGCTGCCCCGCCATCACCCGCATCGACAAGGTCACCCTTGCGCAAGAGCTAGTCAGCCGCACCGTGCCGGAGCCGCGACCAACGTCGCTAGCGATAGTCGGAGATCGGCTCCTGTGCGGCAGTGGCCAGACACTTTTCATCGTGCGTAGTTGGGACGAGGGTCTCGAACCAGTGGCCACCCATCCTGACTGGGTGCACGCCCTCTTCGTTCATGACAACCGAGCCTACTGGTTTGGTGCCCCCAGAGTCTTTTCCAACTTGGGAGGCATCTGGCGCTCCCGCCCGCTCGATGAGGTGGGTCCCGCCACCGAAGCGGAATCGTTGCTTCCGAATGGCCCCGGCAACCGCTTTCCTGACGCCGTTTTCGATTCGGACCGGCGCCTATCCGTCGCTCCGAGCTTCGAGAACAACACCGGCCACGTCTTCGCGTACTCCGTCGACCGCAACGCCTACTTCAAATACATCAACGGCATCGGCGTCGCCGGTGGCATTGCCAGCGACGGCGTCCACTACTACTTCACCCAGGAGACCTACTGTTGCGTCGACTCTGCTGTCGATAGGGCCTGTAACCCCACCTGCTGCGACGCCAAATGCGGCGCTATCTTGCGCGTGCCCATGACCTACCTCCCTCCAGCCCTGCGCGAGGGCGCACCGTAGGCGGTAGCACCGCTTCGCGGAAGGGTCAGAGCTCGCATATCGGCGCGTGCCGAGATTGGTCCCGTGGGTCGCGGCGCGCCTTGCGGGCGTATTCGTCCGCGTAGCGGGCGGCATCGGCAGCGCCTGGATCGAGAGCTGCTGCCGCACGCATTTGCTCCGCCGCTGCAGCATAGTCACCATCGACAGCGTAGGCGTGGGCAAGATTGAAGCGCAGATCGAAGAAGCGAGGGCGAACCGCGAGCGCCGTTTGGTAGTAGCGAATGGCTTCCTGGACCTGCCGGCGCGCGTAGAGCTCACCCCCAAGGTTGTAAAACTCACCGGCCGCCTGCATGCGTCCGGCATCCCCGAGAGAAGCGAGCGACACCATGAGGACGCCGAGCGCAGCCGCGACACGGAACCGAACCGGCTTGGACCCCTGCCAACGCTTGCTGCGGAGCTCGTCGACAGCTGGAGCAACGAGCACCGCGAGGTGCGCGGCAGCGATCAGTCGGTAGCGAGACGACGCGAAGAACACCAACGCCGTTACCAGAGCGGCGGTGGTCACGACCACGACAACGGCTGTCAAACGTCGACTTCGCCG
>DATAKF010000394.1:0-30192 GCA_036261775.1 Polyangiaceae bacterium | reverse complement strand
GCTGGGCGGCGACGCGGCGGCGCTGGTCGGAGCCTACGAGCTCGGGCAAAAGTCGGCGTTCGTGGGCGGCCCGGTCGTCAACACCGAGGGCGAGGTGGTGGCGCTGGTAGCGCGCGCTTGTCCGCCGAAGAGCGACGCAGCCTGCGTGCCAGCGCCGTATGGCGCGCCTGTCAGCGCGCTGAAGCAATTTCTGCAGCGCGTGCCGGCCGAAGCGGCGTGGCTCGGGGTCGAAGCTGCCAGCGACGAAACGAGCGGCGTGCGCGGCGTACGCGTGATTTCCGTCGTGCCGAACAGCCCCGCCGCGAGCGCTGGCTTGCGGCCCGGCAAAGATGCGTCGCAGGCCGATCTGATCGTGGCCGTAGACGGCACGCCCGTTGCCACCACGAACGAGCTGAACGAAGCCGTGCGCAGCCGCACCGCAGGCGATTCCGTGGAGCTGCTGCTGTACGGGCTCGGCCGCTACCGCAACGTCAACGTCAAGCCGCGCCCGGCGCCGCAGCTCACCGCGCCGCCCTACGTCGCGCCCAAGCCCGGCAAGCCGCGCCTACCGAACCCGTATCGCTGAGCCTCCCGGCTCAGTCGCACGAGATGCGCACGCTGAGCTGCTTGCCGGCAGCGCGCAGCGCTTCGCAAGCCTTGCCCCGGATTTCGAGGTGCCGCGCGTCTTTGAGCGCGAAGCCGTCGGGGTTACCGAAGGTGAGGGGCCGCCCGTCCAGCACGACGTTACCGGCTGTCGTCATCTCTTCGAGCGTCACTTCTCGATCGAGCTCGATCTCGCACAGCGGAACGCGCGCCAAAATGTCCCGTAGCTGCTGGGTCAAACCAGCGACGCTATCGCTGGCTTGAAAGGGCTCTGCGGCGTCGGCGTCGACACCAAAGACCGCGTCTACGGGCTTGCCCTGACCTGCGTTGGCCAGCTGCTGCAGCTTGTCGCCCGAGATGTCGGACGACACGCCCAGCACGTAGAGCTCGATGCCCGCGGCGTGCGCCGACGCGACCGCGTTGACGGCTTCGGCCTGTCCGTCTTGCGGATCGGGCTGCTCACACGTATCTGGATCGCCGTCGGTGACGAGCAAGATCACCTCAGGGCCTTTACGGCGAGCGACCTGAATGGTCTTGGCGACTTGAGCGATGGCGGCGCCGGTTGGCGTGTCGTCGTCGGGGTAGCTGGCGTCGTACAACGTGCGGATGGCTTCGTAGTTGCCGGTGGCGGCGTGCACTTCGCTGAGTATTGGACAGCTACCGCCGTTGAAGCCGTTGTGGCTGGTGTAGAAAACGAGCGCAAATTGGATGCTTTGCTGCAAAGTTTGGACGACGCCCGCCATAGGATCGAGCAAGGCTTGGCGCACCACCTGCCAGCGTGTCTGCCTGCTTCCGCGGGTGGGGTAACCCGAGCGCATGCTGCCGGACTGATCGACGAGCAACGTGACGGCAGGCCGCAGCTCGTCAATGGTCAGGCTGACGGCTTCGCACGGGCGCTGCGGCGGCTCTTCGAGCGGCGTAGGCTCCACGGCGGCAGAACCACCCCGCGGAGCTACAGGTTGCAGAGGTACGGGTCCAGCGCCCGCGCTCGGCGCCAGTCCTGGCTCCAAGGGTGAACGCGCACCACAGCCGTCGACGAACAGCAGCGCAAAAATGCCTGCTGTCGCTGCGCGCAGGCCTGCGGAGCGAACACCCAACGTTCCCAATACACTCACGTGTTTCGCACGCCTCCGAAGAGGCGGCAACGCGCAGCCGAGCGCGATCTCCAAGCGCAATGTCGTTCTGCTCAGACCAACAAACTACGTTCAGCGTCGACCGCCGAACGCCGGAGTGACGAACGGCGCGTCAGCTGCGTGCTGTCTGCTGCGTCCCGGCGCGCTGACGCCAATCACCCCTCGGCGCTGTCCCCCCCCCGGACAGAAACGCGTCGGCCGCCCCGTGGCCCGGGCCGCCGCCCGGCAGGCTGGTTCACGGGCCGACCCGGGCCAAACCTAGCGAAAGCAGCGAGGGGCAGGCGAGCGGCACGAGACGGCGCAATTCTTTTGCGCCAATCCGGTCAGGGTGGATTGACAGAACCCATGGATATCGAGGAGGATTTCGGGCTTCCGGGTGGCCCATCTGCCCGGTACCCCCCTCACGAGTGTCACGGCCCCTTCGCATCGAGGTTGCCGGCCAGACGGATGTCGGCCGTAAGCGCGCTCACAACGAGGACAATTTCGCCATCATGGCGGAGTACGGCCTCTACGTGGTGGCCGACGGCATGGGCGGTCACGCCTCTGGAGAGATCGCCTCCAAGATGGCGGTCGACACGCTGCACGAGTTCTTCGCCGCAACGGCGGACGATCCCGAGCGCACCTGGCCGTACAAGATGGACCGCGCCAAGGGCTACGAAGAGAACCGGCTCATCACCGGTATCAAGCTCTGCAACCTGCGCATCTACGAGCAAGCGCAGCGCAACTCCAAGCAGCGCGGCATGGGCACGACCATCTGCACGCTGTTCGCGGTGGAAGACGGCGTGTACATCGCGCACGTCGGCGATAGCCGCGTGTACCGCGTGCGCAACGAGCAGATCGAGCAGCTGACCGAGGATCACTCGCTGCTGAACGATTACAAAAAGATGAAGAAGCTGACGGAGGAAGAGATCGCCAACTTCCCCCACAAGAACGTGATCGTGCGCGCGCTGGGCATGAAGGACACCGTCAAGGTGGACACGCGCTTCGAAGCGCCCCGCGCCGGCGACGCCATGGTCTTGTGCTCGGACGGCCTGTGCGGCCCCGTCACCGACGAGAAGATGCTCGAGATCGTGCTCAACGCGCCGGACCTGCCGACGGCCTCGCACCGCTTGATCGAGAACGCCAACGAGAACGGCGGGCCCGACAACATCACGTGCGTGATCGCGCGCTGGATCGAGTAACGGCACCTGGTCGCTCATCCGCGTCTGATCCCCAACTGCCCGCCAGCCAAGCCTGACTTCTGACGAGGCTTTCGCGAGGACCGGAGCGGAGCGTACTTGAGTACGTGAGCACCGGACCGGAGCGAAAACGAAGTCAGAAGCCAGGATCGGCGGGCGTGGTCAACCGCTGAGACGACGCCAAAGGCAAGCGGCCTACTCCGTCCAGAAGTCTTGAATCATCCACACCTTGCCTGATGGCGTGGTGTAGAAGCCGCACGCGGTCTTGGTCGAGTTGCCAGTCATGTTGTCGTAGTGGCCGCCGCCAGGGCCTTCGGCCCACATGGCGTCGAGGCACTTGGTCAGCGTGTCTTCGACGCTGCCGTAGTTGGGGCACTCGTTTTGGGCGACGCCTTTCCAGCCCTTCACTTGGTCGAGGCAGGCGTCGAAAGCGCCGTGCGCTTTGCCGGATTCGGAGTCGCTCTTGGCTTGCCCGTCCACGCACGGCTCGGCCGAGGCCAAGCGCGGAATGGGGCCGAGGCCCTTGGTGGCGCGCAGCGCGTTGGTGCGATCGACACAGCGAATGCGCGCGTCGCCGTACATGTCACCGGCGTTGGCGGCGCCACCCGTGCCGCTGCCGGCGCTCGTGCTCGACGTGCCGGCGCTGCTCGACGCGCCACCAGCGCTGCTCGCGCCAGCCTTGCCGGCGCCGCTGCCGCCAGACGAAGCTTTGCCGCCGGTCGAGGTCGCAGTGCCGGCTTGGCTGCCGTTCGTTCCGGCTTGGCCGTTGTTGCTGCCGCCCTGCGCGCTGCTACCAGCGCCGCCTTCGGTATCGCTCGGGTCATCGTCGGTGCTGCAGGCAACCAACAGTGCACAGCACAGCAAGAGCGGACGCGTGCGCATCGAGATCAGCATCGCAAGATCAAGTGCGATGGGCACCACAAACGGCTCATGCGCGGCCGCGTACAGCTACGAAAGGCGCGGAAAGCTCCTACCTTGGCTCACACCCGGGCGGCGCAGTCGCTCAATCGGCGGGCGCGGCGCCGTACAGCGGAACGCCGGAGAAGCCAGCAGCAGGCGCGCCGTACGCGGGCGCCGGACCACCCGAGCCGCCGACGCTGGTGCCGCCGCTCGTATTGCCGGCGCTGCTCCCAGTGCCAGCTTCGTTGCCTGTGCCGCCAATCGGGGGGCCGCCATAGATGGCATTGCTACCGGCAGCGGGAGCGCCGTACACGGGGCCCACCACGCCAGTGCCGCCAAAATTCTGATCGCCGGCGTTGCTGTTCGAGCCGCCGGACGAAGTGCCCGCGCTGGAGGTTCCGCCGGAGCTGCTGCCGCCGCCGCCAGGCTTCTTCTCTTCTGATTCACCGCCGCACGCCAAGAGCGAGGTGGCGCCGACCAGCGTGGCGCCGAACGCGAACGTCGCCGCGCGACCCAGCCGCGTGCGGGGCAACGCCGCCGGCGCGATGTGCTCGAGCGAAAGCGCGGTGGAGCAAAACGGGCAGCTGGTCTCAGCCTGCCGGACGTGACGGTTGCAACCAGGACAAGGAATGAGTTGGGTCATGGTGGTCGCTCGCTATTCGATTCAGTCACTGCCGCCGAAGCCGCCGGGCGCGCCGTAGACCGCGAAAATGCCGCCGCCCTCACCGCCTGCGTCGTCACTGCCTTTGCCGCCCGCTCCGCCGCTGGCGCCGCCCTCTCCACCTGCGCCGCCTGCGGGCGGATTACCCGAGCTGCCTCCAAGGTTGGGAGAGCCTGCGGCCGGAGCTCCGTAAACCGGCTGTGCCGAGCCACCGAAACTCGAGTCCTCACCGCCAGCGCCTGCGGCCGGTGGTGCGCCGTACACGGCGACGTTGCCTCCCGGATCATCGTCGCTGCACGCGACCAGCGCCGTAGCGCCGACGACGCTGGCGCCAAACGCAAACGTCGCAGCGCGGCTCATGCGCCGACGCGGCAACGCCGGCGAGGGCACTCCAGCCAAGGACAGCGCCGAGTCACAGAAGGGGCAGCGCGCCTCGGTCTTTCGAACGTGGCGTTGGCACTCGGGGCACGGGGTCAACTGGCTCATAACGCTTCCTCCCGGATCTCGAACTTACCATGGTCGAAAGGCGCCCCGGGAGCCATTTCCACGCGGGTTACGACCTCGCGCACGCCTTTTCGCTGCATTTCCAAGGCGCGGTGGTGGCAGTAAGGATTGTTACCGGCACGGCCGAAGAAGACGAAGCTCGTCCAAGTGCAGCCAGCGCGGCACTCGTCGGCGTAGTAGCAGGTGCGGCAGTAGCCCCACAGGTCGTCGACCGTGCGGTCGCGCGTGTAGCGCAGCGGCGCCGAGCGCTCCCAAATGTCTCGCAGCGAGTTGTCGCGGATGTTGCCGCCCGTCCACGCTTCCGTCGGCAGCGACGGACAGCCCTTGATGGCGCCGTCGGCCTCGATACCCAGCGTGGACCGCCCCGCGCCGCACGACGCCATGTGGCCGCGCGGCATGGTGCCCTTCAGCACCGACTCGTACGGGCCAAAGTAGCCGATGTTGTTGCCCGGCCAGATGCGCACCTTGAGCTCGTCGGCGCGCTTCTTCAGCTGCCCCAGCAGCGGGAATAGCTCCAGCATTTCGTACGGTTGAAACAGCACCTCGGGCTCGTCAGCCGCGCGCCCCATCGGCACGGTGAGCTGCAGCTGCCAGCTGTGCCCACCGTGCGCAGCCAAGGCTTCGAGCAACTCGGGCAGCTCGGGCAAAGTCAGGCGGTTGATCTGCGTGTTCGTCGACACCTTCACGCCCGCGGCGCGCATCAAGTCCATGGCTTGAAACGCCGACTGATACGAGCCCTTCACGCCGCGCAAACGGTCGTGCGTCGCTTCGTTGCCATCGATCGAGATGCTCATGCTCTCGAGCCCGGCTTCTTTTGCCTCGCGCGCTTTCTCGGGCGTGATGCCGCGACCGCCGCTGGTCATGGTCGCCGACATGCCGAGCCGCCGAATCTCACGGATGATCTGCGTCCAATCGTCGCGCAGGTAGGCCTCGCCGCCGATCAACGTCACCTCCATCACGCCCAGCTCGGCCATCTGCCGCACGAGGTCCAGGCACTCCGCGGTGCTGAGCTCGTCGCCGCGAGCGTGGCCAGCGCGCGAGCCGCAATGGCGACAGGCCAGATCACAGGCCAGCGTGACCTCCCAAACCGCATACACGGGCCGAGCCTGCTCGTCTTTGGGGCGCACGCTTTCCGCCAACGGCAACCGACGCCGCGCTGGGGGAGCAACAGGCGCGATCGGCAAATTGCGCGGCCGTGGCTTGAGCAGCTCGGCAGCGCGCTGCTCCGGCGTCAGCACGTCGGGTCCCTTGGCCATGACGCAAAGGGTTACAGAAGGCGGCCGGGGATTCAATGCTCGGGCCCTTCCGCCCCGGCTTGTCGCCGCAAACTCGAGTGAGCGCGCGTCAATCCGCCATCACACAAAGGTTGGCGTCGACGAGCTGCCACGTTTTGGTGACCTCGGACCGCCGCAAGCGACCGTTCGCGACCACCAGTTGTCCCTCGGCTTGGACGTTGCAGCACAGACGGGATTCGTCGCCAGCACAACCCAAGCCAGCCAGCTCGAGGTCGACCACAGGCCCTTCGAGCACGGCTCGTACCCTGACGTGATTGCAACACTGCCCTTTTGCGCACGCAGCGGCCGTTGAAAAAACCGAGTCTTGCAGAACCAGACGCCCACTCACTGCAAGTTGCGACTCAGCGCTGCGTTCGACGTTTTCAGCGAGGGTCGTCCACGGCGTGGCGGCCCGGTGCGGGTCGCAGCGCGCGAGCGCAGGCGTGGCAACGGTGCACTTGCGATGGATGGCGCACCGCGCAGCCCATTTGGCTGGCGTTTCAACGACGGTCTGGCCCCCTACGCGCCGCGGCTTCAGACGTTGCCGGGGCGGCGGCGGAGCAGAGGCAACCTCGACCTCGGAAGAGGGGACGCTTTTCGGGGTATCAGCCTGCACCGAGGGCGCAGTGCCGACAGCTCCGCCCCCGCCTCCAGAGCGCGCGTCTGCGCGTGCCTGGGGCGCAGGCGCGCTCTGGCAGGCCGTACCCCCTGCACAGAGCGCGATCAGAAGCAGTCGCGACCACATGTTCGCCTACTTAGCGCGTTGGCGGCAGCCTCGCTCCCCTAGCGGTCGCCCCTCGCCTTCATCTGGCTGCGCGAGGCGCGCGTGCGAATCTTGTGCTCCCGCTGTTTGGCCAGCCGGAGCCGAATGTCGACGCGCCCCTGCTGGTGCAAGAGCTCGCGCTCCAGCTTGCGGGCATGCTCCAGCCGCTCGGCGCTCAAGGCCCCAGTTTCGATGGCCGCAAACACGGCGCAGCCAGGCTCGCCCTCGTGCTTGCAGTCCCGAAAGCGGCAGTCTTGCGCCAGCCGCTCGATGTCTTCGAAGCCGCCCAGCGACTCCGCGTCGGCGTCGGCCCACAGCGCCAGCTCGCGCATGCCGGGCGTATCGATCAAGAGCGCCCCGCTCTGCAGCTTCAGCAATTGTCGCTCCGTCGTGGTGTGTCGCCCGCGCGCGTCGTCGGCGCGCTCGGGCGAAGTGTGCTGCGCTTCGTGACCGAGCAGCGCGTTGACCAGCGTCGATTTGCCAACGCCCGAGGAGCCGAGCAAGACGGCGCTGCTACCCGCCGTGAGCTCGGCTTGCAGCTCCTGTAGGCCCTGCCCGGTGCGAGCGCTGACGAGCAGCACACGCGCGCGCGGCAAGGCCTCGCGCAGCTCCGCGAGGGCGCTCTCGGCCTCCTCGGGCGCCACCACGTCGGCCTTGTTGATCAAGACCAGCGCCGGAATCCGGCTATTTTCAGCCGTAACCAGGTAGCGCTCGATGCGCCGCGGATTGAGCGAGCGACGCCGCGCGTGATCGTCTCCGTCGCTGAGCGCGCACACGACGCAGCACAGGTCGACGTTGGCAGCTAGGTTCTGCGCGCGTGAGGTACCGTCGACGCCCACACGCCGCAGCACGCCTTGACGCTCCAACACCTGCTGAATGCGACCGACCGGCTCGGCAGGCTCGACTACCACCCAGTCGCCGACCGTTGGCCAGTCGTCGTCGGGCAGCGAATGCTCCAGGCGGCCGCTGAGCGACGCGCGCAGCGTGCCGCTCGCAGAGCGGATCTCGTACTCACCACGGCGCTCGCAAGCGATGCGCCCTACGACTCCTTCCACCGACGAAGCGTGGAGTTGTTGCAGAAAAAAAGGCGTGATGCCCAGCGCCTGAAGCTCAGGCGAAAGTGACTCGAACATGAGGGAAACCCCGAAGAAAAACGATGCTTTTGACGTACCGCGACAGCGCTCTGCGCTCGAGCCATCGAGCAGCGACGCATCAGCGACGCCGCAACAGCGGAAGCGCAACCCTCAGGCGCCGCAGCTAGCGGTCAAGACCTGAGGTGGCGTTAGCAACGTCCGCAGAAAGGGCGGACGAAATTCTGGACTTGGTCGGTCATTCGAAGGCTCCTTTTCTGCGTTGGGGGTCCCGAAACTCGGAACAATGAGCAAGATGTCACGGCCGCGGGCGTGCTGCAAGAGCGCGGTGCGGGTCGAGCGCGGCGTCAGTCAGGGTCGCCAGCTGCTTGGGCCTGTACCCGGTGGCGATCTCGGTCACCACGACGAGCCGAGCACCGGCGGCACTGGTGAAATGCACACGGAAATCCTTCAAGGCGAGGCAGCCGCCAGTCTCGGTCTTTTTGATGCGACGGTACGGGTGGGGTTCGGGCCCCAGCTCCAGCACCTGACGGATCGGCCCCTCTAGCGCGATGCCAAACCCGTTCAGCAGCGTCAGCTCCGCCTGCGCCGCCTCCGAAAACTGCACCTGGAAGGCGCCGAGCGGATCGCGCAGGCCCGCGGCTTCGTCGAGCCAGCCGTGATCGGCATCTGGCCGCGAGTCGGCGTAGGGAATGTACGGCTTGATGTCGAGGACCGGCGTGCCGTCGAGCAGGTCTAGCCCCTTCACCGACAGCACGAGCCCTTCGATGCCAGTCAGCTCTACCAAGCTCATGCCGAGCGGGTTGGGCCTGTGCGGTGAGCGCGTCGCGAAGACTCCCCGCCGCTTCTCGCTGCGCGGCGGCAGCACCTTGGGCCGCCAGCCCTCACTCTGATCGAACCAAAACAAGAGCCAGATGTAACGGAAGGTGGTGAGGTCTTCGAGCGCGTGCTCGAAATCACGCCCGCTGAACAGCTCGACCGTGCCGTCGGCGGCCTGTGGCGTGTTGGGCTGCCGCGGCGCCTGCATCTTTTCGGTGAACGGCGAGTGCACGACGCCGATCGCCGTCAGGGTCAATTGGCGCGCGTCGGGTGGTGTCATCACTGCGCGGGGCTGATGATTTGCACCGGCTGCGGCGTGTTTTCGACCGGCAGCGGCTCGCCGGAGAGCGGCGCGAGCAGCGCGTAGATCACGCCCAAGATCGCCAGCATCAGCAAACTCGTGATCAGGTACGTGTTGATCGGCGGGTGGCGGCTGGTGGACCAGCCATCTTCGTAGAATTTGCCGCCGCTGCGCTCGCGCAGCTTCTTTTGAAAGCCCGCCAGCACGTCGGGCGGGGCTTCTTCGACGGCGCCGCCCTTCAAGGCCGAACGCAAATCGGCGGCAAGCTCTTCGCCTTCGGGCTCGGGGGTCGCTCCGGCCACGCCCTCTCCGGGGGTCTCGGTCATTTGGCCTTTTCTCCCATCTTGCGCTCCACGGCTTGCTTCAACATGGCGCGGGCGCGGTGCAGGCGGCTCTTCACGGTGCCGTCGGGCAAGCCCGTGACCTCGCACAGCTCTTCGTAGCTCAGGTCTTCGACGTCACGCAAAATCAAGACTTCTCGGAAGTCCGGCTCCAGCTCCACGATGCACAACTGCACCACGCGCTCGAGCTGCATGCCTTCGACCATCTGGTCCGGCCGGTGAATGTCGCCGGAGGTCACGCCGCTGCCGGAGGTCATGGGCGAGCGCTCCGCCATGGCTTCGTACTCGTCCTGCGCCTCGCTGCGTCGACGCTTCAGGTACTTGACCCGGTTTTTGCAGAGGTTGACGGCGATGCGATAGATCCAAGTGCTCAGCTTGGAGTCGCCGCGAAAGGTGCCAACGGCCTTGAAGACCTGAACGAACACCTCTTGCGCCATGTCCTCGGCTTCGTCGCGCCGCCCCAGCATGCGCAGCAAAATCCGGAACACGCGCTCCTGGTAGAGCACCACCAGCTCGTTGAAGGCGCGCTCGTCCCGCGACGCGAGCCGCGCGATGAAGCGCGCTTCTTCCTTGTCCTCGGGCTCCATCGTGAGCTGAAACGCGACCGTACCACCCCAGACAACCAAACGGCCGGCGGGTTCCGCACCCTCGAAAATTGGCCCCGAAACCGGGCTTCAGGGCCGCAAAAGCCGCCGGCCCCCCCAAGACTGCAGGTCGCGCTTGACGGGGCCGCTGAACGTTGTACGGATGCGTCCCGCTTTGCCTTTCCGGTGTCGTCTAAAGGCAGGACAAGGGACTTTGAATCCCTGAATCGTGGTTCGAATCCATGCACCGGAACCAGAGACTCACAGCGCAGGCTGGCCGATGGCGGCGCGCCACTGATCCATGACTCGCAGGTTGGCGAGCGTGTCGTCCCAGGTCATGGCGGGCCAGGTGGCTTGCGTCGCCGGCAATGAATCGGCGACGAGCTCGGCCTCGAGCGCGTAGATGGCGCGGGGGATGTCGACGAGCACGATCTCGGGCGGCTTGCCGTCGCGGTAGATGGTGAAGTGACTCTCGAGACCTTGGCGCTTGCCACCGGGCAGCCACGCTTCGTCGAGCGTGATGCGGCCATCTTCGCCGAAGATGGTCGCGCCGCAGCCGAAGTCGTAGCGGATACCGCAAGCGATCTCGGCGGTGACGCCCGACTCGAAAAACAGCGTCGCCTGCGCAAATTCGTCGACGCCCGTCGGACCAATCTGACCCACGGCCGTCAGCTTGGTCGGCTCTGCGCTGGGCTTGCCAATCGCTAGCCCAGCGACCAAACGCACGAACGACACCGGATAGCCGCCGACGTCGAGCATGCCACCGCCCGCCTGCTCGGGGTCGAAGAGCCGACCCTTCGGGTTGCGCGGATCGCGAAAGCCGAAGTCGGCGCGCACGTGCCGAATCTGCCCGATCACACCCGCGCGCAGGCGGCTGATCAGCTCAGTGATGAGCGGGTGGCATCGATACATGTACGCCTCCATCAAGAAGACGCGCTTTTGGCGAGCGGCCGCGATGATACGGCCCGCCGCAGCCGCCGAAGTCGACATCGGCTTTTCGACCAACACGTGCTTACCAGCCGCAATGGCTGCTAGCGCCAGCTTTTCGTGCTGAGGATGCGGCGTCGCCACGTACACCGCCTGCACTTCGGCGTCGCTCAGCAGCTCGTCGAGCGAGTCGGTGGCGCGCGGCACCCCGAACTTGGCGGCGAACGGCTGCGCCAAGCCCGGAAAGCTCGTCACGTTGACGATGCGACAGCGCTCGGAGCTTTGCAGCGCCGTCGCAAAGTCCGTCGCGATCGCGCCGGTACCGATCACGCCCCACTGCAAATTCCGCTGAGCCATGGTCCGCCAAGTCGCCCCTGCCCCCCAAAACCGGTCAACTTTCGCGTTCAGCCGATCGAACAGCGGTTGTTCCACCAGGCGTACTTCTGGCCCAACTCCCGGTCCCGCTTGGTTCCGCGCATCACTACCTCGCAGGTTTCGGGATCGAGCCCTGCAATCTCTTCCGGTGCGATCGGCGCATCTGGCCTCCCACCCTGCGGAAGGCCCCACGTGCGGCGCAACCCGCAAGCCTCCAACACGGCGTGCACGTACCGCTCGTTCACGCGCGCAATCCCCGACTCTGCGTGACTTACCATCGTTTGGCTCTTTCCCAACCGCGTCGCCAGCTGCACCTGCGTCAATCCCACATGCTTCCGCGCCTCACGCACCCGCGTCGCCAGTGCGTTCTCTCTCGCCTTCCGCGGCGGCAACCCCGTCAACCGCCACTCGTCGCCCCCCAAGCGCAGGAACTCATCGGCGCTGATCAACACGAAGTCCGCCCCATCGATCTTGAGCATCCCCTCCACGATCGCCACCTTCATACTCTTCCGGCGCCGTCGCTTCACGCGTCCCCTTCCCGCCCCTGCGTCTCCCTCTCGTCCGTCGCCCGCATTTTCGTCTTTCATTCGCCCCCCTGCGCCTCGTCCTTCATTCGCTGCGCGTCCGCCCGTCCTTCATCTCGACGAACCCAGCCTCACTCCTCTAGCAATTCAGGCGCCAAGCCGCTTGCTTCGTCCCACCCCCACCAGACTTCGCCAATTCACCCTGCCTGGGGCACCGACAGACACCTCAGCTCACCTGGCCACTGATTGGCGGCCGGCCGCCTTCAGCCACTCCCCATGCCACTGTCACAACTGTCTCCGCAACCGCAGTCGCCTCCGCAACCGCAGTCGCCTCCGCAACCCGCCTCCGCAACTGCACCTCCACCCTTTCCGTCGTCTACCCCGGCACATGCAAACCCGCGGGCCCAGTCTTCCCTCCCGGCAGGTGCCCCTTCCGCGAGGCTACAACCAGCCAATATTAGATGGTCATCCGACACCTTGAGCTCAAAAGCTGGTCGTTTGCGGACTCGTCACGCGCCCGCGCCCACGACGACGACTCCACATATCCACTGCGGCATACCCCCGATGCCAGCACCCAACGATCGCTCGGCGGCCTTCTGTGTTGGCGGCGCCATCTACGCTACCTAACCACTGAGGCGCACCGCCCGATGCGGGCCGCCAACGACCGCTCAGCACCCTCTTGATGGCCTCGCCGCGCCAACCACTCCGCCTGGCGTCGATGCGGCCGCCAACGACCGCTCGGCACTCTCTTAATGGCCGCGCCGACCACTCCTATCCACTGCCGCCTAGCGCCGATGCGGCCGCCAACGACCGCTCGGCACCCTCTTGATGGCCGCGCCGACCACTCCGCATATCCACTGCCGCCTAGCGCCGATGCGGGCCGCCAACGACCGCTCGGCACCCTCTTGATGGCCTCGCCGCGCCAACCACTCCGCATAGCGTCGATGCGGCCGCCAACGACCGCTCGGCACCCTCTTGATGGCCTCGCCGCGCCAACCACTCCGCATATCCACTGCGCGCCGATGCGGGCCGCCAACGACCGCTCAGCACAGGCATCCCGGCCACGACCACTGCAGCGCGAATCATCTAGTATCTAATATTGCCTAATTACCGCCTCGCGAAAGGGGCACCTTCGGGAGGGAGGACTGGGCCGCTGGCGAAATGGCAAAGGGTGACGCGGCGGGAGCGAAGGGCTGGCGCTAGCTGCGAACACGCTTTCCGACGCAAACGCCCGGCGCGACGCAAACGCCCGGCGCGACGCGAACGCCTGGCGCGACGCGAATACGCGCCGTTGCTGCGAACGCCCCGCGTCTAGAGACGCGCGGCGGTGTGTTCGTGCACCAGATCGGTGACGAACTTGACGGCGTCCGGGTTGGTTTCGGGCAGGATGCCGTGACCGAGATTGAAGATGTGGCCGCGGGGGCCGCCGCGCTTCAGCACGTCTTTGACGCGGGCGGCGAGGAGCTCGCGGGGGGCGTCGAGCAAGAGGTTGTCGAGGTTGCCTTGGACGGCGACGCCGTCGCCCAGCAGCTTGCGCGCCCAATCGAGCGGAGTCTTGGCGTCGACGCCGATGACGGTGCCGCCGGCTTGCTTTTGGAGCTCGAGCAGCATGGAAGTGCCGGTGCCAAAGTGGATGACGGGCACGCCCGTTTGCTCGAGCGACGAGAGGATGTGCTTCACGTGCGGTTGGATGAACTGCACGTAATCATCCGGAGAAAGCGCGCCGATCCAGGAGTCGAAGAGCTGGACGGCTTGGGCGCCCGCGTCGACCTGCGCGTGGAGGTAGCGGCGGGTCATCTCCGAGAGCTTTTCCATGAGCGCGTGCCACATGGCCGGCTCGCGGTACATCATGCGCTTGGTGATGGCGTAGTCTTTGCTCTTGCCGCCACCTTCGATGAGGTAGCTGGCGAGCGTGAAGGGCGCGCCAGCAAAGCCGATGAGCGGCGTCTTACCGTCGAGCTCTTTGCGAATCAGGCGAATGGCCGAGAGGACGTAGCCGAGGCCTTCTTCGGGGGCGAAGAGGCGCAGCTTGTCGACGCCGGCTTGGTCACGGACGGGCGTGTGGATGACGGGGCCTTCGCCGGCTGCAAACTCGAACGGAGCGCCGAGCGGCTCGAGGATGAGCAAGATGTCGGCGAACAGGATGGCCGCGTCGACGCCGTGCGCTTTGACTGGCTGGAGCGTGACTTCGGTCGCCAGCTCCGGGTTTTTGCACAGCTCGATGAGCGTGTGCTTCTTACGGAGGGCGCGGTACTCCTCCATGTAGCGGCCCGCTTGGCGCATGAACCACACCGGTGTCGCGTCGACGGCTTCACGCCGACAGGCGCGCAAAAAGCGATCCCACATGTGCCCTAGACTTTCTTACAGGGTTTGAACGGGCGCGGCTTGTTTGCCGGCGTGAGGCGCTAGCTCCCCGGCTAGCGACTTCTGCTGCATCTCGTACTTGGACGGGCATTTGGCCACGATCGCGGTCGAGACGAAGGTCTTGCCGTCGTCGGCGAGCCGACCTTCGGCCTGCACCTCGACGTCCATGCCGGGCATGTCTTTGAAGGTGTCGGGCACGACGCAGGACGGGTGTTGCACGTTGAGCACGGCGCCCTTCTCTTCGAGCTTGAAGCGGTACTCGCAAGGCTGATCGCGCCGCGCCAGGGAGCCCTTCACGAGCATGCCCTTCACGCGTAGCGATCGCTGATTGTACTTGGATTGATCTTTGACGAGCTGGTCGACGCCCAGCGAGTAGATGGCGGCGCCCTTGAAGCTGGTGAACACGAGCACCAGCACGCCGGCCACCATGACCAAGAGGCCGATCAACAAGCCGATGTTGCCCTTCTTCTTGGGCGCGGGGCGCTCAGGCCCCGACTCCGGCACTACCGCCGGTACCGTGGCTTCGGCGTCTGTTTCGGCGACGGCGCGCTCTAGCTCTTGATCGACACTCATGGGCTGCTCGAATCTCCCGGACGGGATTTAGGGTAGCATCATAACTTGCAGGGCCGCGAAGTGCCCGGGGCGACTCAGGCGGCGGATTTCTTGCGACGGTGCAGCCATGCGCCGAGCGCGCAAAAAGCGGCGCCCAGCGCACTCAGCGTGAAAAGCGTGCTGGCGCCCAAGTAAACCGCTTGAAAGCCGCCACTGATGAGCACCAGGGACCACAGCCCGGCGGCGCCGAGCAGCCCAGCAAAAGCTGCGTGCCGGCGCTGCGTCCGAGGCCCAAAACGAGCCATCAGGTAGCCCGCCAGGGCCGAAGCGAGCGCAAAAGCGCCGCCCGCCGCCAGGCCAGCCGCCATCACGGCCCCGAGCGCGCGCACCACCGGGCCCGCGCGGCCCAGCGCCAACGCGGCCAAGGCGAGCGGCAGAAACAGGCTGATCAAGAGCCCCGAGCCGATGAGCACCCAGTGCCACGCAGGGCGTGACGCCGCGAGGGCGTCCTCGCCCGTCGGCTCCTGAATCACGGGCAATCTGCGCGTCGCCATGAAAAAGCGCGCAACTATTGCACGCGGCTGCCCGACGTGGGGCCGTGATGGCCACAATCAAACCCGCAGCGCTCTGGCTCTGCGCGCTCGCACTGGTGCTCGCATCCTCCGCCACGGCCCTGGCTGACCCCCGAGCCGCCTCGAACATTCCCGCGGCCGAGCAGAATTTCGCCGCGAGCACGGCTTCGCCGACCGATTCGCCCGCCAGCACTGCGTTCGACGATTTGCCACTGCCCTACGAGGCGTGGCGAGGCACCGGTCCTCAGCCCCCAATGTCCGGAGCCTCCAAAGATGTACCGCCACCTCTGCCGCAAGCTCCCGAGCTGCCCCGCCGCCCCTTCGAGCTGACCGCGTCCGTGGCGGCGTTCTTGCCTAGCTGCGGTTCGGGCGCGATCGACGACCGGGGTTGCCTCAGTGTCTCGCCAGGGTCGGGTGTCGACTTTGCGCTCCTCTACCGTGTGGGGCCGTTCTTCGCGGTGGGCGGCGAGGGCGCCGTGAGCGGCTTCGCCGCGCGGGGCAATAGCGCGCTGTCGGGAGCGGGCGGAGGCGCGCGGTTCTTCGGTGTCGCGGGGCGGCTGTATTTTGCCGATGAAGGCGCGTGGGATCCGTACGTCGCGCTGACGCTCGGCGCCGGCACGCTGAAGCTGCGCGGCGATAGCGACGCGCGCGTCGCCACTACGGGCCTGGGTGGGCGCGTGGCCGGTGGCGTCGACTACGCGTTTGGCTCGCATCTGCGGCTGGGCGCGACCGCGTCTTTCGCTCATTGGTTCGCTTGGACCGAACAGCAATGCCACGCAAGCGTCTGCCGCGACCAACCCGCCGCCTACGGCCGGTTGCTGGGCTTTGCAACGCTGGGCTTTCGGGTCACCGGCAGCTTCGGCGAGGTATTGTGATTTTGCTCGTTCTCGCTGCTCGCTTGCTCTAGGACCGTTGGTAGTGCCCCGTGAGCTGAGCCCCTTCGAGCTGGACCGCGAGCTGGCCCCCGTGGTGCCGCGAGCCCGAGCCGCGTACCGCGCGCTGCGGACGGGTCGAGAGGTCAGGCTCACGGTGCCCGAGGTGCTGCGCGATCCCGAGACGCTCGAGCGACTGGCCTCGGACAAAAGCGACCCCATCGCGGCGCCGCTGCTGCGCTACCTGTACTGGCTCGAGCTGATGCGTCGCGCTTTGCCCGCCGAAGGCGAGCGCATTCGGCGTTACCGCGCCGAACATCACGCGCTCGACAAGCCGCTCACCGGGCACTTTACGTGGCGGGAGCTGCTCGGCCACGCGCTGCGCGACGCCGCGCGCCGTCCGGCTTTACTAGACGTCCTGTGCGAGCGTGGCGACGCCTTGCGCGACGCCGGTTCTCGCCTGTTCGAGCTACGCGCGGAGTGGACGACGTTCAGCGGCCGTAGCCGCGCCGAGCTGGAGTCACCGCTCCCTGACGTTCCACAGCACGCACGCGACTTCTTGCGTGACACCGCTGACGCCTTCGGCAGCCTCGAGCTTCGCGACTTGTCGATGGTAGTTGAAGCGAGCCTCGCGCACGCCGCTGCCGACGGCTGGCCACGACAAGTGTCACTGCGCAGCATGAACGACCTGCTGAGCAACTCCGACTGGCTGTCGGGGTTACGGCTCGATGTCGGCGCCCTCCCGGCTCCGCTCTCGGCCGCCAGTTTCGTGCGGGGCTTCTTGCACGTCGGCGCGGCGTGGACGGAAGCGTTGGCGCCGGCTGAGCAGCCCTTTTGTATCGCGCACGATCCGTTCGGGCTTTCGCGCGCCACGCACGGCGCCTTGTTCGCGCTGGTGCCGCTCGCGCCGCCGTTCCTCAAACGGCAGCTCGGCCTCGGCAAAGAGCGCGCGCTTGGCCACGCCCGCGCGTTGACCCAAAGTTGGCTTATTTTCGCGCGCCTGCTGGCGCTACGGGTACTGCTCGCCGAGCCGGCGCTGGCGGGCCCGGGCGCGCTGCGCGAGGCGTTCTCCGAACACGGCGCCAAAACGTTTGGCTTCGAGCCACCGCCGGGAGCTGCCGGCCTATTGTGCCGCCCGCGCGTGGGCGACGCGCAGCGCTTTGCAGGCGTCTTGCTCGCCGCAACCCGCGCGACCGAGCTCGGCGACGAGCACGACGACGACTGGTTTCGCAATCCGCGCGCCATCGAGCAACTTCGCGCCGAAGCGCGCCAGCCGCCTGCCACCACTTGTTCCACAGAGCAGCTGACGGCCGGCGCCGGCGCGTTGAAGCAGCTGCTCGTCGCGCAGCTCTAGCGTTTACGCGCCGCGCGCAAGAGCGTGCGCTCTTCGGCTTGAAGCCACGCTACGGCTTGGGACGTGGCGGGCGTCGCCAGCCAGTCTTCGTAGTTGGGCTCCAGCGTGTCGACGCGAAAGCGCCGCTCGACCGCGCGCTCTTTTTCGCGCGCTTGCTGCAGCACCAAGCCGTCTTCTAGCTTGAAGCCGCCCATCGCCAGCAGCGGCCGCCCTTCGCGCCAGGGCAACGTCGACGCCGAGATCACGTAGCGGCCCGAGCCGTCGCGCCGCGCGTACGACGCCTCGAAGCCAAAAATGGCGTCCAGCAGCCGCGAGTCGCCCGCCGCGCGCTCCATCAAGTCACTCAGCCGCTCCGCAGGCGGCAGCGCTTCGGCGCGCCCGCGCACGAAAATGGCGTGTTCTCCGGCGATGACCAAGCCGCCGCCGCGATGCGTGACCTGGCCGCTCTTGGTGTCGCGTTCTTCGACCAACGTGAGGCCGATCAACGGTCCGTCACCGCTCGGCTGCAGCCGCCAGTCTTCAACGTAGGCGCCGCTCGGCGCGTATTCGATCAAGCAATCGCCCACGCGCCGCAGGTCGCCCGGCTCGGGCCACTTATCGTGCAGTTGAAACGCCGTCCAGTCGGGCCAATTCATGGTGCCGGACAGCGCAACCCCGCCGCCCGAGTCGGCCTCGAAGCGAGTCGGCGAGAGGCCTCCTTCGACCTCGGCCAAGCGCGTCAGCTCGTCGAGCGACAAATCTGCCAGCGCTTCGCGCGACGCGGGCTTGGGCCTGTCGGCGGCGAGCCGTAAGTCTCCGGTCAAGCCGCGCGACTGCAGCCACAGCACCAGCGTCGAATCGTCGGCGTCGCCGTTGAAGAACGTGATGGAACGACGACGAAAGCAGCCCAGCGTCCACACCGGCACCGAACCGGACTGCGGCACGGTGCCTGACGGCGGCTTGGTGCCCTGCAGTGAGCACAGCTCGAGCAGATCCATTAGCTCACGCTCCGCTCGTGAATCACTTTGCCCTCTTGCCCAAACGACGACAGCGGCCGCGCGCCGTCCGGCAGCTGCAGCTCACCCTTGGCCAGTCGCTGCTTGAGGTACGTGAAGCTTTGCAAGGTTTGAGCATACAGGTGCTCGCCGGCTTTGACCGGCGGATAGCGCGCGGGGCGCTCAGGGCTCACGAATTGCGGTAAAGGTTGGACCAAGACGTCGTAGTCGCAGGAAAAGAACAGCGGAAACGAAAAGCGCTCTTCGCTGACTTTGCGTACACGGTGCGACGTCGCAACCAGCGCACCGTTGGTCCACATCTCGAGCGTGTCGCCAATATTGACCACGAACGCGCCCGGCCGCGGTGGCGCGTCGATCCAAACACCGGCGCCGTTCATCACCTCGAGACCGGGCCGCGTCGGCAGCAAGATGGTGAAGCACTCGTAGTCGGTGTGCGCGCCAATCCCAACCGTGACCTCGGGCGCCGGGTTCGGCGGGTAGTGCAACATGCGCAGCTGACTGGGCGGCGCGGTCACGAAGCGGTCGAAGAACGTCTCCGGCAAGTCCAGCGCCAGCGCGAACCCACCCAGCAGCTTCCGACCGAGCTCGAACACCGCCCGGTAGTAACCGCTGACCGCCTCACGGAAGCCAGGCACCACCGGCCACACGTTGGCCCCAGCAAAAGGATCGCGCCTCGCGTCTACGGCACCTTCAGGCAACTCGAAGCACAGGTCGAACGACTCCTTCTGGTCCTTCGCACCGCCGTAAAACACCTCTTCGCCCGGCGGCACATAGCCGCGGTGATTGCGCGATTTCCCAATGTAGTACTCGAGCTTCTGCTCGCTACTGAGCCCGAAAAACGCCTCCGCCTGCTCGAGAAGCGCGCCTATCGACTGCTCCGGCACGCGATGCCCAGTCAAATAGAAGAACCCCGCTTCGCGACACGCGTCTCCAAGCATGCGCGCCGCCGCACGCCGCGTCTCGATCTCGTCCGCGTACAGCCCGCTGATGTCGACCTCAGGCAACGCCTGAAACGCACCATGCACCGCTCGCTCGTTCTCCGATCCGGACATCACCGGAAAACACTCTTACGCGACGAACGTGTCGCGAGCGTTTCACCACCGCCGAACATCGCCCCACCTCTCGCCCCTTTCTCGCCCTCCGCTTCCTAACCCCTAACCCCTCACCCCTCACCCCCAAGTCGCTCAACGCCTCTACCAAGTCTCACTAGGCGTCGGAGTAAGCCCAGTCGACTCAACATGATACGTGAACGACAAAACAACAGCCGTCGCGAGGTCGCCCGCCAGAATGCGACGCACGCCCAGGTCAGCGCTGAAGGCTTTGTCGATGTAGCCGAGCCCAAGGGCGGCCGAGTGGCTCTTGGCACCGTCGTCGTAGCGGTAGCCGCCGCGAATGACGGCGTGCTCGCCGAGCAGCAGCTCCGAGCCCAACATGGCGCGCAGCGTGGTGCGATCCCACGTGACCAGATCGGTCACCACGTCGGCTTCGATCCCGAATTTGTCCTTCACGAAACCGACGCCGCCGCCCAGCGTGAGCGGTTGGAAGCCAGTGTCCGCGCCGTTCAAGTTGTTGCCGACGAGCGAGAGCGCCCAGCCGCTGCCCGGCTTGAGCGTGAGCCCCAGGTCGAAGGCGAAGTTCTTGAGGATCTTGTCACCCTCGAGACCACTCGAAGAGTAGCTGGGTCCTAGCGGCCCCGCACCGTTCTGGCTGAGCCACATGAAGCGGCCGCCCGCGCCGGCAAAAACCTTGTCGGAGAGCGGATACGCAAAGGCGAAGCGCAAGTCGGACGCCGTGCGATCTACGCCGTCCGGATCTTGCCGGGACCACGTCGCACCAAGACCACCAGCGACGCGCGAGCTCGAGCCGACCGAGTCGACTGCGCCAACGCCGTAGCTCTGTCGCGAAGCCTCGGGCCAGATTTGGAGCAACGCGGCGGCGTGGTACACGCGCGACGTCGCCATGTTCGCTGGGTTCGAGAACAGCGCGCTCACCGAGTTGCCGAGCGCGCGGTCAGCACCGTTCTTGGCGGCGATGCGTCCTGTCTCGATCTCGTTGTAGTTGTAGCCAACTTCCGGAGGCAGCTTGCTTGGGTCGGCACGAACACCCGTGGTTAGAAAAAAGCAAGCACCCGCACATGCGAGGGCGAAAGTTGCGGAAGCACCGCGGACGGACGCAGAGCGTGACGACAGTTGGTGCATGCGTAGAGCTGACAGCTGCCGTTGGCACTACTTGCTGTTGGAGCCAATGGCCAAGAAATCCGTGCGCGTACCGCACCCGTGACGGCCGTTCGGCCAGCGGCTCGACAAACATTCACGAACGCGCCCGTCGACGCTTGACGTGCGAAACCAAGAAAGTTGACGCCCAACGCACGAAGTCGCGTCGGCGCGGCAACGGAATGTCGCATGTGTCTGCAGAGTTAGTGAGCGCGGTCCAAGAACGTCACCGACAAACTCGTCCGCACCAAATTTTCATGAACGATGAGGCCGCGGTAATTTGCCGACTTCACGCGTTTCGAAAATCTCGTGGTTGAACTTTGCTCGAGGTCAGTGCTAGCTGCCCGTCCCTTGCTCGACGGAGCGTCACCAAAGTGATGACGCCCCAGACGGCGCCAGGTATGTTCGTTGTGACGCTCGTGACTTCCCAAGAAGCTGAGCAGGCTGAGGGCTCGCCCCCAGCGGCCCAAGACGGCAGCATGGTTAGGGTTTCTGGTGTCCACAGCCCTGTGGACAATTTGGGGACGCATCTCTCGTGATGGACTTGGAAACAACCCCCGCGCCGGTCGGCGAAAGCCTCTTCTCTCAAGCTCTCGAGCAGACCCGCGGGCGCTCGCCTGCGTCCTTCGAGCAGTGGTTCACCAGCATCCAGTTCGAAGGCTTCGAGCACGGCGTGCTCGGTCTGACGGCGCGCGATGAGTTCGTGCGCGACTGGGTGAAGGCGCACTTCTTGCCCGACCTGCTGACCAATCTGGGTCGCCTGAGCGGCGAGCCGGGCGGTGCGCTGCGGGTGACGTGGAGCATCTCCAATCGGCTGCTGCGGCCGGTCTGCGAGCCCAAGCGCAGCGTTCCTCGTCCGTCCAAGCCGGAGCCCATGCCGGTCTCGCGTCGCTCCGAGCGCCCCAGCGCCCCCCCGCGCTACACACGCGCGCAATTTCTCGCGACGCTGAACTCCAAGTACACCTTCTCCAATTTCGTTGTCGGCCCATCGAACGAGCTGGCCCACGCCGCTGCCTTTGCGTCCGCCGGCGGTGGCGGTCCCCGCTACAACCCGCTCTTCATCGCGGGCGGCACGGGTCTGGGCAAGACGCACTTGGTCCACGCCATCGCTCACAAGGTCTTGGAAGAGCGGCCCGATGCCCGCGTCGTTTACGTCTCGGCCGAGCACTTCACCAACGAGTTCATCGAGGCGCTGCAGCACCACAAGATGGACGAGTTCCGCGCTCGCTACCGCAGCGACTGCGACCTCTTGCTGGTCGACGACATCCAGTTCTTGGCTGGCCGCGAGCAGACGCAGGAAGAGTTCTTCCACACCTTCAACGCGCTGCACGACGCCGACCGTCCCATCATCGTGACGAGCGACAAGTACCCGCAGCAGCTGCAGCGCATGCCGGAGCGCCTGGTGTCGCGCTTCACCAGCGGCCTGGTGGCAGACATTCAGGTGCCCCAACTCGAGACTCGCGTCGCCATCGTGCGCAAAAAAGCCGAGCTCGAGAGCATTCCGCTGTCGGACGCCGTCGCGGTGCTGCTCGCTCAAAACATCCAGAGCAACGTGCGCGAGCTCGAAGGCGCGCTGATTCGCCTGGCCGCCAAGTCGTCGCTCACGGGTCGCCCCATCGACGAAGAGTTCACGCTCAGCGAGATGAACACGGTGTCGCCCCGCCGCACCGACGTCATGAGTGTCGAGGACATTCAGCGCGCGGTGTGCAGCCACTTCCGCCTGTCCAACTCCGAGCTGCTCAGCAAAGATCGCCACAAGAGCGTGGCGTTCGCGCGGCAGGTGGCCATGTACCTGTGCCGCCAACGGCTGAAGTGCAGCTTCCCCGAGCTGGGCCGCGCCTTCGGCAACCGCGATCACACCACCGTGATGAGCGCCGTCCGCCGCGTCGAAGCCCTCCGCCAACGCGACCCACAAGTCACCGCCCACCTCGAAGCCATCGAACAACGCCTCGCGTCCTCCGAAGACTGATCGCGCCCGGGCTGCCACGCCGCAGCCCAACTCGCAGAAGCTACCGTGACGTCGCTGGGTCTCGACGAGCGATCGAGATTCACAGGGAGGCGGGGAGGCGGGGAGGTCCGCGAGGCGAGAATTTTTGGGTTCGCGCTGCCGCCCGCGACACCGCCGGGGGCTATGGCGATCCCAGGCCACTGCTCCTGCTCGCTCCCGAGGGAAATATTTTTTGATTCGGTCCTCCGAATCAAAAAATGCGTTCTCGCCCTCGCGGACCTCCCCGCCTCCCCGCCTCCCTGTAAAATCAGGAACTCGGATCGAGCTCAGGGCAAAGCAAAGACCCGAAGACCTATCAGCGAGTAGCGACGGGCGGCTCCGCAGCGGGTGCGGGAGCGGGCGGGGCGGCTTCGATGGCGGCGGCGGGGGCCGGGGCGGGTTCGGGTGTCATCGGGACGACTTCGATCGCCGGCGCGGGCGCGGGTGTGGGCGGAGGTGCGGCGGGGGCTGCAGCAGGTGCGCCGGGCGTGAGGACTTCGGCGACGACGGCGGGGAGCGGCGCGGCGCGTAGGGGGCGCTCTTCGGCGACGCCGCTCAGCACCTCGGCGATGTGCGAGGCGAAGGCGTCGACCACCTCACCGGCACCGACACCCAGCGCGCCGCCATACGCGAACGCGGGGCGCGAGCGGGAGCCGAGGCGCTCTTCGTGCAAGACCTTACCGTCGCGCGAGAGCCGAAAGCCGCCGGCTGCGACCGCCGACCAACCGGGCCCCTCCGCGTCCGGGGCTTGCGCGTTGATGGTGACATCGAGCGAAAGCACGTAGTCGCCCGGCGCCAACGTGTCGCCGTCGCGCAGCGCAACACCAGGAAACGAGGTCCAGAGGCTGCGCTGCAGCGCGCCAAAGGTGGCACGACGCACCCCGTCAAAGCAGAGCATGCGCTGCCCCTTGGGCGTGCGGCACTGGTTTTCCCACGTGTTGCTGCCAAGCTCTACCCAGAGACGCCCCGTGTGCTGCACCGGAGTGGCGCTGGGCGGCGGCAAGAGCGCGGTCTGCACCTTGGCTTCGTGAGTTTGCATGCAACCTGCGAGCAGGACGCACGAGACAGCGGTGAAGACGACGCGATTGAGCATGCCCATGGCGGGGCAAAGGCTAGAATTCCCGCTAAAAATGGCCAAATTTTCGGCGTTCGGCGAACTACCGCACGAGTGTTCACCCAAGTTCACGCGAGTTCACCACCACGTCACCGCAGCGAAACGTGGGGCGTGGATAACTACTCGCACGTCAGGAAACTCCCACAATCGCTCCGGAGGCCTTTATGCTTCTGGGAGCAAAAGCATTCGCGAGTAACCAGCGCATGGCAACTCTCCGGCACCTCCATCAATTGATGAACGAGCGACGCATGGTGCGGCTGGCCGACGGCCGCGTTGGCAAGATCGTGCGCGTCGACACCATGTTCCCCGACAACGCGACCATCGTCACCGTTTGGACCGACTCCAACGACAATGGTCCGCTCAGCACCGGCCCCGCAAGCGGCCCCGGCATCTCGAAGGTGCCGATGACCGACATCGTCGGTGAAGTCGTGCGCGAGTCGGCCTGAGCTACGCTCCTCCGCCACCTCATCTCCGCAGCCTTTCCATGGCGTGAGTCGCACGAGGGTGCTCGCAGCCAGAGGCGCATTGAGTGCGGCGCCGCTTCGCGAAGTTCTCATCCCCCCCCCCCGGCGCAACGCCCCTCGCCACAGGCCAAAAGAACCGCGACCTGGTCCCCACGGTGCGGGACCGACGTTCGCGCCGTGTCCTTACCGCGGCGGCCCAGCTCGGAGCCAATGACGACCTGCTCGGGTACACCGGGGCACAGGCCGTCACTGGCGATGGCCCTCGTGCGCTCCACGCGCGTCCGCTTCTGCTTTGGCTCGCCCGCGTACGCGAGCTTCCGACGGGCGACGCACTCGGTCACCTAGTCGGCCACAACAAACGGGACTTCCAGCTCCCATCCCTCGCCGACGGCATCCGTGGCGCGCATCTGAACGGTGTAGCTGCCACGGGGATCGACGCCGGGAGGGCCAAAGGCCGAACTGAGGCCTAAACCCACAAAGAAGTGACTCGCTCCGTCAGCCGAGATGGGAGGAGTGAACTGGTCGTAGCCAAGATAGGTCCCGTTGATGTCAAGATCATACGGTTGCCCGCCTCGATACACGCCTCCGGTCACCCGAATGGGAAAGACATCATTTCGAACGATCGAGCCATCTTCAAAATCGGGTGATCGTCCTCGCGGAGAATTCTTTGTCGGAGCGAGCATAATCAAGAGCACTACGCCCGACGGGTCGAGAAACTCGTCGCGTAGGAAGCTTTGAGTTGGCGTCAGCCCAGCCTTCTCGGCCAGCGAGGCGATCTCGGATTCGTACGGTCCATCGTGAGCTACGCCCGGCACGAATCCGTTCGAGGGTGAGTAGGTGTGGAACGGTCGAAATAGACTGGCCTGCCACTCGAAGTAAGGCTCGGGTCCTGTCTCCGGCGAACCAATCGTTGCGGCGAAAGCAAGCGCTTGCACTGGCTCCCAGAGGGGCGCGCCAATGGGGCGCCGCGTGCAGCCGGCGCACCCGTTCTCTAGCTCTTCAGCCTTGGCGGGCAAAGGAACGCAACGCTGTCCCATCGGGGCGACGGCTGGCCCGCCGCAGTCGCAAGGGTTTCCAGGATTGTCCCAGCACTGCCACATGCCGCCCACTGCGACACGCCGGCATTCGTGACCAGGCTCGCAGTCAGCGTCCTGCTCACAAGGCGAGCGACCGCAGCAGCCCTGGTCGTATCCGCCTTCGGCGTTGCAAGCAAAATGCCTCCTCGTTTCGGCAAGCGAACACGACGACTGTGGCGCTTCTGCGCAATTAGCGGCGTAGCATGGACGCGGCGGCACCCCCGACCGATTGTCGCACAGCTCGTAGGCGTTCTCGTCGAATCCGAAATCGTTGAACGCGAAGGCCCAGAACACAGCACCATCCGAAAGCCTTCGGATGCAGTGGAAGCCCGGATCTTGAAAGCGATCAGGGTCATCATCGGCTGGTAATAGGTTGCACGCCACGTCTTGGACAGCTGCCTCCGTGTCGATGCAATCATTCTCGGCTGAATACTCCTTGCCCAAGACAGGAACGGCGTTGATTCGCTCGCACTCCGAGGCGTGCGTGGCTCCTCCCGCCGATGAGTCGCCTCCTAGCCCCCCGCTGTTCTCGGTTATCGGCGAGTCTGTGCCGTTGCCACATGACGATGTCAGCCAGACCAGGAGCCCCGTCACTGCGGCTGCAGCCCACCAACGGGCCGCAGCCTGACGGGTTAGGAATCGAGCCAATTGCATATGCCGACGCCTATACCCTATGGGTATAGGGCGATCTTGTCGGTGATGATCCCGGCTACGGCCGCGGTCATCTTCCAGTTCATCGTCGGATACGTCTTGTCGTTGGCCGTGGGGGTCTCTGGCGCAGCACAAGTTGCGCACATTGAGTTTGTCACGATGCCTAGCACGTAGGGCCCGTTGCTATCTGGGTAGCTGCTTGACCAGATTGGACCCCCGCTGTGGCCGGGAGATGTGTCGTTGGCGCTCTGGAAGATCGTCTTCTCACCACCAACCAATCCTCGAAAATTGAACAAGCTATGTCCAATGTCCTGTCCGTAGGCGCGTCCGGCGACGCACCCACTCGGTGCATCAGCGTAAGCGCAGCCAGGGTATCCGTCGATTCGAGCGTACCAGCCACCTTCCGGCGCCACCCAGAAACCCATCGAGCCGGCCGTGGCATTGGGGTCGCCGTTGTTCCACGAGTTTGAATTCAGACGGAGGAGTGCCCAGTCGTACTTGCCACACGTCTCTCTCGTGGCCGTGTTGTACGTGAGATGGCAATTATTGTTGACGTACTCGGCATCACGCCAGGAGCCGCTCGCGCCCTGCACGCCCCACGGATTGGTGCCAGCGTCTGCGCGCGCCATGTACAGCGTGCCATTTGGCACCTGGCCATTGGCGTTTACGACGCAGTGGGCAGCCGTCAGCACGAGGCGGCGACCCACTAGAGCAGCTGTGCAACCACCGATGCTCGATGAGAGAAGACCCTGTCGGCTGAGAACGTTGTCATTGCTTGGCCATGTGGCGTTCAGCGGCTTCGGAATTCGTGCATCGCTGCCGTTAGACCAGGCTTGCGCCTCGAGGTTCGGCGCCGTGAGCGGCGAACGGTCCGGCGCTCCGGGAAAACTACTTGGTCGATTGATTCCGCGCTCTTCAGCGAATTCGCGGAGCCGCCTAAGGTCTTCGAGCGAATACTCTTCTTCCCATTCGTCGCCCTTCTCGTCCTCATACACCAGTCGCGTGCGCCCCTCGGGCGTTGTTGGTTCCCAACCTGAATCGCGGGTGTTCTCAGCTATGATTCGCGCCTGCTCTTGAGCCGAGGCCGCCTCGGCTGTTCCACGCAGGTCGTAAGGCGGGTACGGCACCCCCCCACGCGGATCCTCGACGGCCGCTGGTGCATGTCGGCGGAACCTCGTACGCTTCGGTGCAATGGGCGCATCCTTCATCCGCTCGGCTTGCGCCTCTCGCGTGGGACCACCTTCCGCTACCGGGGGGGGGCCTCCACGCCACACCCAGAGATCGTTGCGGTGGTCAGTGCAAGTCCAAGCAAGGACGACGACGAACACTGGATCCGGGCACGCAACGCTTGTGAGACTCTCGCTACTGTCATCTTGTCAACCTCCCGGCGACGGTGTGGCTAGTGCGATAGGTCCCATGGTTGATTCGATTGCGCAAGCGGTGACGACCCGAACTTGAAAAACTCACATGGCGAGGGCTGCTCAACGTGTCAGGACGTGACCTCTTTGGGCCAAATGAAAATAGGTAATCCGAACGCCGTCTTGGGGTGCGGGTGGTTCCGCTCCTCGGCGGCAACGCGTCGGTGTGGCACCGGGTAATAGTCGGGGTGCGAGCCGCGGCGATCGCGGACGGTACGGTGGGAACGTGGCGGACCCTCAGGATCGCGCCGAGGACCTCCAGCTCGGTAATCAGCGCGATGACAGTTGCAGCGCCGAGCCTCGCCCTGAGATCTACTCGCTGCCGGAGTCTTGCGATTGGGGTGGCTTTACGCGAAATTACGACGCCTGTTCACTCGGCAGAATCTTGGTCAAAGCCGCAGGGACCGATCCGATCGATGCTCACATCGCGCTGCTCGCGCGTGAACGTGTCTGGCCGGTGCTCACGTCAGATGCTGGCCACCTACTAGCAGTTGGCCGACCCTCGGCGTCCAACGCAGCTGAAGGGTTCGGCACCGAGCGCCGAAACTCAGCTCGCGTACATGGCTTCGGCGATCTCGAAGGTGGAGTTCTCGAGCTGCGCGTAGGCGCCGCGCAGTGAGTCGAGCGTGGCGCCCGTCTCCATCATCTTCTTCAAGAGCTCGACCTCGCCCTTCACCTTCTCGAGCTTCTCGGGCTCGAGCAGATCCGAGTAGCCTTCGAGGGCTTGCTCGGTGGTGTAGATCAGCGTCTCGGCTTGGTTGCGCATCTCCGCGAGGTCGCGCCGCAACTGGTCGGTTTCTTTGAACTTTTCACCCTCGACCACCAGCTTGTCGATCTCGTCGGGCTGGAGGCCACTGGTGGGCGTGACGCTGATAGCTTGGCTGCGGCCGGTGCCCAAGTCTTTGGCTTCGACCGCCAAGATGCCGTTGGCGTCGATGCGGAAGGTGACTTGAATCTTGGGTACGCCGCGCGGCGCTGGCGGAATGCCGGTCAGCTCGAAGCGAGCCAAGCTGCGGTTGTCGACGGCCATCTCGCGCTCACCCTGCAAGGCGTGCACGGGCACGAACGACTGGTTGTCGACGCTGGTCGTGAAGATTTCGCTCTTCTCCGTCGGCACCGTGGTGTTGCGCGGAATGAGCTTGGTGAACACGCCGCCGCCGGTCTCAACGCCAATGGACAGCGGCGTGACGTCGAGCAGCAGCACCTCGTCGATTTGCCCCGCCAACGCAGCGCCTTGAATGGCGGCACCGACGGCCACGACCTCGTCCGGGTTGACGCCCTTGTTCGGGTCGCGACCGAAGAACTCTTTCACGGCCTTTTGCACGGCCGGCATGCGCGTCATGCCGCCGACCAGCACCACCTGGCCCACCTGCTGCGGCGTGAGCTTGGCGTCAGCCAGCACGGCTTGACAGGCGGTCATCGTCCGGTCGACTAGCTCGCGAGTCCAAATCTCCAACTCGCTGCGTTTGATGCTGCGCTCGAGGTGCAGCGGGCCAGCGGGGCCGATGGCGACGAAGGGCAAATTCACGTCGGTTTCGAGCGACGACGACAGCTCGTGCTTGGCCTTTTCTGCGGCTTCGCGCAGGCGCTGTAAGCTGGTGCGGTCCTTACGCAGATCAATCTTGGTCTTGTCTTGGAACTCGTCGGACAAGCGATCGATGATCACGCGATCGAAGTCTTCGCCACCGAGGTGCGTGTCACCGCCCGTGGCCTTCACGTTGAAGACACCGGCAGCGATCTCGAGGATCGAAATATCGAAGGTGCCGCCGCCCAGATCGTAGACGGCGATCACTTCGCGCTCGGTCTTGTCGAGACCGTAGGCCAGCGCGGCGGCGGTCGGCTCGTTCAAGATGCGCTTCACGTCGAGGCCGGCGATGCGCCCGGCGTCTTTGGTAGCTTGCCGCTGCGCGTCGTCGAAATAGGCGGGAACGGTGACGACCGCTTCGGTGACGGCTTCGCCCAGGTACGTCTCGGCGATCTCCCGCATGCTCTGCAGCACGAGCGCCGACACCTCGGGCGGTGACATGGTGCGGTCGCCAGCTTTGACCCAAGCGTCGCCGTTCTCGTGCTTCTCGATCCTGTACGAGACCGACGCCGCTTGACGCGTGACCACGTCAGACTCGAATTTTTGCCCCATCAGCCGCTTCACGGCGTGAACGGTGTGTTCGGCGTTGGTGGTGGCCTGGCGTTTGGCGACCTGCCCGACCAAACGCTCGCCCTTGGCCGTGAAGGCCACGACCGACGGCGTGGTGCGCGCGCCCTCGGTATTGGCGATCACCTTCACCTCGGGTTGACCGGAGGCATTGGTTCCCTCGACCACCGCCACGCAGGAATTGGTGGTGCCTAGATCGATACCGACGATTTTCCCCATAGCGGGCCCGCCGAGCATACTCGACCGCCCACAGCGAGGCGACCCCCGAATCAACAGGGAGGCGGCTCACCATTGGTCTCATTTCAGCTGATGAGCACGCCCGCTGATCCTGGCTTCTGGCTTCGTTTTCGCTCCGGTCCGGTGCTCACGTACCCACGTACGCTCCGCTCCGGTCCTCGCGAAAGCCTCGCCAGAAACCAGGCTTAGCGGGCGGGCAGCTGTGAGATCAGAC
>DATAKF010000378.1:0-5044 GCA_036261775.1 Polyangiaceae bacterium | reverse complement strand
GGCACCTGCAACCGGACTTGTGATGGGGACGTGTTTCAGCCGTGCGGCTTCTATTGCGAAGAAGAGACGTCCTGTTCGTTCAATTGCCCGGGCGGCCTCTGCACCGGCATTTGCGAAGGTTTAGCCTGCGACCTTGCGTGCATCGGGGGTTGTTCTCTCGGCTGCTCTGGGTCGACCTGCGACACGGACTGCAAGCAAGGTGGCTGTCAGGCAAGCTGCGCGGCGGGCTCGGACTGCGCGACCGCTTGCCCCACCGGCGGCTGTACCACCTCGTGCGAGGGAGAAGGCGCAGAGTGCAGCATCAACGGCTGCCAGGGGGGCTGCCGGATGGTCTGCACCGACGGCGCGTCTTGCCACATTCCGCAGTGTGGTGGCGGCTGCTCGATGGAGTGTGACGGGCCGCTTTGCGCCATCGACGAATGCGGCGTGGGCTGCACGATGAACTGCGATGGCGGCCGAACCTGCGAGCTTGGCACTTGCACCGACGGCGGCTGCCACCTGCAGCGGCTCTCTGCGCCCAGCCGCAACGAAGGGGCCACCTTGGTCATCGCGGCGTGTCCAGGCGGGTACTGCAACATCGAGTGTGCGGCGCTGGATACTTGCTCGATCGGCTCCTGCGCCGACGGCGGCTGCACCATAACCTGCGCCGCGGGCGCCACGTGCACGTGCGGCGACAGTGGCTGCAGCGTGGTCGCCCTTTGACGCGCTGCCAGCCGAGCTGGGCGTCTGCCGCTAGAGCGTGAGCACACCCACATACGGCAGATTGCGGTACTGCTCGGCGTGGTCGAGGCCGTAGCCGACGACGAAGACGTCGTCGACCGTGAAGCCCAGGTAGTCAATTTCGACGGGGCGCACGGTGCGAGAGGGCTTGTGGAGCAGCGCGCAAACCCTTACGGCAGCAGGCAGGCGCGCCAGCAGCTGTTCGCGCAAATAGCTGAGCGTGAGCCCCGTATCGACGATGTCTTCGACGATCAGCACGTGGTCGTCGCTCGCGATGGGGCGCGTGAGATCTTGAGTGATTTGCACCACGCCGCTCGACCGCGTGTCGTCACCGTAGCTGCGCACCCCCAAAAATTCGACCCGCAGCGGCAGGTCGATGGCGCGCGCGAGGTCGGCGGCGAACACGAAGCTGCCTTTGAGCACGCAGAGTAACACCAGCGATTTTCCGGCAAAATCGGCGGTGATTCGCTCACCCAAGGCTTTGACGCGCGCTTTGATCGCGCTTTCGGACAGCAGCTCGGCGGGGGGGACGGGCATGGCCGGCATGATCGTCGCGTGTTGGCGGCTGCGCAAGCGGGCGCGTGCACGAAAGTCACGTGCCGTCGGCCACGCTGCGCAGCTCCAGCGTGTTTCCGTCGGTTTCGATGCGCACGGCGCCGAAGCGATCGGTGCGCAGCGCCAAGATCTTGCGCTCTCGCAGCTTTTGCAGCGTGGGCGCGTGGGGGTGACCAAAGCGATTGCGCACGCCCGTGGACATCGTGCCGACGCTCGGATGCACGGCGTCCAGAAACGCAGGCGTGGACGACGTGCGCGAGCCGTGGTGGCCAAGCTTCAGGAAGTCTGCCGAAAGCGGCGCGCCACTCTGCAGCAGGTGCTCCTCGGCTTCTGCTTCGGCGTCGCCCGTGAACAAGAACGCCCGGCGGTTCAAGGAGAGCCGAATCACCAGCGAGTTGTCGTTGGCGCCCAGCGCGGGCCGAAAGCCGGGGCACGGCGACAGCACCTGCACCCGCACGCCGCCGCGCAGCCGCTCGCCGCACAGCTCCGCGGGCGTGAGCAGCTTGACGCCGCGCTCGCGCAAGAGCGCCTGAATGCGGGCGTAGATAGGCCCTGCGCCTTGCGCCAGGCCCTGCCCAGTGTCCCAAAATTCGCCCACCTCGACCGAGCGCAGCACGCTCTCGAGGCCCGTGAAGTGATCCGGATGCGGGTGGCTCAGCACCATCACGTCAATCCGCGAGCGCCGTCGGGCCTTCAGCTCCGGCAAGATCACGGCGCGCCCCGGATCGACCGGGCTGCCGACGAAGCCGCCGCCGTCGATCAGCCACAAGCTACCGTCGGGAAAGTCGACCAGCGCCGAGTCACCCTGACCAACATCGAGCACCGTCGCGACCAGCTTGTGCGGCGCGCCTGCCACGACCTGCGCGCGCTCCAGACCCCACAAGCCCACAACGGCCGCCAAGAGCCACAACCCTCGCAGGAGCCAAGTCTGGCGCAGCGTCGTCATGAGCCCAACACCAACCACGGCGAGCACGCTGAGCTGCAGCCCGCTCGGCACTGGCAAGCAAAAGCGCAGCCCCGACTGCTCGGCACTGAGCCGCGCAATGGCCCGCACGATCAAGAGCGCACCACCGCCAGCCATGGCAGCCCCTCGCTCGAGCCAAGGCCAGAAGGCCAAGACCGCGTGCAGCAGGCAGAGCGGCAGCGCGCACAGCTCTCCCACGGGCCCCGCGAACACGTTGGCCACCAGCCCCGCCAGCCCGATTTCCGACGACAAAAGCGACAGCAGCGGCACGCACGGCAACATGGCAGACAGCGTCGTAGCCAGACTTTGTACCAACCACGCCAGCGGCGCGGGTCGGACCTTCTCGGTGAAGCGCGCAAAGCAAGGGCCAATCCCGATCAAGCCACCCGTCGCCGCCACACTCAGCAAGAACGAAACGTCGCACGCCACCAGCGGATCCAAGAGCGCGCCGATGAAGATGGACGCAGCCAAGCAACGCACGGCGCTCGGGCGCCGCCCCGCTGCCGTGACCACGAACCCGACAGAAAGCATGTAGGCCGCGCGAAACGCCGAGCCGCTGCCACCGGCAAAGTCCGCGTAAGCCAGCGACAGCGCAATGCCCAGCGCCGCCGCCACGCGCGCGGCGCGCACGCTGGCCGCGAAGGCTTCGAACCGCACCAGCAAGAACGCCAACGCGTTCACCAACGTCACGACCGCCAGCACCAAGTGCGTGCCGCTCACGGCCAGCAGATGCGAAAGCCCGCTGGCACGAAACGCCACGTCGTCGTCGGGATCCAGATCGCTTTCGCCCAGCACCAGCGCGCGCGCCATTGGCACCGAAAGGGGCGGAAAAGTCGACTGAATCCGCGCCCGCACGTGGGCCCGAGCTCGATCCAGCAACGTGCGCACACCAAAGCCGCGCGCTTCCACGACCACGGACAAAGCGCCGCCGCTGGCCACGACGCCGCTCCGCGCGCCCGAAGGCCGCGGATCTGCAGGGCCGAAGTTACGGAACAGCTGCGACGCCGCAAAGTCCGCGACGCCGCTCAGCTGATCGCCGCGCGCCAACGTGGCGGGGCCGCCGTAAAGGCGCGTTCGAAACGGCGGCACCTGCACGCCTTCGCAATCCGCCGTCGAAACGTCCGCCAGGTAGCTCATGCTGCCGTGCGCCTCGACGGGCGACGACGCCACCTCGGCCGTGAACGCGCAGCGCCGCGGGTGCCCGATGGCGTCACGAAACGCGAAGCGCTCTCGATCGTAGCTGGCCAGCCCGTACACCGCGCGCGCCGCGCCCACGCCGAACAAGAGCGCGCAGATCAGCAGCTTGCGCCAGCCGAGCGCGCGCCAGCACGCTAGCGCAGCCGCCAGAAAGCCCAAGCCAGCCGCGAGCGGAGAAAGCGCCCAGGTGCCTCCCGCCACCAACGCAAGCGAAGCCGCCAAAAGTGCATCCAGTCCCACGCCGATCGGTTTGCAGCAAGCGGGCCAACAACGACGAACGCAGCGAGCAGCCTCAATTAATCACGGCGTTTGTTTTTCTTGGGATGGCCGCCACTAGCCGAAGCCAGGCGAGGCCACTGGCCGCCGGCCAGTCATCGCTGACAGCCCCGCTCGTCAGCCAACTTCGGCGTGCGCGCGACGAGACCGCAAGCTATGGTCCGCGGGACCGGGAGGCCTTGCATTTGAAGCGTTCGTCGAGTCATCGGGCGTTGGCCGCGAGTTTGTTCCCCGTGTTGTGTGCGACTCTGTTCAGCTGCTGCCGGGGTTTTGACTATCCCCCCATGGATGGGGGCGAAGGCGCGGCTGCGGGCGAAGGCGGGCAGCCCAGTTCAGACGCAGGGCAGCACGCCAGCGGTGGCTCCCCGGACAAGACGGCCGGAGCCGCAGGTCTAGCGGGGACGCCGGGCGGCGCATCCGGGGGCACAGCAACGCTTGGGGGCGGTGGCGAGGGCGGCTCAGTCGGGACCGAGACCTACATCCTGACAGAGAAGGCCCAGAGCCAAGTGCAACTCGGTGCCACCACCGTCATGCCATTCAACCACTTGGGAGGGACGTATGCCTTGCTCTACAGCCCAGCAGCGGGCCTGGCGTCTCTCTATCCAGTCAAGCCGAAGCTGGCGGGTCTCGAGCTGGCTTCGTCCTATGACCGCTGGGCGCTTGGCTTCACGAGCTTCGCGCCCTTCTACCTGGACGGCGCTGACTACTTCGTCGCCTTCAACCCAACGATCAATCAAGTTCACTTCGATCGCTTTCCGGCCGATCCCCAGAGGGTCGAGGTTCTCAAGGTCGCGACTCCGACGAAGCAGTTCTCACAAATCACGAGCTACGCAATCGGCGGAGCCCCTTACCTGCTCTACTATGACATTGCGAGTGGAGCGGCAGTGGTTCACACGCCGGCACCCGGAGGCGAGGGCGCCGTTGAGGTATTCACCGCGGCTCTCCGCGGCGGCTTCACCCAGATCGCGAGCATCGTGCGCTCGACCGACACACATTTGTTGCTGCTGGACGCCGACCGGCGCACGGCGCAGTACTGGCAGGCTTACGACGATCACCTGGAGTCCGTTGCGACGGCCTCGTTCTCGGAGCCGCTCGCGTTGAGCGCCGCGTTTGCCGATGAGGACACGCCGTTCCTCCTGATCTACGGGCGCGACGGCGGTAGCGCCATCTACGAGTTCTCGGCCGACACCTTCGAGCCGAGCCTGGCATGGCGCGGTTTCTTGCCGGTGGGGGCGACGGAAATCGCTCCCTGCGAGCAAGGCGGCAAACACGGTTTCATCCTGGGTGACAACGCCGGTGGCCGGCTTTGGTTTTACGAGGTGGCGCGCGTTC
>DATAKF010000372.1:0-3196 GCA_036261775.1 Polyangiaceae bacterium | reverse complement strand
GGCGTCGACCTCGCTCGCGCCGCCGCGGCGCGCCCACGCCAAGCTGCGGGGCGTGGGGCTGGGCGCCCGGACGAGCATGAGGTGCGTGCGCGAGGACGGCACGGCTTCGAAGCGCGGCGTGGGGCGCGCGTTCAGGGGCCGCGTGGGAGCATCGGATTCGGAGTGAGAAAGCTTCTTGGCCAGCATGACCCCCCAATCTTCTCCAGCTCGCGTGTCCGCTCGGCAAAGCGCAGGTGTCTTCTTCGTATCGGCGCTAATTGGTGGTTTCTGGACTTACATCGCTGGTGAGGCGTGATGGATACACTTCGACTCGACGATTAAATAAGCCGCGTGATCGCCCCCATGCAGACGCGAAGAGTTTGCAGCTTCCCCGTGCCCGCATCCGCCCTCGCCCACTCACCCTCCATCCTCCGCCACACTCTTGAATGGGCTGACGGCGCAATCCGTCTGAGGTGCGCTGAGGCGAGCTGAGGTGCGCCGATGCGAAGCCACAAAAAGCTGAAGGCGACTTGCGTCGCCTTCAGCGGGACCAGGAGCTAGAAGCCGCTCAACCGGATCAGGGAGTTAGTGGCACCTCGCCCAAGGGGCGTGGGGGTTAGGGGGGTGGGGGGAGGGGTAGGGTGCCCACCGCGGGGGGACGCGGCGGCGAGGTGCCACTTCAACCATAACCCCCTCGCCCAAGAACACAAGGGGCGCTCGCGGCGGCGCTCGATTTTTCGCTCGGGCGAAGCCCCGCGCTTTCCTCCCTGGTGGCGCGCTGGTGGCGCGCGGATGCCCGCGCGCCTGCCGTTCGGCCCGCACTTTTCTAAGGCTTGCTTAACGATGTGGAGTCCGGGTGAGACGGAAAACTACATGCTGCGGCGCCTTTGATGGCGCCCCCGGGAATAGCTCGCAAATCCCGTGGTTTTAGCGCCCGCGTGACGTGCATTTACGACGACTCGACAAGCTTGGACCAATCCGCAGGTTTCACCCGCGCGCGGCTGGTTCTTTGGCAATTGCGGTCGGGTCCCCTGCCCGGCCGTCTGTTGACAGTGATCGAGACTTCTCTAGGATGCCGCCGCCTGAACCCCGACAACGCATGAATACGCTGGTTCCGCTGGTAATTCGGCGTGTTTTTTTGGAGGCCTGATGGCTACCGATGTGATGATTGAAGCGAGTGGGCTGACGAAGAGATTCGGCTCCACGCGCGCCCTGGACAAGGTGAGCTTCGAAGTGAAGAAGGGCGAGGTCGTGGGCTTCCTGGGGCCAAATGGCGCCGGCAAGTCGACGACGATGCGCATCCTCACGTGTTTCACCTCGCCGACGAACGGCACCGCCAAGGTCAAGGGTTTCGACGTGTTCGATAACCCGCTCGGGGTCCGCCAGAGCCTCGGTTATCTGCCTCAGCGCGCCCCGCTGTACGCAGACATGACCGTCTACGACTACTTGCACTTCGCTGCGCAAATTCGCGGGCTCGATGACTCGAAGTTCAAGAGCCGCCTGAAGAAGGTGATCGAGGTGTGCGGTCTCGCCCAGTCGCTGGGCAAGGACATCTCGACGCTGTCGCACGGCTATCGCCAGCGCGTCGGCCTCGGCCAAGCGCTGATTCACGATCCGCCAATTCTCATCTTGGACGAGCCGACCAGCGATCTCGATCCGAACGAGAAGGCCGAAGTACTCAAGTACATCAAAGAGATCGGCAAAGATCGCACGATCTTGTTGTCGACCCACAACCTGAGCGAGGTCGAAGAGGCCTGCGCCCGCGCGATCATCGTCAGCAAGGGCCGCGTGGTCGCCGACGGGCCGCTCGACGACATCCGCGCCAAGACCGGCCGCGTTCGCTACATCGTCACCATCGACGAGAAGCGCGCCGAGGCCGGCTCCAAGGCGCCGGGCGCCAAGGAAGTGGATGAAGCTCTGCACAAGCTGAGCGGCGCCACGGCCATCCGTGAGCTGCCAACCGACGAGAGCGCTCACAAGTTCGAGCTCTCGGGCCCGCAAGACGGTGACCTGCGCGCGGAGATCTTCCGCCTGATCGTCGCCAAGAGCTGGACGCTTCTCGAGCTACGCAAGGATGCCCAGAGCCTCGACGCGGTGTTCCGCGACCTGACGCGCGGCGACGAAAAGCTCGATCGCGGCGCCGACTGGGACAGCGGTGAGGACGACGAAGACGAAGACGACGAAGACGACGACAAGTCGCGCAAGCCGGCCGCGAAGGCCGCCGCCGCCGCCGCCGCAGCTGCGGACGACGACGAGGACGATGAGGATGACGACGACGAGGACGATGAGGATGACGAGGATGATGACGCCGGCGCGCAAAAGCCGCAGGGGAAGGGCTGAGCCATGTCGCCGATGCTGATTATCGCCAAGCGCGAGTTCCGTTCGTATTTCGACTCACCGCTGGCCTACGTGGTGATTTGCCTGAGCTTCTTGGTGCTCGGCGCGTTCTTCTTCTTGGTGGGCGGCGGCTTCTGGCAGATCGACCGCGCGACGGTGTCGCGGATGTTCGAGCTGGCGCCGCTGGGTCTGGCGTTCTTGGTGGTGCCCGTCATCACCATGCGCTTGATCGCCGAAGAGAAGCGCAGCGGCACGCTCGAGATGCTGATCACGCTGCCGGTCAAGGACAGCGACGTCATCTTGGGTAAGTACCTGGGCGCCCTCGGCATGCTGATGGTGCTGGTGTTGGCGACCGCCGTTTATCCGTTGGTCATGTTCAAGTGGCCGTGGAACCTGGGCCCGCTCGATACGGGTCCCGTGTTTGCTGGCTACTTCGGACTCACGCTGTTCTGCGCGACTGCGGCCGCGATCGGCCTCTTGCTCAGCTCGCTGACCGAGAGCCAGTCAATCGCCTTCTTCCTGACCGTGTTCGCGCTGATCGTGCTCTGGTTCACCGGCTCGCTGGCGCGCTGGGTGGGCGGCACCGCCGGCAACGTCCTCAACTTCATTGCCTTCGACTCACGCCTGTCGGGGTTTTCGCGCGGTCTGGTCGACACGCGCGACGTGGTTTTCTTCTTGTCGGTGACGGCCACTTGCTTGGTCGTTTCCTTCCGTGCGCTCGAGCGCAGAAAGTGGGCGTGAGCCGTGGCAACGCAAGATCAGAAGCGCAAAGCAGCAACCCAGACGGGCCTGTATCTGGCCGTGATCATCGCCATCGCGGTCGTGGCCAACATGCTGTCGTTCAAGGCGTACACGCGCATCGACACCACGCGCAACGAAC
>DATAKF010000110.1:0-4100 GCA_036261775.1 Polyangiaceae bacterium | reverse complement strand
GGGTTTCGTTCATTCTCCCGCGAGCGCTCCGACGGTGGTGCAGACCCACCGCCTGCCACTAGCTGAGCTCGGCACGGCCCTGCAAGGGGCACCCGGACAGACCGACATTCAGGTGCGCAACCACACGCCTGCAATCGGTCGAGCGTGGGTCGCAGCCACGCCGTGCCACCGGGGCTGTTCCCTTGGACGGGGACGCCAGCAGAGCCGAAAAGATGCTGAGTCACAGACAGCTCAGCACGCCATGGTGACCGGGGTTGGAATCCCCGGGGCCCCGGTTTCTTCGAAAGGAAAGCAAGTTATGCCGCAGCAATTCCCCGACAACCCTTCTCCCGAAATCGCCGCCGAGCGCGAGCGATGCATCTACCTCCTACAGCTCGTTGCCCGTAATCCCGGGCTGTCGAGCCGCGCCAGCACCGCGCTCACTAATGGCTACAGCCTCGACGAGTGCCGTGCGCGCTGGGGTCAGGAGTTTCAGCTATGAGCGCCGCCCATAAGATTGCGGCGCCGCTCACGAGCGCCGAACTCGAAGGCCACCGTGCCGCAGCCGAGCGCGGGGTCAGCGCCGCCGCGGTCGCCGTCAAAGAAGCCGAGACGGCCCTGGCCAAGGCCCCACGGGATGCCCAAAAGCGCGCCCTCGCGCGCGAAGTCGTGGTCATGGCTCAGGAGGACCTCACGGCGGCCAAGGCGAAGCTCGAGGAGGTTCAGTGCAATTGTGCCAAGGCTAGGCGCTACGAGGACGAGGCGGCAGCCGGGAAGCTGGGCGAACGTCTCAGCCGGAAGGCGCAACTGGACGAGGAAGCAGCCCTCATCAAGCTCTTCGAGCAGGATGTCGTGGGCGCCCTGAAAACGTTCCTCGGCGAGCTCGTCGAGCGTCGCGTGGGCCTCATGCTGCAAGCCAAAGAACTGGAGGCGATCTGGCATCGTCTCGGAAACGGTTTCCAGGTTTCCGGCGTCGAAACGGAGGCCGGCACTGGCCGCGCGGACATCCCGCCGACCGTCACCGTGCACCTGACCACGATCGAGTCGCCACTCCGGGCGCGCCTGCACTCCCAGCTGGGGGCGCTAATGCTGGCGGGGGATAGTCTAGGCGTCGCCGCCGTCAAGCTCCTACTGCCTGCGCTAGACCCCGCGAATCGTGAGCAGCACTCCGGCAGGACGTTGCACAATCTCGTTTACGAGAAGCTGATAGCAGCCAGAGGCGCCAAATGACCGGCGTCGCACACGCTGAGCACGTCATCGTGAGGTGGGTTCATAAGCCCGACGATTCTGTCTTAGCGGCGATCGCCGACGAGATGGACGCGCAGCGTGGCCACACCAGCCCGGACCGCCCCGCGGGCGCCGCAGCACCCACGGAGGCGGGACCAGGCCCACAGACGCGTCTCGCGCTGGAGGCCGTGGCGACGATGAAGGGGGTGCGCGCGGTCCAGGACCGTGAGGCGTTCGCAGAGCAAATCGCGGACGAGCTCGAGCGACAGAGCCGCTCTGGCCATTCACTAGGAGGAAGCTGAATCATGCATCAGTTCGTAGATATTCGGGTTCGTGGCGCGCGCCACCACTTCATCGACGCAGCCTCGGAGCAGGAGCACATGCAGCGCCTGGCGGAGTTCCGGGCGGGCATCCCCAAGCACGTCCGGTACGTGGTAGGTCCTGGCACCGTCGTCGAGGGGAAGGACGGGAAGAGCTTCGGCTCGGGCGCGCCGATCGCTGTCGACGACATCGAAGCTGATGTCGGATACCCCGGCTATGTCAACGCGCGCGCGGCGTGGCAGGTCTTCGAGGCACTGGTGCACGACGAGCGCGTGATCGAGAACTACGCGTTCGCGCCGCCCGACGCGACGTGACCGCGGAGGTAGCGCGGCATGCCTCCAAGCTTGCCGCGCTGCTGCAGTCACAGTGCAACGGGTCCTGCGGGGTGGCGCCCCCGCGCATGCGGTTAACGTCGCGACCCCCGCCCCGATTTCAACGTCTTCGCATTTCAATACTTAACAACGACTTAACAGCCCGAGGCCCTGACGGCGCAAAGCCCATCGGCCCTTGAGCGGCGCAACCCCATCACGACAGCGCCCGCCCGACGGGCCCCTGAACCCTCCAAAACCACCTTCGGATTCGACCGTGCACCGTCAAAAATCGTCAAAAGCCGTCAAATCAGACCTGCTCTCCCGCTCCCGCATGGCTCAGATGAAGGGCGTGTCGCGCGCTGCGGTGACCGCCGCTTGTAGGGACGACGGCCCACTCGCGTCGGCGGTGCGCGGATCTCAAGTCGACGTGAACGACCCCGCGGCGATTGCTTGGCTTGCCGAGGCCCAGCGCGGTCCGGACGGTGCGGCCCCAGCCGACTCCCAGGGCCCGTCGAAGGCGCAGATGCTCGAGCTCTCGCGGCGCAAGAGAGCCGCCGAGGCCGAAAAGATCGAACTTGCGAACGCGCAAACGCGCGGCGCTCTCATCTCGCGTGAGCTCGTGTCGACGCATGTCTTTGGTGCGCTTGAATTCCTGCACAAGCGGTTGCTCGGCGACGCCGCCAAGATGATCGCCAACAAGGTCTTTCACAGCACCCTGGCCAAGGGCACGCTTGAAGAAGCCCAACGCTCGGCCCGCGACGAGCTCAGCAAGCAGCTGCGCGCAGCCAAGGCCCAGATCATCCGCCTGCTGTTGCAACCGGACGACAAGGCGAAAGGGCGGCGTTCGACGCCTACGCCCCGCAAACGCAAGCGAAAGGCGCCGGCAAAATGAAGATTCCCGAAGAGTTCCTGCAGCTCACGTTGCGCCAAGTGCTCAATCTGCAAATCCCGCGTCGCCGACCAGGCCCGGCCTCCCTGAGCCAGCTTCGGCTGGCCCTACGGCGAATGGCGCAGCAGATCGCCGCCAACGATGCCGCCGTCGCTGCCGAGCAGCGCGCCTGGCTCGCGGAGCAAGTGAGCAAGCTCTAAACCTTCTCCCCGCTGTTACAGCCAGCGCGGGTGATACGCCGACCGCTCGCTTTCTCGTTTTTTGCGAGCACCTGCCACAGCCGCGGCGGGTCGTAGCTGACGTGTTCGCTTCTTCACGCTTCAGCTGCGCGACGAGCGCGCTTCGCTCCGCCCTCGCTCCGATTCCCGGTGCGGGTGGCGGGGCGTTTCTTTTTCTCAGACCCAACGAGGTTTCAAGTGTTCGACGACGACATCAGAGATGCAGACTGGAGGACGGAGCTCAGCCCAGAGCAACTCGAAGCGCTCGAGCGGCGTGAGCGCCAGTGCGAGCCCGTACAGGCGCCGCCGCCACGCCCGCGGGGTAGCATGACCGGCGCCGAGCGCGCCCAGCTCGCGCGAGGTGCTGGCTTGGAGCAACGTGGGAGCGGCGACCATGGCGCCCGTTAACAGTGCGGGGTTCCGGCCGCGGGACGTCCCCGCGCTGGTGCGCGCGATGTATTTCTCGGGCCCAAACTGGCCAGCCGCGCTGTTGGCGTTGTCTCTCGCAGAAGTGACGCAGGAAGCGCTCGTCAACCGCTACGGTTGGAACAGCCCGAACAGCGCCATGAATCGCAGCGCCTGGGTCCACGCGGTCTTCAACCGCTTCGAGCCCGGCGACGCCCAGTTTCCGACTCACGCTTCGATGCGTGCTGAGCGCCGGTTCGAGGGGGCGACTCTCGTTGTACCGCTGGCGTATCTCGAGGACGTCGAGCTGCCCGTGGACTGGCCCGGTGGTTTTACGGACAGCGAGCGTGACAGCGGACAGTGGGTGGTCGCGGGGGACCCGATCGACGTCGGTCTTCCGGTGTCGGGGCCTCCGGTTGTAGCGCGGCGCTTCGTACCGATGTTGGCCGCGGCTCGAGAGAGCGAGCTCACCGAGGTTGCCGTGCGGGTGCGGTACCTCTGATGGCGAGCTACCGTCGAAACATCCGCCGTCGCTCCGCCCGGCCCTTGCTGGTCAACGCGCGGGGATCACTCTTCCAAGAGCAGCTGGGGGTTGAGAGCGCAAAGCACGCTGCCGGGGTGATTTCCGCTTGGGTTGACGCCGCGAGGCAGTCGCGTGGGACACAAGCGCGATCCCTTTGCGCGATGGTGTCGCGAGAATCGCCGAGTCACGCGGTTCGAGTGATCATGGCGCCGCGCGCCCTTTGGCTC
>DATAKF010000367.1:0-2697 GCA_036261775.1 Polyangiaceae bacterium | reverse complement strand
CTTCGTTTTCGCTCCGGTCCGGTGCTCACGTACCCACGTACGCTCAAGGAGAGGCGACGGCAGCCGTCGCTTGGTCCTCGCGAAAGCCTCGCCAGAAACCAGGCTTAGCGGGCGGGCAGCTGTGAGATCAGACCAATGGTCCGAGGGAGGCGGGGAGGCGGGGAGCTTTTTTGGTTTCGCGGCGCCTGTGGCGCGCCATCGAGCATCGAACCAAGCGCGTTCAGATCACCCACCCCAAAATTTCGTCTCCCCGCCTCCCCGTCTCCCTACCGTCTCCCTGTTGTTTCTGCTCGTGCTGGGCTGGGTGGGGAGGCCCGGTTGCGTTGGGGGCGGCGCCGGCCAGCTTGGCGGCGAGACAGGCCTCCACCAGCGGATCTGCTGGCGCGCGCGGCAGCTGCTAATATCAACGCCGTTCGGGAGGAATCGAAACCATGTTCAAGGCGACGCGAAGCAATGACTATCGAGCCTGGGCAGCGCTACTGGCTTTGGCCGGGCTTTCCGTGAGCAGCAATGCGCGCGCTGACAGCCTCGCCTGCAATGGCCGCATCGCTTCCAGCGGAGACTCTCGCTACGAAGTGAAGGCCATCTGCGGCGAGCCCGACGACGCTTCGCAGCGCGTCGAATATCGCAGCGTGCGCGGCCGCGTCTCCGGCCCGTGTACCCGTGACAACGGCAAGCTGCGCTGCGGCCAAACGCGCGAAGAAGTGGTCGAGGTGGTCATCGACGAATGGGTCTACGACTTCGGCAAGAACCGTTTCATCGAGTACCTGACCTTCGAGCAGGGCAAGCTGGTGAGCGTGCGGACGGGGAGTTACGGGCACAAGCCGCCGCGCTGAGCGGAGTTGCGGTTGGCAGTTAGCAGCAGTTTCGAGCGGGCCAACGGCCCAGGCTTGATACTGAACAGGTGAGCAGGTATGCTCCCTTCTCGCGCCCGTTCTGGCTGCCAACTTCCAACTCCAAACTCCCCGTGCGACCCATACCGGCCCAAAACCCGCGCAATCGCTTCGCGCAAAGCTTGGTCGAGTACTTCGACGAGCTGCCGGGCCCGGAGGTCGAGCTGTCCATCTACGAGGACCACACCAAGCAGGTGCTGGCCGAGAACGACAGCCCGGACCTGGGCTTTCGCTACAGCATCAACCCCTACCGCGGCTGCTTTCACGGCTGCGCCTACTGCCTGAGCGGAGACGCGCGCATCTTGATGGCCGACGGCTCCAGCAAGCAACTGTCCGACATCAAGCCGGGGGAGCACGTCGTCGGTACGGCGCGCTCGGAAACGGGTCGGCGCTTCGTGCCATCGCTGGTGCTCGATCGCTGGGCCACGGCGCGGCGCGCGTACCGCGTGCGGCTCGACACCGGTACCGAACTGATCGCCAGCGGCGACCATCGATTTTTGACGCCGAACGGCTGGCGCTACGTGATCGCGCCGGGGCGCAATCAGCGTGCGCGCCTGCACCTTCAAGAGAAGGACACGTGTTTGGGCCCCGGCAAAGCGCGCCTCAAGACCCGCGGTTTGTTCAAAGCGGGCCCGCGTGATGTCGCCAGCAGCGTGGCTGGCGGCGTCGCTGCGGTCGAGACGCTGGGCACCATCTTGCCCTTGTTCGACATCGCGACAGAAACGGGCGACTTCGTCGCCAACGGCGTGGTCAGCCACAACTGCTACGCTCGCCCCACGCACGAGTACCTGAGCTTTGGCGCCGGCACTGATTTCGAGCGCAAAATCGTGGTCAAACCGAACGTCGCGGAGCTTTTGCGCGAGGCCTTCGAAAAGAAGTCGTGGCAGGGCGAGCTGATCATGCTCAGCGGCAACACCGACTGCTACCAGCCGCTCGAGAACGAGTACCGGCTGACGCGCAGCATTTTGGAAGTGTGCGCCGAGTACCGAAACCCCGTCCACATCATCACCAAAAGCGCGCTGGTAGAGCGTGACCTCGACTTGCTGCAAAGGCTGCAGGCCGAAGCCAGCGTGGGCGTCTCGGTGAGCATTCCATTTTGGAACGCCGACACGGCTCGGAAAATGGAGCCGTTCGTCACGACCCCGCAGCGCCGCATGAAGACGGTCGAGCGACTAGCGGCGGCGGGCATTCCGGTCACCGTCAACATTGCGCCGCTCATCTTGGGCTTGGGCGACCGCGACTTGCCGTCCATTCTCGAAGCCGCTGCGGCGGCGGGCGCGCGCGGCGCTTCGCTGATTCCGCTGCGCTTGCCCGGCGCCGTCAAAGACGTGTTCACCGAGCGACTGCAGAAAGGCTTCCCGCTCGCCGCAGAAAAGGTGCTGCGGCGCACCCGCGAAATGCGCGGCGGCAAGCTGTACGACTCGCGCTTTGGCGCGCGCATGAGCGGCGAGGGCGAGATGTTCCAAACCGTCGAGCGGCTGTTTCACCAGACCTGCGAGCGCCTGGGTCTCAACCGCGCCGACGGCCACCGCCACGACCGCCCCAACACCTTCCGCCGCCCCTACGACAAGGGCGGCCAGCTGCGTCTATTTTAGATCCGTGCGATCGAGATAACAGGGAGGCGGGGAGGCGGGGAGGTCCGCGAGGGCGAGAACGCATTTTCTGATTCGGAGGACCCTCAAGATTGATCGGATCTTTTGGTTGACAGGTTCCAGACCTCTTCAGCGTCGGTGAATCGTCTGAAACCGCGACCGAGGACGAGCCAACCAGGGTCCCCGTTGTTCTTGATATGGCCTCCGAGGGC
>DATAKF010000338.1:0-1952 GCA_036261775.1 Polyangiaceae bacterium | reverse complement strand
ACGCCGCCGCTGTCTACCGGGACGCCGTTGTCTTCGGTACGGTACGTGCCCATCGCGTCGAAGTTCTCGAGCGCAAAGCCGATGGGATCCATGATGCGGTGGCATGACGCGCAAGCGGGATCCTTGCGGTGCGCCTCGAAGGTTTGGCGCAGCGTGGCCCCCACCGGCAGCTCGTCCGCGAGCGCCGGAACCATCGGCGGCGCAGCAGGCGGCGGATCGCACAGCAAGCGCTCCAGCACCCAGTCAGCGCGCTTTACCGGCGAGGTGCGGGCCGGGTACGAGGTCACGGACAGCACCGAGCCTTGCGTCAAGATGCCCGCGCGCGGCGTGCCGGCCAGGCTCACGCGCATAAAATCTGCGCCCGCGACCGCCAGCCCGTACTGCTTGGCCAGGCGATCGTTCACGAAGGTAAAGTCGGCCAAGAGCAGCGCAGAAAGCGGCTGCTTTTCGTGCAGCAGCGCGTTGAAGAACAGGTTCGTTTCCCGCGGCATCGAGAGCCGCAGCGCGTCGTCGTATTGCGGGAACTTCGTTTCGTCGGCGACGAACACGGCCGCGTCGCGCGTCGACAGCCATTGGCCAGCGAAGCCATCGATGAAGCCGTCCGCTTTGGGATCGGCCAGCATGCGGTCGACTTGAGCGTCGAGCTCGGCAGCGGCGGGCGTCAGTTTCTTGCCCTCGGCTGCTTCGAACAGCGACTGATCGGGCATGGACGCCCAGAGCATGTACGACAGTCGCGTCGCCAGCTCGTAGTCGTTGAGCGGTGTGGCGGCGGGCGACGCGGGGTCACCCAGCTCGACGCGATACAAGAAGTGGGGCGAGAGCAAGATGCTCTTGAGCGCGGCTGCCAAGCCCGCTTTCGCGTCACCACCGGCTTGCTGGATGCCCGTGGCCAACTTGACGCGCGTTTGCACCTCTTCCGCGGTGACTGGCCGGCGGTAGGCGCTCTTCATGAAATTCGAGAGCACCTCGGGCAAGCAGGTTGCGGCGTTCGCGGTGGTGACCTCGCACGACAAGATGCGCGTGCGCACGGCGTCGCCACTCGGGCGCGCCAAGAGCTCGTCCACCAGCGTGCTGGTTGCCTTGTCGAGCTGCTCGGCGAGCAAGAGCGACATGATCAGATTCTGACCCAGCGTATCGAAGCCGTCGGCCACGTCGTCCGCCGCGAAAGGTGTGCTGCGCGCAGGCGTTGACGCGCTGCCCAGCAAGTCGCGCACGGTGTTGTCGTACTCGGTGCGGTTCAGGCGGCGGAGCACGACGCGCCCGGGATCGAGCGTGGTCGTGGGTACGACGCTGGTACCGCCGCGTTCGGTGTTCGGCTTGACCGGTGGTAGGTCACCTCCCCCACCTCCCGGCAGATCGGGCGTGGCGCTGTTGCCGTCTTTGCCTGTGGGCCAGCCACCACCATCCGACGAGCTGATCTCCGCGGTGCAGGCGGACAACCCCACCAGCAGCGAGCACCAGCCGGCGAGCTTCGGAAATGCGAGAGCCTTGGACATCTGCGTCTTCCTTTCACGCGCTCAGTTGCCGCAGCCGACGCGCGCGTCGGACAGCGCCACCTCGTCGATCCACATCTCGGTGGCGGGAGTGGTGCCGAACTGCATGAAGCCGAGGGACAGCTTCTTGAACACAGGGAACGGCCATTTGTCGGCCGCCGTGACAGACATGGGCGTGTACAGCTCGCCGTCGATGTAGAACTCGAGCGTGTTGTCGGCCGTGGTGTGCCACTCCCAGCACTGCCACTTGGGCGTCGCGAGTGGGAAGAGCACGCGATCGGCCGGCGGTGGCTCGGCGATCTTGGGCTTGTACAAGTCGGACGTGGTCCGGATCTCCGCAGCGAGCTGGCCGCGACTACCGCCCGCCACGTGCAGCTGCGCCGAGCTGAGTGCGCTTGCCGGATCTTCCAAGCGAATGAACACGTGGTGGCTCTGCGGATTGGCCTTGGTTTCGAACCA
>DATAKF010000325.1:0-11984 GCA_036261775.1 Polyangiaceae bacterium | reverse complement strand
GCACCCACTGCGAAGTGAGAAGAGCCGCGGCGCGGTTAACCTCCCGCGCGAGGGTTCGAAACTACGTATCGATTGGCTCCGACTCAAGGACTCGAACCTTGGACCCGGCGGTTAACAGCCGCCTGCTCTACCAACTGAGCTAAGTCGGAATTGTGGGGCGGACAGTACCCACGGAGTCGCGAAGGTCAAGGATAAGTGGAGCAAAATCTGCCCTTTGGGTGAAATCGGCCGGCTGGTGCGGGGCTGCGCGGCGGGGTGGACGGATCGGTCCATGGGGCGAGCGGTGGCTCGCGGCCTAGCCGCGCCGGTTCTAGCGGCACCCCGCCTTATTTAGAGTTCGACAAACAATAGACACTACAACAACTTGGCCACTTTCTGCTGAACCAGACATTGACGTTCATCTAACTTCAACTTAGACATCGGTGAGACATGACTTCGCCGGCTCGACAGGATTTCGATTACCTGCTGGTGGGCGGAGGGCTTGGGAACGCGCTGATCGCGTTGGCTCTGTTCGAGACTCGCCCCGGCATTCGGGTGGCGTTGGTGGAGCAACACGGGGCGCTCGGCGGCAACCACCTATGGTGCTTTCACGCCGGTGACGTGGACCGAGCAGCGCAGCCGTTCGTGTCGCGCCTGGTGGGTACGCGCTGGCCCCGTTACGACGTGCGCTTTCCGGAGCTCACGCGCACGCTCGAGGAGGCGTACGCAGCCGTACGGTCCGAACGGCTGGACCAGGTCGTGCGCGAGGCGTTCGTGGGGCGGAGCGGGTCCCGACTCTTTCTCAACGCGCGCGCCGTCAAAGTCGGCGAGCGGTCGGTGACGCTGGAAGACGGCCAAGAGCTGCACGCCGCGACGGTGATCGAAAGCCGCGGGCCAGACGCCTTGACCGCTGGGGAGCGGGCTGGCTACCAAAAGTTCGTGGGGCTCGAGCTCAAGCTCCGCCGCCCCTCACCTATTCAGCACCCGCTGCTGATGGACGCGCAGGTGCCGCAGCGTGATGGCTTTCGCTTTCTGTACGCGCTGCCGTTCGCGCCGGACCACGTGCTGCTCGAAGACACGTACTTCTCCGAGTCGCCGCTGCTCGACCGCAGCGGGCTCGAGCGAGAAATCTTGGCCTATGCCGAGCAAAACGGCTTCGTCGTGGACTACGTGGCGCGCACGGAAACCGGGGTTTTGCCGCTGCCGACGCGCCTGCCAAAGCGCGAGAATCCGCAGCCGAACGGGCCGCTCGTCGCTGGCTACCAGGGCGCGTGGTTTCATCCTGTCACGGGCTACTCATTTCCGGTCGCGGCGCGACTGGCGAGCGCCATTGCCCAAGCCGAGCCGGCGACGCTGCGCGCGCAGGTGTGGCCAGCGCTGCTCCGGCAGCAACGCTCACAGCTGCGCTTCTGTCTGCTGCTCAATCGCTTGTTCTTCGACGCCTTTGCGCCCGAAGAACGCCGCAACGTCATCGAGCGCTTCTACCGACTGCCACCAGAAGCGGTGCGCCGCTTCTACGCCATGACGCTGACCCACACCGACCGTGCGCGCATCCTGTGTGGCCGCCCACCGCGCGGCTTCTCGCTGACGCGCGCGTTGTCGCACAAGCCAAGCTCCGTGCCTACGACTTCGAACTCGCCAACGCCTGGAGGAGCCGTTTCATGAGCCAGACCGTTCTGTCAACGTGCGACACTGCACCCGGCTCGGGGGAGCAGAGCCTCGCCGTGCCGCACGAAACGCCGCTATCGCGGCTGATCCAGGCTGAATTTACGGAAGAACGGCTGCGCGCAACCTTGGACCTGCGAGGCGAACGGGTGCCGCACCGGCTGTGGTCGGCCGCCCTGGAGGGGCCGCTCCTGGAGCTACTGAGCCGCCCCGGCAAGGAATTTCGTTCACGGCTCGTCGAGGTCGCGTATCAGGTCAGCTGCGGAGACGACGCGGCCATGCCGGAGCAGCTGCCGCTTCTGGTCGAGCTCTTGCATGCTGGTTCGTTGATCATCGACGACATCGAGGACGGTTCGACGCACCGCCGTGGCAAGCCGGCGCTGCACCTGATGGTCGGCGTGCCGCTCGCGCTCAACGCTGGCAATTGGCTGTACTTCCTGCCCCACAGCGTGCTCGAACGGCTGGCGCTCCCCGCCGAGGCCGAGCTACAAGTGCGGCGCGTGCTCGACCTGGGCGTGCTGCGCTGCCACTACGGTCAAGCGCTCGATCTGAGCGCCCAGCTGAGCAGCTTGAGCCAACGTGAGGTGCCGGAGGTCGTGAGCCTGAGCTCGCGCTTGAAGACCGGCAGCCTGCTGGAGCTCGCGGCGGAGCTGGGCAGCGCCGCCGCCGGGGCGCCCGCGGCGCTGCGCACCGAGCTGGCGGAATTTGGCAGAAATTACGGTATTGCCCTGCAAATGCTGGACGACGTCAGCGGCATTTTCGAGGAGCGGCGCGCCCACAAAGGTCACGAGGATCTCATCAACGGCAGGCCGACATGGCCGTGGGCCTGGCTGGCCCGACAGCTCGACGAGGTGAGCTACTCGCGTCTGCAGCACCGCGCGCGCGAGGTGGAGCGGCGCGACCTTCACCCCGAGGTGCTCGCCAAGGCGCTGCGCAAAGCGCTCGGAGACTCGCCCTACCGCGCCATTCACGCGCACTTGAACCAAGCCTTCACGGGGCTAGCGCTTCACGTGGGCGACCGGCGTTTGCTCGACCCGTTGGCTGAAGAGATCGAACGCCTGGAGCACGCTTATGCTTGAACGAAATCGACACAGCGCAAAGAAGCGAGCGGCCATCGTTGGCTCGGGCTTTGGTGGCTTGGCCGCCGCCATTCGGCTGCAGGCGGCCGGCATCGATACGGTATTGTTCGAAGCCCGCGACAAACCCGGCGGCCGCGCCTACGTCTATGAAGAGGGCGGCTACACCTTCGACGGCGGGCCTACGGTCATCACGGCTCCGCATTGCCTAGACGAGCTGTTCGAGCTCGCCGGCAAGCGCCGCGAGGACTACGTCGATTTCCTGCCCGTAACGCCGTTCTACAGGCTGCTTTGGCAGGACGGCACGCGCATCGACTACGCGGGCGGCACGGGCCTCTTGGACGAGATTCAGCGTCTGTGCCCAGAAGACGCCGCCGGCTACCTGCGCTTCGTCGACTACTCGCGAGAGGTCTTCGACAAGGGCTTCACGGAGCTGGCGCACGCGCCGTTCTTGCGCTTTTCGGACATGCTCAAGGTCGCGCCGTCGCTGGCACGCCTGCGCGCCGACCGCTCGGTGTACTCGACGGTGTCACGCTTCGTGAAGCACGAGAAGCTGCGCGAGGCGCTCAGCTTTCACTCGCTCTTGGTGGGCGGCAATCCGTTCGAGACCAGCAGCATCTACACGCTGATTCACTACCTGGAGCGCAACTGGGGTGTGTTCTTTCCGCGTGGTGGCACGGGCGCGCTCGTGCAGGCGTTGGTCAAGCTGTACGGCGAGCTCGGCGGTGAGCTACGGCTCTCGTGCCCGGTGAGCCAGATCCGCGTCGAGCGCGGCCCCAACGTAGAGCACCGGGTCACGTCGGCCGCTGGAGTCGACGAGCCGTTCGACTTGGTGGTCTCCAACTCCGACCTGCACCACACCTACTCGCGCCTGTACGGCGCCGAGCCCGAGGCCCAAAAGACCGTCAAAAAGCTGGAGCGGGCCGACTGGTCCATGTCGCTGTACGTGCTGTATTTCGGCACCAATCGCGCCTACGACTTGGCCCACCACACGGTGGTGTTCGGCCCTCGTTATCGCGGGTTGCTCCAAGACGTATTTCACGGCCACGCGCTGCCCGAAGACTTTAGCCTGTACCTGCACGCGCCCAGCGTGACCGATCCGTCGCTCGCGCCGCCCGGTGGCGCAAGCTTCTACGTACTTTCACCGGTGCCCCACCTCGGCAACGCGCCGCTCGACTGGGACCGCATCGGCGACCAGTACGGCGAGCGCATTTTGGAGTCGCTCGAAGGCTTGATGCCCAACCTGCGGCAGCACGTCGTCGTCAAGCGCAGCCTCACGCCGCAGGGCTTTGCCAGCGACTTGTTCGCCTACCATGGCTCGGCTTTCTCCGTAGCGCCCAAGCTCACACAGAGCGCCTGGTTCCGTCCGCACAATCGCGACCCCAAGATCCCGGGCCTGTATCTGGTTGGTGCGGGTACTCACCCAGGCGCGGGTGTGCCCGGCGTGGTCAGCTCGGCCAAGGCAACAGCCGGCTTGGTGCTCGCCGACTGCGGCATTACGGCCGGATTGCAGCCAGAGGCGGCCGAATGACGACGGCTTCCAGTCTCAGCGGCGTCGGGCTCGAGCCCTCCGAGGCGCGCGCCATCATTCGCCACCACTCCAAGAGCTTCTCGCTCGCTTCCATGCTGTTGGGCTCTCAAACCCGCAACGAAGCCGCAGGGCTCTACGCTTACTGCAGGCGCGCCGACGACGCCGTCGACTTGGTGGCCCCGTCGCTCGCGGCCGAGCGGGTCGACGCGCTGCGTCTCGAGCTGGACGACGTGTACGCTGGCCGCAGCCTGCGCGAGCCCGTGCTGGTCGAATTTCAGCGGCTCGTATTCGAGCGGGGCATTCCACGCGACTACCCCGACGCCTTGCTGCTGGGGTTTCAGCTCGACGCCGAGGGCGCCGTCTACGAAACCTCCTTCGACCTGTATCGCTACTGCTGGTGCGTGGCCGGCAGCGTGGGCGCCATGATGTGCCACGTGCTGGGCGTACGGCGCGAACGCGCCCTGGTGCACGCCGCGCACCTGGGCATGGCCATGCAGCTGACCAACATCTGCCGCGACGTCGCCGAAGACTGGCAGCGCGGCCGGCTTTACCTGCCAAGAGAGCTAGCGCCAGGCCTGGAGTACGTGCGCGCGTCGAAAGAGCTGCCCCAAGCCTACGTCGGCGTGTGCGCTCGCGCCGTGACTCAATTGCTGACGGAAGCCGAGGCGCTCTACCGCTCGGGCGACGCGGGGCTGCGCTACCTGCCGTTCCGGGCGCGCCTGGCGGTCGCTACCGCGCGCGGCGTGTACGCCGACATTGGCCAACGCATTCTGGCGCAAGGCGCCAACGTGCTGGCCGGTCGCGCCTACGTCTCCACGCCGGCCAAGCTGTGGCACGTCGCGCGTGCCAGCGCTAAGTCGCTCGCGCTTGCAGCCACCACCCCAAAGTTCCGCGCGGCTTCGCTCGCGCGCCCCCTGAGGTTCCCGGAAGATGTCCTTCCCTTCTGAAGTCATGGTTTACGTCGGCCGCGTGCGTGAGTTCACGCGCGTCGACTGGCTCGTGTACGTCGCTTGGGTCGGGCTGATGCTCGGCTTGGTGTTCGCGACGGGTGGCTTCCTGCTGGCGGGTCACCTCCACGGCGTCACCTTCACCCCCGAAGCTTGGCTCGTGCCCATCGGCTCGGCTGTGTTCACGGTGTCTATCGCCATCGACACGATTGGTCACCGCACCATCTACAAGCAAGAAATCAGCGGAGCAGAGGGCCTGGTTCACGGCATCACGATTTTTTGCGGGATCACCAGCTGCGTGCTGCTCACCGCCGCCTACAACCACCCGCGCGGGTTGTGGATCCCGGCCCTTGTGCTTACGGTGCTATCGGTCGTCTACAGCTTGGTAGACGAAGCGTTTCACTGGCGTCGTTACGTGCGCAAGCATTCGGACCGAGTGGAGATGTGGAGCCACCTGGGTATCTTGCTCGGCCACAGCGTCATGATGGTCGGCTGGTGGAGCTGGTTCTTCCAGGGCTATGGCGGCGTGGCGGAAACCCTGCGCCGCATGGGTGGTGGCGTTTGAACGAGCCGCGCTACCGCATCGGCACGCTGGCGCGCTTGACCGGCGTGACCACGCACGCCATCCGCATTTGGGAGCGTCGCTACAGCGCTTTGGCGCCCAGCCGCACGGCTGGCGGCGCGCGCCTGTACACCGATGGCGACGTGCAACGCCTGCGCCTCGTGAAAAAGCTGCTGGAGCGCGGCTACACCATCAGCGCCGTCGCCAAGCTGGACATCACGGAGCTGGCGCGCCTGGCGCCGCTCGAAGCCGCTCCCAGCTCGCCGGCAGCCGGCAACGAATCCGAGGCGCGCGCGCGGGTTTTGATCGAAGAGCTCCTGAGCGCCATCGCCGAGCTCGATTTGGAGCGAGCCGGTCGAACGCTCCTGCAAGCCACCAACGCCTTTTCCCCGCACGACCTCGTGACTCAGGTGCTGGCGCCAACCCTCGACCAAATCGGTCAACGCTGGGAGAGTGGTGAGATGTGCATCGCGAGCGAGCACGCGGCCTCAGCCCTGCTTCGCACGCAGCTCGGCGCACTGCTCGCGGCCCAACCGGTAAGCGGCAAGTCGCCCATCGTTTGCACGACGCCAGCGGGCGAACAGCACGAGCTGGGGGCTTTACTGGCCGCCGTCTTGATCGCCATGCATGGCCGGCGCGCCATCTTTCTCGGCGCCAACTTGCCAGCCGAGCAGGTCGCGCAAGCCGCCCGCCTGTCGAAGGCCGGGGCCGTGGCGTTGTCGCTGGTGGGGCTCAGCTCCGACTTGGCGCGGCAGGAGCTGATGGCGATTTGCAAGTCGTTACCCCCGGGCGTCGAGGTGCTGGTGGGCGGTCGCCGCGTGGCCGAGCTGCCCGGCTTGCCCGAGCGAGTGCAAGTGCTGTCGTCGCTGTGGGAGCTGGAGAACTGGCTACAAACCGCGCCGAACTAGCGCAGGTTGTCGGGGCCTAGCCCGGTTCGAGCCGCGCATTCGGCGGTGCCAGCTGCGCCGTGCTAGCAGTCGCGCCGCGCCATGAGTGACGAAGATACGACCCGCAGCACCGGCCGCGGCGGCTTGGCCGTCGCGGGAGCGAAGATCTACTTCATCTTGCTGGGGCTCGTGCAGCAGATAGCCCTGCCGCGCGTGCTGGGGCTCGACGGCTACGGAGCGCTCTCGCGCGTGCTGTCCATCTCCAGCATCACGTACAACCCGATCACGACGATGTCGATTCAGGCCGTGAGTCGTACGGTCGTGCAGGCAGCGCCGGAAGAGCTGCAGGCAACCATCCGCCGGGTGCTCACCTGGCAAGCGTCGTTCGGCATCGTGGCCGCGGCGCTGTTTGCTGGTTTCTCACCGCTGATCGCCGAGCTTGCGGGCGCCGGCCACGTCGAGACACCGCTGCGCATTCTGGCTGCCATCTTGTTCGTCTATTCGCTGTACACGCCGCTCATCGGCGTCGCCAACGGTCAAAAGCGCTTCGTCGTGCAAGCTGGCTTCGACGTCGTGTCAGCTACGCTGCGCACCTTGGGTCTGGTGATGGGCGCCTACGTAGCGCGCCGCATGTCGTACGGCGGGCCCGCGGGCTCTGCGGTCGGGTTCGTGTTCAGCGCGACGCTCGTGCTGGTCCTGGCGGGCTCGGTCATTGGCTTTGGCAAGGTGGGCAAGCCGAGCCTCTCGCTGGGCGCCTACGTAGGGCTGGCGCTGCCGCTCCTGCTCGGCCAAGTGCTGCTGAACCTGCTTTTTCAGGCGGATTTGACGCTCTTGGGCCGCTTCGCCAGCCAAGCCGCCGAAGCTGCGGGAGCGCCGCTGGCCAGGGCCGACGCGCTGGTTGGCGCCTACCGCGCGACGCAGCTGTTCTCGTTTCTGCCGTACCAGATCTTGATCGCCATCACGTTCATCCTGTTTCCGATGCTGGCGGCCGCGGCCAAGCAACAAGACTCCGCCGCCATCGCGCGCTACGTGCAAACGGGCCTGCGGCTGTCGCTGATCATCGTCGGCGCCATGGTGAGCGTCACGCTGGGTCTGGCGCCACGCCTACTAGAGCTGCTGTTCGGAGCCGACGCCGCGACGCTGGGCGGGCGCGCGCTCAGCCTGCTCGCGCTCGGCTTTGGCGCCTTCGCGATCTTCGGCATCCTGACCACAATCCTGAACAGCCTCGGCCGTGAGCGCGAGAGCATGTGGGTGACGGGCTTTGCCGTGTCGGTCGTGGCCGCGCTGTGCTTCTCTCGCGCGCACGGTGCTCCCCTGTCGGAAGACCTGCTGTGGCTGACCGCACAGGCCACCTCCACCGGCCTGGCCGCCGCTACAGCCATCGCAGCGGTGCTGGTTTATCGCGCCGCTGGCGCGCTGGTTTCGCCGTGGAGCGTGCTGCGCACCTTGGGCTCGCTCGGCGTCGCCGCGCTGTGCGCGCGGCTGTTGTTTCCGCCCGGCAAGCTACTCACGCTGGTAGCGGCAGGCATCACCCCCTGCGTCTACCTGCTGCTCCTGGTGCTGACCCGCGAGCTGACGCGCGCCGATCTCGACATCGTGCGCCGCGTCGCCCGGCGCTAGGCCGCGTCGCCAGGTGTTCTAGGCCGAGTCGCTCGAGGCTATGGCTTCGCGCATGAACAGGTCCTCCAGCGTCTCGTGGCGCGAGATAACCTGCTCGACGGCGAGGCCCGCAGCTAGCGCGCGCTCCAAGATTCCCTTTAGCGCAGCGGCGCCTTCGGCTTGGACGACCAGCATGCCGGCGACCACTTTGCAGCCTAGCCCGTCGCCTTCCAGCTGAGCGCGCAGGCCCGCGTGGTCACCCGAGAGCGTGACTTCGGTGCGACGCGCGTCACGGCGCAGCAGCTCGGCGATGCGCCCGCCCACCACGACCTCACCCTTGCGCAAGATCGCCACACGGTCGCACAGCGTCTCGACGTCGTTCAGGATATGCGTCGAAAAGAAGATGGTCCGGCCACGCCGACGCTCTTCGACGATCAGATCGCGCACTTCCTTGCGCCCGACCGGGTCTAGACCGCTCATCGGCTCGTCCAAAATCAACAGCTCGGGATCGGCCACCAGCGCTGCCGCGAGCCCGGTGCGCTGCAGCATGCCCTTCGATAAGCGACGCACCGGCCGGTCCGCCGCGTAAGCGACGCCGACTTGGTCGAGCACCTGACGGGTCCGGTCGCGCGCCGCGCCGTAGCCGAGCCCCGAAAGCCGACCGCACAGAACCACGAATTCGGCGGGCGTCAGGTACGGGTACACGTACGGGTTTTCCGGCAAAAATCCGATGCGACCGCGAGCGCGCCGACTGGGCACGGCTTCACCGAACAGCGCAGCCTGACCACTGCTGGGACTGATGAGGCCCGTCAGCATTTTGATCGTGGTGGTCTTGCCCGCGCCGTTTGGGCCCAAAAACCCGAAAATATCGCCGCGATTGACCTCGAACGAGACGTCTTTGACTGCCAGGACGCGGCGCATCCAGAACCCTTGGCGGAATTCCTTCTTCAGCCTCTCGACCCGAATCACCGCATCTGTCACGTTACACGCGGACGGTAGCGCTCATGGGTTACGGGGTAAAGGTGCTCGGACACTCGCCAATCTGCTGAAAAACCGGGCCGCTTCCCATTTTTCTGCGGGCGGCCAAAGGATGATAGAAAGCGGAGCCGGGCACCGCTCTAGCCAAGCTGTGCGTCGAACTGAGGAAAAACGAGGAAAGATGAAACGGGTAGGATTCGCGTCGATTTCGCTAGTGGGATCCCTCTGGGCTTTGGGGGCCCAAGCTCAGCAACCGGCACCTCCGGCTCCTCCACCTGCTGCACCGCCAGCGGCGCCCGCTCCAGCGGCGCCCGCTCCAGCGGCGGCTCCGGCTGCCCCTGCACCGGCGCCTGCCGCCGCACCTGCAGCAGCGCCCGCCGCAAGCGGCTCCGCGAGCGGCAGCGTCAGCCTAGACGGCGGCCTCGACAGCGACGCGGACCTCGACCTCAACGGCGAAGAGCCGAAGGCCGAGCCGACCGACTACGAGCGTCGTTGGCGGAAGTCGTCGCTGCAAGTTCAGAACGCCATCTCCGGCTCGACCGGTTTGCTGCACGTGACCGAGGCTGGGTCAGGTGCACCGGGTACGTTCCGGATGTCACTCTCCGGCAGCTACTTCACGAGCTCGGGCTTCTTGTGCAACTCCGTCAACGTCTGCCCCACCTTCGGCAGTGAAGCCGCAGCCGCGGCCGACGAGATCGACGCCATGGGCGCGCACCTCGGCGTGTCTGCCACGGTCTTGCCCTTCCTCGAAGCCTATTTGGGCTTCCACAACCGCGCCGTCAGCAACACTCGCAGCCGCCCGCAGCTGCTGCAGGTGCTCGGCGACACCAACCTGGGCGTGAAGGGCTTCACGCCCAAAACGCCAGATTCCATCTTCAGCTTCGGCGGCGAGCTCGAGCTGTGGCTGCTCAACGGTACCGGCGGCGTCGGGTTGGACGGCGGCGGAACCAGCTTTGCCATCCGCGGTTTGGCGACGGCCGACTTGAACAATCGAGTCAACCCCGAAGAGAACATCCCGCTGCGCTTCCACGCCAACTTTGCCTACAAGCTCGACAACTCCGGCAACGTGATCAACGAGCTCGAGACCACGGCTCCGCCCGCCGGTCGCGGCGCACGCATCTCACGCATCGAGCGCTTCGGCCTCGCCATCAACCGGGTCGACTTCGTCAGCATGGGCTTCGCGGCCGAGTTCGATCACCCGATCATTCGCCCGTTCTTGGAGTGGTCGCTCGACATTCCGCTCAACCGTCAAGACTACGTCTGCAATCTCGACGACGTGAAGCTGGCCGGCGAAGGCTGCTTGGGTGAGCACCAGGGATTCGGCTCGTCACCCTCGCGCTTGACGCTCGGCACGCGCGTGTTCCCCTGGGCGGATCACGGCTTGGCGCTGCTCGGCGCCTTCGACATCGGCACCGGCGCCACTAGCGAGTTCGTCGAAGAAGTCTCGCCCGAGCCGCCGTGGAACCTCTGGTTCGGCTTCGCCTACGCGGTCGACACCGTGCCGCCGCTGCCGATCGTCCAGCACGTCAAGGATCCGGCGCCGCCCGCGCCGCCCGCGGCCGCTCCGCGCGCCTACGTGGCCGGCATGGTCACCGAGCGCGGCACGCAAACGCCCGTCGCTGGCGCGCTGCTGCGCTACGATGGCCGCGCCCTCACCGGCATGGTCGCAGCAGAAGACGGCACCTTCCGCTCCACGGATCTGGAGCCTGGCACGTACACGCTCAACGTCACCGCGCCCGGTTACAGAGACGGTCAGTGCGTCGCGACGATTCCGCCGCCCGGCAGCGCTGCTCCGGCGCCGGCCGCCCCGGCCGCGCCCGCTTCGCCCGACGCTCCGACCCCACCGACGCCGCCCGCAGTATCCACGCCTGGCGGCGTGGCCGCGACCTCCAGCGCGGGTGGCAACACGGTCATCAACGTGATCTGCGAGCTCGAGGCCATGCCCAAGGTGGGCACGGTCGTGGGCGCCGTCAGCGACGGCGAGACGGGCCAACCCGTCACCAGTGCGCGCATCACCGTGACCGATCCGCTCAACCGCTCGCTCGACTTGTCGGCTGACAGCTCGGGTGGCTTCAGCGTCGGCAACGTCAAGCCCGGCACCGTCAAGCTGTCGGTCGAGGCCGCCGGCTACTTCACCAGCGCGCTCGAGGTGCAGGTGGAGTCGCGCAAAGAAGTGGTCGCGCGCATCGTGCTGAACAAGCGCCCGACGGTGCCCAACGTGGTTGTCGCCGGTCGCGAGGTGAAGCTGAAGAAGGAAGTGCACTTCCAGCACGACTCGGCGGAGATCTTGCCTGACTCGTTCGGCCTGCTCGAAGAGCTGGCGGATCTGCTCAAGACCAAGACGGAGCTCCGCCTGGTCGAAGTGCAGGGCCACACGGACAACACCGGTTCGGCCGTGTACAACCAACGCCTGAGCCAGAATCGCGCTCAAGCGGTGGTCGACTCGCTGGTACGCCTGGGCGTTGCTTCGGACCGCTTGGTGGCCAAGGGTTACGGCGCCGACAAGCCGCTCGTTCCCAACACCACCGACGGCAATCGCGCCAAGAACCGCCGCGTCCAAGTCATCATCCAGCAAAAGTGAAGTAGTTCACGCGAGCACCAATCCGCAGGAAGGCGGGAAGGCGGCTGACGATTGGTTCCATCTCGTTCGCTGGCTGGGAATTTCCCTGAGTTAGATCTGTTTGTCGGGGATGGAATCAGGCGAGAGCGCGCGATCGTGGGCGTGGGAAGAGTTTGGGCACTTGGCCGTAGGGGACGATC
>DATAKF010000320.1:0-28662 GCA_036261775.1 Polyangiaceae bacterium | reverse complement strand
AGCACGATTTTCCCGCGCTGAACAAGGCGACCTTGACGTGGAATGCGTCGTTGTCGGTGGCGTCGCGCGCCGAGCCGGATACGCGCACCACGGTGTACGACTTCAACGAGGTTCGACAGTCGTGGACGGCCGACACGACGGGAGCGGGTGGTGTGCACCAGTTCTCGGATCAAAGCGAGAAGCAGCGTGGCGGCGGCCTGGACTGGACGCAGCCCATCACCAAGAACCCAGACCTGGTCAAGCTCAAGGTAGGTGGGCTCCTCTCCAGCCGCGATCGTGACTACTCCACTCGCCGCATCGTTTTCACGAAGAAGCGTGGCGCCGACACGGCGCTGTTCGAATGCGGGGCCGTCTATAGCCTGAATTGCCCAGAGAAGCTGTATCAGTGGGACAACATCGGCACTGCGCTCACGGTGAAGGAGAGCACCTTCCTCGACGACGCCTACCGAGCCAAGCTAGATATCTACGCCGGCTACGCCATGGTGGACGCAACGTTGTTCGACGACTTGCGCGTCGTGGCCGGTGCGCGTGTCGAGCGCACCATCCAACGCATTACGCCTTGGAACCAGTACACGGGTGAAGACCAGCCCGGCGGCGAGATCAAGAGCACCGACGTGATGCCCGCTGTGTCGCTGGCCTATTCAGCCACCAAGAAGTCCAAGCTGCGGGTGGCGGTATCCGAGACCATCGCGCGGCCCCAAATTCGTGAGCTCTCCCCCTCGAAGTACACGGACTACTTCGGTGGCCGTGAGCTGTCTGGCAACCCCCAGCTCCAGCTCACCCACATCAAAAACGCCGATTTGCGGCTCGAGCACTTCCCCACCCCGCGCGAAGTGCTGGCGTTCAGCATCTTTTACAAGCTGTTCGACGCGCCCATCGAGCCGTTCGTTACCTCCAATACCATCGTCAAGTTCCAGAACGCCGAAGGCGCGCGCTTGGTGGGTCTCGAGCTCGAGGCGCGCAAGTCGCTCGATTTCATCAGCAAGTCGCTAACCGACCTCAGCGCGATCGCCAACCTGACGCTCGCTCACTCGCAAATCGAGCTCGATCCCAACCAGGGCAAGACGGGCATCATCGTGACCAACAAGGATCGCGCGATGGTCAACCAGGCCCCCTACGTGGTCAACGTCGCGCTCGACTACGAGAACGTGCCGCTGGCGCTCAACTTGCGCTTGCTCGGCAACGTCGTTGGGCCGCGCATCGTGCAGGTTGGAACGTCAGGCCTCGACGACCAGTATGAGCAGCCCCGCTATTCGCTGGATCTAACGGCATCCAAGGGCATCGGTAAGCATTTTCTGGTGCGGCTCAACATGATCAACATCCTGAATTCGCCGGTGGTCATGACCATCGGCAAGGCGCGCAACAAGGAGCGCGAGGCGTATCGTGAGTCCGAGGGTCGCTTGTATACGTTGACCGGCACGTACACGTACTGAGGGCGCTGCCGCGGCGAGGACGCGGCGCTCCTGCGCGTTGCAACCCGCTTCGCGCCAGCCACGAAGATGTCACGCGTTCGACTCATGCTTGTGGAGCTGTGCGACGACTTCTGGCTGCCCGGTGCCTTTGCGGTTCGCAACGTGACGCGCGTGCATTTTACCGTAGCGGTTTGTGGTCGAACGACACCTGAAAGTTACGAACTGAGCCCGGAGTCGCCACATGGCAGGGGCAAGGTGGCGCGCAAGCGTAGGAGTTCAAATGAAGAAACTTTCAATCGTGTGTGCAAGCGCGCTGCTTATGTCCCTCAACATCGTTGCCTGCGGCGACGACGACGACAACCCGGGTGCCCCGAGCGGCGAAGCGGGCGAGGCCTCTGGCGGCACGAGCAGCTCCGGCGGCAAGAGCAACACTGGCGGCAAGAACAGCGGCAACGCGGGCACCAAGGCCGACGCTGGCGAGGGCAACACGAATGCCGGCGGCTCTGGCGCGACCAGCGCTGGCGGTGAAGGTGGCGGCGGCAACGTCGACCCGGAGCCCTGCGACATCTACGGCGACCGCCCGGTCAAGCCGATTCCCGCCGACGCCAATGGCAACATCACGACGGAGCTGCTGACGGCCGACACCGTTTGGTCGCTGAGCGACCGCTTGTTCGTGCCCGCTGGCAACACGCTCAAGATCGAGGCGTGCACCCGCATCGAAGGCGCTCCGAAGGGCGACAAGCCTTCCGGCTCGCTGTTCGTGATGCAAGGCGCGAAGATTGAAGCCATCGGCAAGCCCGACGCTCCGATCTTGTTCACGTCCGAAGATCACGCCTTCAGCGACACGCCCTGGGGCGGGGTCGTGCTGCTCGGCAACGCGCCGATTGCCCCCAAGGTGGCGGACGAGGCCAAGCCCGTCCGCCTCTACGAAGGCATGACGGACGAGCGCGCCGCCTACGGCGGTGACGACCCGGCCGACAGCAGCGGCACGATGCAGTACGTCCGCATCGAGTTCGGCGGCGACATCATCGTTACCGAGCCGTCTGCCAAGGAGATCAACGGCCTCTCGTTCGGCGCGGTCGGCAACAAGACCGTGATCGACCACATCATGGTCAAGGACCAGTTCGACGACTGCTTCGAGTGGTTCGGCGGCACCGTCAACGCCGATCACCTGATTTGCCAGAACTCGGGCGACGACATGTTCGACACCGACGAAGGCTTCAAGGGTCACCTGCAGTACCTGTTCGGCCGCAACTTGATCGAGGGCACCAGCAGCGATCCGAACGGCTTCGAGTGGGACGGCAACCAGCCGCTGCTCACGGCGCCCGTGGCGACGCTCGGCGTTCCGCAGGCCTCGAACGCGACCCTGTGCGGCTTCGCAGAGAGCACCAAAGTCAGCTACGGCGCCATCGTGCGTCGCAGCGTGGGCGAGGGCACGCTGATCCAGAACTCGATCTTTACCGGTTTCAACTTCGGTCTCGATCTCCGCGACAACGTTGGCACCAACGCGGCGCCGCTGGTTTCGCTGACGAACAGCCTGTTCTTCGACCAAGTCACCGCCGACGGCGCCAGCGCCACCGACGACGACACCAAGGACGGCGCGTTCGACGAGAACACCTGGCTCGGCTTGGCCGCGAACGAGAACACCGTGGGCGGCGACGCTCCGGCTGGGTTCGACTGCTACGCCGCTGACGGCCCGGTTGCTCCGACGACCGCCGTCGTTGGCGCGACGCCTGGCACCGGCTTCGACAACAAGGGCACCTTCGTGGGCGCCTTCGGTGCCGGCAACTGGGCGACCGGCAGCTGGGTCGACTGGTCCTTCGAATGACGTGACGTCGCAACGACTAGGTTAGGTTGCGACAGCGGGCGGTCCGGAAACGGGCCGCCCGTTTGCTTTGTGCGCCCAGCATGGGCGCTGTCATGCGGGTGTAAGTCCCGCCGGGAGGGAAGTGAGCGCTGTCTGCGCTTACGCGAGCGGTGCTGGTGCTGCGGGAGCGCAACGCGGCGGCGGCGCAGGTGCCGGCGCTGGAGGAAAGGCGGGCGGTTGGAACGGGCGCCGGAACGAGTCGCGGACACCTATCACGAGACACTCGAGGCCGCGCTCTCGCAGGCCAACTGGGAGTACCGAATACAGCCAGAGGAGTGGAAAGCTCTGCATGACTGACGTGGATCTGAAATTGCGAGGTGACGTGATCACCCCTGCGCCGGGAACAACCTCGGAAACAGCGTCTCCGCGCAGAGCGTATTGAAGCGCAGCGATACCGGCCCCTTGGGCGTGCTGGAGGCGACTAGTCCCGCCTCGCTCAGGCGGCTAAGCAGGTCGCGCGCCGTGCGTTCTGGTAGCGCAGTCACAGGGCCAGCTTCGCCGCGGGGCATCTCGCCGCGGTGGAGGAGGGCGTGGGTGAGCTTGACGGCGTTGGGGGAGAGGCCGAGGTCGCGGGTGACGTAGAGCCCGAGGCGGGCGGCGAGGGTGTTCAGGTCGAAGAGTTGAGACATGAACGTCAGTTGGTCGAGGGCGACTTCGCAGAACCAGGTGACGAATTCTTCGAGCGCCGCCAGGGAGAGGTTGCCGCGGCCGTCGAGGTCGCTTTTGCGTGGAGAATCGGCCAAATCCATCATGCGTTTGTATTCGCCCCGCTCGCTGAGGCCGCGCGCTAAACCGCGGGAGATGGACCACAGGCCGTGAGCGCCGATGCCGGACTGTAGCGCCATGGCGTGAGCTATGAGCCGGCTGACTCGGCCGTTGCCGTCAGGGAAGGGATGAATGAAGTTGAGGCGGTGGTGGGCGATCGCGATCGCGGCGATGCGCGCTGCGGGGCCTAGCGGTTGCAGTCGAAAGCGCTGGCCAAAGTAGTCCATGAACGCGGGCACGACCGCGCTGTTGGGCGGAACGTGGCGCCCCACCATGTTGTCGTGACGCGGTTCGTGTCGAAACACGCCAGGCTGCATGAGGTAGAAACCGCTCGCGCGCGAGATGGTGAGGAGCTCGGCTGGCGCGCCCATGTAGAACTGTTCGTGCACCCAGCGGATGAACGTGGGCTCGGCTGGGGCGCCAAGCTTGCCCTGCGCGTGGAGCTCGTCGATGGTCCGTTGCACGCGGATGTGCGCGCGCGCTTCGAGCTGCAGGTTGCGGCGCTCGGGCTCTGCTTCGAGTTGATCGAAGAGCGCGCGTTCGATGTCACGGGGGCGTGTGTCGTGGCCCTCGATCAGGTTGCTGTAGTAGCAGTTCATCACGCGGACCAAGTCCGCGAGGCTGGCGGCCGTTTGGGGATGAAGGCGCGCGCCCAGCGTGGTTGCGCTGGCCGTTACGGCCGAGATGAGATCGGCCAGCTTCTCCGGGTACGCCGGGAGCTGGCAGGGCTCGAGTCGGGCTGGGGTCTCCAGTAGGGCCATGAATCTTGCCGATGATGGCGGCCCACATTGCCGGTCCTGAAACGAGGTAAGTGACTGATAATAATGTATTTATCAGTCGCGTGCCGCGAATTTTGCCGATCTTGTTTGCCGATCTTTTGCCGGCTCAAGGTCCCACGCCCGGCGCGCTTCCGCAACCCTCGCGGTGCTCGGCGGGGGAGCCGAGCGGCTCGAAAGCTGGCTCAGCCCAGCACGAGCTGGAGCGTGAGCATGCACAGCAGGGCGACGCCGGCGTAGCCGGTCATGACCCGCAGCTGGTGGCGCTCGTACGTCTCTAGCTCGCCAAAGGCGCTGAAAGCGCCAGCGGTGGCGAGGCGACGGCCCCTGCTACGGAGCCTATCGATGGGGAACTGGATGAGCTTGCCCATGACTCAATCAGTATGGGCCCTCCGTTCGAAAGTGACAAGTGAGTGACCGTAAGAATCCAATTATGACAATTATGACGACATGGGGTCGCTGAGGGGACGATGTGCGCAACTCGGCCGCGCCGCGGGTTGTAGCTCGCGAGCCGATGCCTCCGACACCCGAGCCCAGCATGTTGCCCAGCTTTTTGATGCTCCTGCTGTTTGGGGGGGCCGCGGCGGCGGTCTTCGTTTGGAACCAACGCAAGCTGGCTCGGCGCGGGGTGGTGGCGAGCCAGAGCTTCCGCGAGTTCCTGGAGCAGACGGGGTTTCGGGTGGTCGGGGCCGAGCGCGCTGACCTGGGCCAGCAGGCGGAGCTTGCCTTGCGGGCGCTGGGGCAAGAAGGCGGCGAGAGCGGGCAGGAGTGGGTGCGCGACTGCAGCGGGGTGGAGGTGCGGCACTTCTTCCGCCGCGTGCAGAAGAACAACAGCAACTACTACTGGTGCCGTTGGTCGGCGCCGCTACGGCAGCCCCCGCGCATTGGCCTGCAGGTCATCGAAAGGCGGCTGATTGGCAAGCAAAGCCTGGTCGACAACTTCATCGAGAACAAGAGCTACGAGTGGCGGCAGCTGTTTCCGCACCAAGTGCCGCTGGCCGATCCGGAGCTCGACAAGCGCTTCGTCGTGTACGGCAATGACCCGGCGCTGGTGCTGACGGCGCTGGGCGCCAACGGGGTGCGTGACTCGCTCTTGGCCTGCAAGCAGGTCGATCTAAGCGTTGGCACGGACGGCGTGGTTTTCTCGGATCCGTTTCGCGAGAATATCTTGGCCGCGCTGGGCGGCGGTACGGGGCTGCTGATGATGGGCTACGACCCGCGCGCCATGACGCAGATGATCTTGCCAGTGCACGACCGCGTGAGTTGGCTAGCGGCCTCGCTAGCGCGCGCCTGCACCTGAAGCTTCAACCTACGTCGATAGGATCACGAGAGAAACCATGGTCAGCGCCAAAGTAAAATTCATCGCCATCGCCGTGTTCGTTGCCCTGCTGGGCATTGGCGGCTTCGTCGCCAGCAAGCTCGAGGCAGTCGAAGTGGGCGGAGCCTGCGAGCCCTACAAGAACAATTGCGCGGGGCCCGACGCCGCCTGTTTGACGTCGAGCAGCGAGAAATACTGCAGCATTTCTTGCGCCGCCAACAGCGACTGCCCGGGCAGCATGAAGTGCGAAGAGATCCAGTCCGACACGTACAGCGCCAAAGACGGCACCAAGACCAAGACCGAGAAGGTCAAGATGTGCGTCAAATCGTGAGCTCGAGCTGTGGCGGGGCGCCTGGGCCTCCGCTCTTGTCGGTTCGCGCTCGCTACTTGCCGAGCACCGTCTCCGTCAGAATCGCGATCGATTTGACGCCGCCGGCGCGGCTGAGGTCCATGGCTTCGATGGCGGCGGCGTACGAGGCGTCGTTGGCGGCGTCGAAGTAGAGGACTTTTTGGTCTTTGGCGGCCAGCATGCGCGGCACGCGGTCTTTGATCTCGTTCTTGGCGATGACCTGCGTGTTCATGCGAATCACGCCGGCTTTGTCGACCGTCATGACCAGCGGTTTGTTGTCGCTGGGCGGCGGCGGCTCTGCGTTCTTGTCTTTGGGGGGCAGGTTGAGCCAGAAGGTCTTGGTGACCATCGGTGTCACGATCATGAAGATGATGAGCACGACCAAGACCACGTCCACGAGCGGCGTGATGTTGATGTTCGGCGTGCTCGACTCCTTCTTCTTGCCGCTGCCGCCCATGCCGCCCAGAGATGCGCCCATGACTAGGCTCCGTCCCCGGGTTTGCCGGTCTTCTTCTCGGTCACCTTCAAGAGCACGCCCTTGAAGCCGATGTCTTGCAAGTCGAAGAAGGCGCTGCGCATTTTTCCCCACTTCATTTGCTGGTCGCTCTTCAGCATCAGCGCGCGTTCGGGCTCCTTGGCGTGCAGCGCGATCAGCTTGGGCTTGAGCTGGCTGAGCTGAATCGTCTCTTTTTCGAGCACGGTGGTACCGTCGGGCGCGACAGTGACCTCGATGGGGTTGACGTACTTGGTCTTGGGGTCCGGCGTCATCACCTTGGGCAGCTCGATCTGCGCGCCTTCGTTGATGGCGGGCGTCACCACCATGAAGATGATGAGCAGTACCAGCACCACGTCGACCAGCGGCGTGATGTTGATGTCGGGCGATGCTTGGCCCCTTTTGTTGCTGCCGCCGCCTAGAGATACGCCCACGTTCGGACTCCTTGACTCGGGTTTTGGCTAGGCGCGCTCAGGCCGCGTGACGCTCGCGCTTGTTGGCGGAGCGGCCCAGGTGATTCTCGAGCTCGTCCAGCAACTCGCCGGCAGAGCGACCGAGCGCGGTTTCGATCGCGCCGATCTTGGTGTTCAAGTAGTTGAAGGCAATAACCGCGGGAATCGCGACCATCAGACCGAACGCCGTCTCGATCAGCGCTTCGGAGATGCCGGCCATGACCGGGCCGATGCCGGCGCTACCAGCCGAGCCGATGCCCTGGAAGGCGCCGATGATGCCAACGACGGTGCCGAGCAGACCTACGAAGGGCGAGATGGAGCCGACCGTGGCGACCACGTTCATGCCGCGGCGCAGCTCTTCACCGACCGCCTCTTGGCGGCGCGAGGCCTCGTTGCGGGCCAACTGCACCGGCGAGAGCCCGCCCTCACCCAGGTCTTCGAAGGCGTGGATGTAGCGACGGATGATCGGGCCAAACAGGCGGGCCAGGGACGACGTCTTGAACTTGTCGGCCAGCGGAATCAGCTCTTCGACCTTCCACTCTTCCAGCAGCTTGCCAGCCTGCACGGCGAACAAGCGCGATTCTTTGGCGGAACGCGAGAACGCGATGAGCCGCTCGATGGTCACGCCGATGAAGGACACGGCCATCATGAACAAGACGAACGCGATGCCCTTGCTCAAGGGCCCCATGTGCGTCCAAATGTGCGTCAGATTGAAACTCATTTAGGTCTCCAGACTCTCTCTACGTTCTCAGCTTGAAAGGGAACTTCATGTAGCGGACGACCATGACGGGCTTGCCGTCGGCGTCCAGCGCGGGCTTGAAGCGCATGGCCTTGACGGCGGCCACGCACACCGCGTGCAGCTCGGGTGGGCCCTTCATGGCGCGCACCTCGGTCACGTCGCCTTGCTCGTTCACGACGTAGCGAACGACTACGGTGCCTTCGAGGCCGGCGGCCTTGGCGTCAGCCGGGTACTCCGGCTTGACCAGCTTCACGATCGGCTCGGGCGGCGTCATGCCTTCCGAAACCGGGACGGGCTTCTTGACCTTCGGCAGCACGGGCGGCGGCGGAGGGGGAGGCGGCGCTACGGGTGCTTCTACGATGGTCTTTTCGCCGGTCGTGCCGTCACCGCCGCCCTTTTGGTACGGGTCCTCACCCCCGCCATTCGACGGCTTGACGTCCTTTTCTTGCACCTTCTCTTCCGAGATGGAGACGGGGGTCTCCATCTTTTGGAGGCGCGGGCCGGGGTTGGAAACGCGAGGCTTCAGCTCGGGTGGCGGCGGCGGCGGCGGCTCGGGTTCGGGCTCCGGCTCTTTGGCGAGCTGAACCTCGACCACCTTGGCCTCCTCTTCTTCTGTCTCGGCCGCGGCTTGTGACGAAGTGAGGACGACGAACGCGATGCCGCCGAACACCATGACCAAGCCGACGCCCGCCCCGATGAGCAGCCGTTTGACGCGCAGGACGTCGGTTGTCTTTTGGGACCAGGTCTCGAAAGCCACGGTGTATGTGCGCGGGAGCTTGCGGGGATTGCGTGACGGTACCGTGGCGTCGCCGCAAATTGGCCGTGACTGCCGTTACACGGCGGGACGTTTTTGTCCCCAGCCTGTCATCGAAAAGTCACGATCCGCCCAATCGTCAAATCGATCATCAGGCACGCAAGGTGGCACGCTGTTGTCACTTCACGGTCACAGGCCCTCACTAACGATTGCGCTCGTCCCCGCAATCGTCATGTCCCGCATACTGGTCATCGAAGACGAGTCTGATATCCGTCAGGTGCTCGATTACAACCTCCGGCTTGCCGGTCACGAGGTAACTGCCGCTGCGCGCGGCCTGGAGGGCCTGCGCCTAGTGCGCGAAGAAAGCCCCGAGCTGGTGATTTTGGACCTGATGTTGCCGGATATTCCAGGTACCGAGGTCTGCCGCACCATCAAGGACAACCCGCAAACGCGATCCCTACCGGTCGTGATGCTGACGGCGCGTAGCGAAGAGATCGACCGCGTGGTCGGCTTCGAGCTCGGCGCCGACGACTACATCACCAAGCCCTTCAGTGTCCGCGAGCTAGTGCTTCGCGTCCGCGCCGTGCTGCGCCGCAAGCTCCCGACGTCCAGCGACGCCCCCACCATCGAATTCGGCAACCTGCGCATCGACCGCGCCGCCCACCGCGTTTGGGTCGACGGCGCCGAGGTCGAGCTGACCGCGCTCGAGTTCAAGCTCCTGGTCACCCTCTACGATCGCCGCAACCGCGTACAGTCCCGTGAATCCCTGCTGGACCACGTCTGGGGCATCGAAGCCCGCATCTCTACTCGCACCGTCGACGCCCACGTCAAACGCCTCCGCGAAAAGATCGGCGCCGCCCGCGACTACATCGAAACCGTGCGCGGCGTCGGTTACCGTTTTGCGGACGCGCCCTTGGTGGAAGCGAGCTGAGGAGCGAGGGCGAAGGGCTGGCTCGTCGACGCGATCGATGGGCTCAGGCTAGGGCTCTTGGTTTCCTCTGTGCCTTGGGGCAGCGTCTCGCGACTGGCCTGACCTGAGGCGCAGCGGGCGCTCGGCCTCGCCGAGTTTTGTTCACTCCGGTCTTCTGTCGCTGATCGTGATCTGCTGGTGCCAAAGGTCGGGTGAGGTCGTTCTGGCTCGCGCTTTGCGCGAGCTTGCGCTGTAGCAGAGCGCTCCGCTTTGCAGCCTCGAGAGGAGAGCAGCAGCAGATTTGCGGGCGGTAGCGCGAACCCCCAATTCTCGCCTCGCGGATCTCCCCGCCTCCCCGCCTCCCTGTTTTCTCGCGCTCGAGCCGGTCCGCTATAGTGCGGGGCGCTTGAGTCGTCGTAGCAGTCTGCCCGTCGTCAATCCCGATACCTCGCCCGACACGTTCGCGCCGGAAACCGTGGCCTTGAGTGCCCGCCGGCTCGGCATCGCGGCTGTCATCACGTCGGCATTGTTCGTCGTCTACATCTCGCTCTACCTGACGGTGTGGGGACACCTCAGGAACGCTGTCGGAATGGGGGCGGCGCTGATCGGGCTCGCTGCTTCGGTGGTGGTGGCCGTCTACTTGCTGTCGGCTCCGCGCAGCGTGTCCCGAGTCGCGGCGGTGGGTATCGGCTACGAAGCGCTGATGGCCTTGAGCCTGGCCATCTCGGAGTGCTGGTCCACGGTGTACCGCGAGCCGAGCGCGCAGGTTTCGTGGTCTTCGGTCGTCATCGTGCTGTTTCCGTTCTTGATTCCGGCGCGGCCGGGCGTGGTGCTCGGCGCCTCGATCACGGCGGCGGCGATGACACCGCTGGCCATGGCGCTGGTCTTCGGGCTGAGCGACAAGGCTTGGCCTTCCGCCTCAGTCTTGCCTTCGTATCTGATTCCGCCGTTCGCCTGCGCGCTCTTGGCCTGGGCTCCGACTCGCGTGATGTCGCAGATGATGGAGCAGGTGAAAAAGGCCCGTCGGCTCGGAAACTATGAGCTCACCGAGCGGCTTGGCGCGGGCGGCATGGGCGAGGTGTGGCGCGCGCAACACCGGCTGCTGGCGCGGCCTGCTGCCGTAAAGCTGATCAAGCCGGAAATGCTGGGCGCCAAGGACGCGGAGTCGCGTGAACGCGTGCTGCGTCGCTTCGAGCGCGAGGCGCAAGTCACCGCCAACCTCGACTCGCCGCACACTGTCGAGCTCTACGACTTTGGCGTCGCGCCCGACGGCGTGTTGTTCTACGTGATGGAGCTGCTGCAGGGCGTCGATCTGGAGAATTTGGTCAGGCGCTTTGGCCCGCTGCCGTCCGAGCGCGTCGTGCACTTCTTGCTACAGGCCTGCGACTCGCTCGAGGACGCGCACCAGCGCGGCTTGATCCACCGCGACATCAAACCTGCGAACTTGTTCGTGGCGCGCCGCGGTAGCAGCGTGGACTTCTTGAAGGTCCTCGATTTCGGCCTCGTCAAGCGCTCTGGTACCATCGCCGAAGTAGCCGCCCAGCCCTTGACCGACAGCGTGCTCAACACTCAGCAAACCGCGGCCAATCAGATCCAAGGCACGCCCGCGTTCATGGCTCCCGAGGCGATTCTGGGCGACCAAGCCGTCGATCCACGCTCGGACATCTACGCCCTCGGCTGCGTTGCCTATTGGTTGCTCACTGGTCACTTGGTCTTCGACGAAGGCACCACCATCGCGACCTTGACGGCTCACGTGATGAAGCAGCCGGTACCGCCCAGCGAGCGCGTCACGAACGCCGTGTCTCCAGGCCTCGAGCAGGTGGTGCTCGCGTGTCTGCAAAAGGATCGCGACGCCCGGCCGGCGTCCGCCGAAGCGCTACGCGGATTGCTCACCGACATCGCCCTTGGCCAGCCTTGGACGCGTGAGCGCGCCAGCGCCTGGTGGCTCGAGAACATGCCTGCGCGCGCAGAATCGACGGCGTAGCGGCTTCCCAGGTAGGCCCAGTTTCGTCCGTGGCGAGGCAGCCCAGCTGGGCTGCCAGGCAGGGCCTATCAACCAGCTATCGCGTGGCTTCTTCTAGGCGCCGCGCAAAGCTGACCAGCGCGGGTGAGACTTGGGGCAACAGCCCTTCGCCGGATTCCTCGAGCATTGCGCAAAGGCCATAGAGGGCAGCATCGGCGAGCGTTGGGGATTGGCCGAACAGGAACGGAGACTTTTCGAGGGTCGAGAGGGTGGGGGCGAGCAGGTGGCGGCCTTTGGCGATGAGCTCGGTGCGTTGGGCGAGCCAGGCGTCGACGCAGCCGGCGCCGAATTTGCGCTCTTTGATCAGGACGTAGAGGGCGCGCTCGAACGGCGTGGGCCACTTGTCGCGCATGGACGGCGTGCTGATGCGGAAGAGCACGTCTTCGAGGGGGCCGTCGACGAAGTCTTGGTACGCCCAGACAGGGCCTTCGAGCGGTGAGGGGACGAGGGAGTGGCCGGGGGACTCGTTGAGGATGGCCTCGCAGATGTCGCGCGACTCGCGGATGACTTTGCCCGCGTCGTCGACCAACACCGGCACGTAGATGTAGCCACCGGTGAGCCTTGCCAGCTCGTTGCGGTCGCCGAACGAGACCTCGACCAGCTCATAGGGTCGGCGCAGCAAATCGAGCACCATTTGCACTTTGCGCGCGTACGGGCTGTAGCGAAAACGGTAGAGTTTCATGCGCTATTGGCTACAGGAAAGGCCACCCGACAGCCAACGCATCTTTGGCATGCTACATGAGAAATTCTCATGGCTCGCCCGGCGGCCCGCGCTCCAATCGAAAAACACGCCCCGTTGCCGTCGCTGCACGCGCTGCACGTGTTCGAGGTCGCGGCGCGCCTTGGCAGCTTTACCAAGGCCGGCGCCGAGCTGAAGGTGACCCAGACGGCCGTGAGTCACCAGATCAAGCAGCTGGAGGGTGAGCTTTCGGTGCTGCTGTTTCGCCGTACGGGTCGCGGGCTCGAGCTCACGCGCGAAGGCCAAGCTTGGTTGACGGAGCTGTCCGGGATCTTTGCTCGGCTGCGTGAAGCCAATCAGCGTCTGCGTCGACGCGCGACGCTGGAAAGACCGGTCGTCTCGCTGACGACGCTGCCTTCGTTCGCCGCGCGCTGGTTGGTGCCCCGCCTGGGTGGCTTCATCGCCAAGCATCCGGAGATCGATCTGCGCATCTCCAGCTCGGAGGCGACCGTCGACTTTGCGCGGGAGCCTATCGACGTTGGCATTCGCTTCGGCAAGGGTCCGTATCCCGGCCTGTACGCCGAAAAGCTGATGGATGACTATTTCGTGGTCGTGGCCGCCCAAGCGGTGGCGGCGCGTCTCAAGAAACCGCACGATTTGCCGGGACAAACCCTGCTTTTTGACGATCACGAAGACGCTTGGATGCGCTGCTTCGACGCCCTGGGGGTCAGCGCGCCGGCCATCACTCGCTACCACCAGCTGACAGACTCGAGCCTGCTGGTCGAGGCCGCGGTGCGCGGCCAGGGCGTGGCGCTGGCGCGCTGGTCGTTGATTCAGGATGAGCTGGCGGCTGGTCGACTGCGGCGAGTCTTTCCTCACGCACCGCCATTGCCGGTTGGGCACGCCTACTCGCTCGTGGGCTTGCGCGAGACGTTTCGACGCCCCGAGATCGCGGCGTTTCGCGACTGGCTACGGCTCGAGATCGGGACGCTTTCCGCGCCCCGTGCTTGACGAAACCCCACTTACTTTTCCACGAGTTTTCCACAGCTCCACGCGGCTGACACGTGCGTCCGGCACTCTGAGCGCAGAGAATCAATATAAGGAGTAGCAGATGGACGCAGTGCTCTTCGCTTCGGCGATGGCAGCCGCGGTGTCGCTCCTGCTCACGCTCGCAACGGATTGGTCCGTGCTGCGCGTGAGCCAAAGGCGCGACTACGCAGGGCCAACGCCTGGCATTTCCGTGCTCAAGCCCCTCAAGGGCATCGACGACGGGTTGTACGAGAACCTGGCCTCTTTGGCCGCCCAGGACTACCCGGAGTTCGAGCTGGTGCTCGGCGCCGAGGATCCGCGCGATCCGGCCCTCAAGGTCGCGCATCAGGTGCGGCGTGAGTTTCCGCACGTTCGGATCAAGATTGTCTCGGGCGTGTTCACATCAGGGCTGAATCCGAAGGTGAACAACCTGATCTCGCTCGAGTCGTACGCGCGCTACGATCAGGTCTTGATCAGTGACTCGAACGTGCGGGTGCGCCCCGATTACTTGCGGGCCATGGCGTCCGAGCTGCGCGACTCGAAAGTGGGCCTGGTGTCGAGCGTGCTGTGCGGGGCGGGTGAGCGCAACTTTGGCGCGCAGCTCGACAACCTACACCTGAACGCCTTCATCATGCGCGCGGTGTGCGGTGCCGACGTGCTGGTCGCGCACCCGTGCGTGATCGGCAAGTCGATGCTGTTCAAGCTGTCTGATCTGGAGCGCTTGGGAGGCTTTTCGAGTGTCTGTAACGTGCTCGCCGAAGACTACGTGCTCGGGCAAAAGTTCTTGCGCGCTGGCTTCAAGGTCGCGCTCTCTTCCTACGTAGTCGAGGCTGTGAGCGCTCACCGCAGCGTGCGTGACTTTTGCGCGCGCCACGTGCGCTGGTGCCAAATGCGGCGCCGCATCGCGCCGGCGCTGTACTTTGCGGAGCCGCTCTTGAGCCCGCTGCCCTTTCTGGGCCTCGGCTTCGGTTGCCTGATGGCCGGGGCAGAGGTCGGGTTTGCCAGTAGGGCAACCCTGGCCGTGTTCTTCATTGGCGGATTGCTGTTCAAGCTTGGCTCTGACGCCCACGTCCTGTCACGCGTGCGCGGCGAGCGCCTGCGGCTCCGCGAGCTGCCGTGCTGGCTGTGTAAAGACTTGATGCTGCTCGGGATCTGGGCCCTGGGCGCGGTGAAGCGCACCGTGGTGTGGCGCGGAACGGTGCTGCGAATCGGCCCCGGCTCGGAGCTTTCGCCCGCCACCTAGCAGCGGCCGCCCGGCCGTTGCATGACAAGTGGCGCCGGACTAATACACAGCTGTCACCGAATCGTCACAGCCGCCCGATACCCAACACTCTGGATGGCACGCATTCTCATAGTCGAAGACGAGCAGGACATTCTGTCCGTCCTTGAATACAACCTGCGCCAAGCAGGCCACGACGTGACGACGACTCGGTCCGGGCGCGAAGGTCTGCGCCTTGGCAAGGAACTGCACCCGGACCTGATCCTGCTCGACTTGATGCTGCCTGACCTGAGCGGCACCGACGTGTGCAAGCAGCTGAAGGAAGCTCCCGCAACGCGCGCGGTGCCGGTGGTGATGCTGACGGCTCGCGGCGAAGAGATCGACCGGGTTGTCGGCTTCGAGCTGGGCGCCGACGACTACGTCGTCAAACCCTTCAGCATGCGCGAGCTGTCGCTGCGCATTCAGGCCATTTTGCGCCGCGGCAAAGCCGCACCGGAGAGCGAAGCCAGCATCGAGTTCGGGGTCTTGCGCATCGATCGCGAAGCGCACCGCGTCTGGGTCGAAGCCGTGGAAATCGAGCTGACTGCGCTGGAGTTCCGGCTGCTCGTTACGCTCTACGACCGCCGCAACCGCGTGCAGTCGCGTAGCGCCCTGCTCGACGACGTCTGGGGCATTCAGGCGGACATCACGACCCGCACGGTCGACACCCACGTCAAGCGCCTGCGCGAGAAGCTCGAAGCCGCGCGCGACTACGTCGAGACCGTGCGCGGCGTCGGCTACCGCTTCGTCGGCACTCCAGAAGAGGCGACGGCTTGAAGCTAGGGCTGCGCGGCGGACTGGTCGGGGTAGCGCTCGGGGTGGTGGTCGTTGCGACCGCGCTGGCGAACTGGGAGCTGCGCCCGGCCTTCGAGGCTCACATGATGGGCAACCTCGAGCGCGAGGTGTCGGGACGTGCGCAGTTGGTCGCGGCTTTGGCCGAGGCGCGACGACCATCCGGCAACGACAGCGAAGCGCTGTCTCGTTTGGCCAAGGAGCTCGCGGCCGAGGCTGGGGGCACCGTGGAGCTGCTACGCGCCGATGGCGTCGCCGTGGCCAGCTCCGAAGGGCCCCCGCCTTCGCTCACTCGGGCCAATGCGCCCGACTTCCTGGCGGCTCGGACTGCCGCGCGTGGTCAGGGCCGGCCAGGCTTTTTGGTCGAGGGGCGGAGCCTGTATTCCGCGGCTCGTTTTCAGCTGGCGGACGGCTCGGAGGCCGTGGCGCGCGTGGGCCAGTCGCTGGCCGGCGTCGACACCGCCTTGGCCGAGTTTCGTTCCGCAGTGATCGCGGGGGCGGTGCTGCTGTTGGCGCTGCTCGTGATCGCGGCAGCCTGGATGGAGCGGCTCACGGCCCGTGGCCTGGCGCAGCTGAACGATTTGGCGCGGCGCATGCTCGAGGGGGACCTCGAGGCGCGCTCGGGCTTCGAGGGTGAAGAAGCCGTGCCTCAGCTCGGGCGCACGCTGGACAAGCTGGCGCGTGGTCTTTCGACGTCGCTGCAGGAGCTGCGCGCTGAGCGCGATCGCATGGCCGGCATCTTGGAGGGGATGCAAGAGGGCGTCATCTTGCTCGACTCCAAGCAGCGCATCGTGGTGCTGAACCCGGCTCTGCGCGAAATGCTCTTGGTGCCGGCCGACGCGATTGGCCGCCCGCTGCTCGAGGTCGTGCGCAACGCCGAGCTGCGCGATCTATTCGCTCACGCCGCCAGTGAAGACGAGCCGACCACCCAAGAGGTGGAGATTGGCAACATCAAGCCGCGCCGGCTGCTGGCGCGTGTGGCGCGCATGCCCGGCGAACAGCGGCAATTCGTGGCCGTTTTCGTGGACGTGACCGAGGTGAGGCGGCTCGAGTCCATGCGTCGCGACTTCGTGGCCAACGTGTCGCACGAGCTGCGCACGCCCGTGACCTCGATTCGTTCCGCGGCCGAGACGCTGGTCGACGGCGCGCTGTCGGATCCGGCCGCCGCGCAGAGCTTCGTCGGCATCATCGATCGCAACGCGGCGCGCCTGCAGCAGCTGGTCGAAGATTTGCTGGACTTGTCGCGCATCGAGTCGCGCGGCTTCCGGCTCAGCTTCGAGCCCATCGACCTGAAGCCGCTCTTTTCGCAGGTGCTGGGCTTGTTCCGCGAGCGCGCCAGCAAGAAGAACGTCTCTTTGGAAGAGGTAGCGGTCGGCCAGCTCCCCAAAGTGCGCGCCGACCGACGCGCGCTCGAGCACGTGTTGACCAACCTCATCGACAACGCCGTCAAGTACTGCGGTCCGGGTACGCACGTGTGGCTCAACGTGGTGCTCAGCGCCGACACGGTCACGGTCAGCGTGGGCGACGATGGCCCGGGCATCGACGAGCGCCACCTGTCGCGCGTCTTCGAGCGCTTCTACCGGGTCGACGCGGGCCGCTCGCGTGAGGTCGGCGGCACCGGACTAGGCCTGTCCATCGTCAAACACTTGGTCGAAGCCATGGGCGGAACCGTGTCGGTCGAGAGCCAACTGAACCAAGGAACGACGTTCTCGTTCACCTTGAAGCGCTCCGAGCTGGAGGAACAGACGGCGCGCGCGGTAGCCTGACGCGCCAGATGAAGCGTTCCACCATTCGCGACGTGGCCGAGCGGGCTCAGGTCTCGACTGCCACCGTTTCGTTCGTCCTGAACAATAACCCGAACGAGGCCATCAGCGACAAGGTGAAGAAGCGCGTGCTCGAGGCGGCGGCCGCGTTGAGCTACCACCCGAGCGCGACGGCGGCGGGCCTGAAGCGCAAGCACACGCACAACGTAGGCCTCATCTTCTACAAGGAAGACGACGCCATCGCGAACCAGTTTTACTCGTACGTGGTGCAGGGCGCGGTCAAGGAAGCGGTCGAGCGAGACTACAACTTGCTGTTCTCGTTCATGGGCAGCTCGTACACGGGCTTCAACGATTTGCCTAAGGTGATCCGTGAGCGCAACGTCGAAGGCGTCTTGTTCATCCGCCAGACGCTACCCAAGATGATCCGCGATTTGCAGGCGTTCGGCTTGCCGATCGTGGCCATCGACAACACGCCGCGCATCAAGGGCATCGACTCGCTGCAGATCGACAACCGCTTGGGCGCGGGCCTGGCGGCGGCGCACCTGGTCGAGCTGGGGCATCGGCGCCTGGCGTTCTTGGGCCCCGTGGAGGCACCGCCCAGCGTCGAAGAGCGCGCGGAGGGCTTTACGGAGCGCGCCACCTCGTTTGGCGCGCCCAAGCCACAGCTGATTTCCGCCGCCGAATTCGGCTTCGACGCAGCCTACGCCGCGACCTTGAAGGCCCTCAAAAAAACCAAAGGCAAAGCGCTGCCCACGGCCATTTTCTGCGCCAATGACCTGATGGCGGCGGGCGCCTTGCGAGCGGCGCGCGAGGCCGAGCTGCACGTGCCGCGAGAGCTGAGCGTGATCGGCTTCGACGACATTGCCATGAGCCGCTACACCGACCCGCCGCTCACCACGATTGGCGTGGTGAAAGAGCACCTGGGGCGCCGCGCCATGGGGCTCTTGATCGAGCGGATTCAAGGCTCGCAAGGCTTGACCGCGAAGGCGTACGCCGAGCTCGCTCCAGTGTCGCTGGTACTGCGGAGCAGCACCGCCCCGCCCAGCGCGCGCTGACTTGCGGGCCTGCGCTGCCTTGGCCTACGCTGGTTGGATGCGGACTTTTGCGGCGCTTGGCCTGGTAGGGGTGGTGGTAGCCAGTATCGTGGTGGCTTGCGCGGGCGACGACGCCAAGCACGTGCGTGATGGCGACGGCGGCGGCGCTGGTCGAGGGGACGGCGGTGTTGCAGGCCTGGGCCAAGGCGCTGGCGAGAATGAGCCGACGCTGGGTGGCGCCGGAGCTGGCGCTGCTGGCGGCGGTGCCGGCGCGGCTACGAGCGGCGGCGCGGGTGGCGCGACCGGCACGAGCGGCGAAGGCGGCATGGGCGCTGCGGCGCCAGGTTCCGATGGCGGCGCGGGTGGCGCGATTGCCTGCGAAAGGGAGGTGGACCAGAACTACACCTGCGCGCAGGTGGAGGCGGATTGGGCGCCCGTCTGGAACACGCTGCAAAGTCGCTTCGAGTTCGACGTGAGCAGCCTGCCGTTCCCGATCGCCAACGGTACCGTTTCGTACTTCGTGAACAACGCCGATTTTACGGAGTGCGGCACCGTGGACGTCACGGTCAGCGGCAGCATGGTGTACGCGCCGGTCACGATCACCAACGTCAAGCTCTCACCTACCGACGTGCGCGTCTCCATGTTCAGTCTGAACGACGTGTGCGGCAACCACCGCGACTTCGATCCTCGAGGGGTGCCGAATTGCAACGACCTGCGCGGCTCCGGGAACTTCGGCAGCTGGGCGCTGACGTGCAGCACGCGTTTCGACGCCACGTGCCCCGAGGTCTGCGTCAATCAGTAGCCGATGCTTCGCTGAGCACGACGGCGGCGCTGGCTCCGTCTGCTGCAAACGCTGGGCGTCTCAAAGCGCCTGGGCGGCGAGCCAGCCGAGCGCGACGCGCTGGGCCGGACGAGTGACGCTGACGAACGGCGACGCGGGAGTGGTGCTCGGCGGTTGCACCTGACAAGCGGGCGCGCTTTGAAACGCCTTGGCGTAGTCACCGATCAGCTTGCCGGTCGCGTCGCTGCGGTAAAACACGAAGCCGTCGTAGTCAGGGTAGAGCCCCTGATCTTCGTCGATGCCGGCGAGCATCCACGGTAGCGCTGCGTTGCCACCGCGCTCGAGCGTGATGTCGTTCCAGCGCTGGTAGCTGGTGCGGCGCTCGTCCCAACCCTGGTTGATCTCTCCGCGCGTGCCCTGCGTGCGGCTGACCTTGACGCCGTACTCCTCCAAGATGGTTGGCTTGCCGAGCTCACGCGCCACCTTCAAATGATCCACGATCCATTGCTCGCCAAAGTTCTCCGGCGTGCTCCAGTCGTCGGGGTAGAGGTGAAAGGTGCCAAAGTCGATGTGCGGCAAGCCCGTCAAGGCAGCGTGGTCGACGCCGTCATTGGCTTTGTAGGCCCAGTGATCACCGCCGCCGTCCAGAAAGCCTTCGTCTCCCACCGACACCAAATGGTTCGGGTCGAGCGACTTGATGTAAGCCGACATTTCATCGGCCCAACCAGTGAGGGTGCTCTTGTCCCAGCCCGTGCTGGCGTCGAAGGCGTTGCCGCCTTGGCAGCGCGGCTCGTTGGCGAGCTCCCAGGCAAACACCGTCGGGTCTTCGCGGTAGGCCCGGCCGTTTACGGTATTTTTGCGTGAAATGACGTGCTTCACCCAGTCGCGGTAGGCTTGCTTCAGCTCCGGCGCGGTGAAAAACTCGTGGTGCTTGTCGCGGCCGTACCACATCAAATATTGGTCGATGCCGCCGAAGGCTCGCCAATTGTTGATCAGGACGACGATGACTTTGACGTCGTTCTTGGCTGCGGCGGCCAGCACGTAGTCGAGGCGCTGCAAGCCGTCTTCGCCGTCGTTGTAGGCCGGGCGCTTTCGAGCCGGATCCCAGTACTGAAAGTAGACGTTCTCTTTGTGCCCTTCGCCGTCGGCGTTGGGCACGCTGCCGTCGAGCGAGCCGCGGTCCAGCATGCCCCAGACGCGCATCACCTTGAGGTTCAGCTCGCGCGCAGCGTCGAACAAATCGTCCACCACCGGCTTGGGCTTGAAGATGGGGTAGTAGTTGTTGGAACCAGCAAAGCAAAACGGCTTGCCGTCCACCACGAAGCTGGCGGGCGGGTTCTGCTTCACGTCCAGCGTCGACTGGGCGTAGAGCTCCGGCGTCTTCACACAGCCCAAGCTGAGCGCGGCCGCGCACAAAACGGCGCTGCCGCGCAGGCCGAGGCGGCTCGGCACGAGCTGAGGTTCCGTAGGGCGATGCACGGGCTCGGTTTCTCTTCAGGAACGGGCTGTTTCTCGCTACTGAATCGTTTAAGTAGACGTGTTTCGCGGGTGGGTCAATGGGCTGCCGTCGGGCCAGCCCCCAAGAGATCAGCACCATCCGGGCGGGCGTCAGCGCTCGCGCAGGCGCTCGCGGCAGGTATCAGCGCTCGCGCAGGCGCTCCCGTAGGTAGGCCAACGCCAGCCCACCCAGCTTCTGCTCGCTCAAGCTATCAGCCAGGCTCTCGAGCAGCTCGAACGTCTCGTTGCCTAGCTTGTGGCGCAGATCGGCCTCGAGCGACGCGCGATTTTGCTCGTCGGACAGGCGCTCGCGCCAGGCGGGGCTCCACAGCGTGGTCACATCGGTCAACAGCCCCGCCTGTGCCAGTCGCGACCACTCGCCTGGATCGAACCAAACACCACCGCAGCGGGCGCAGCGCTCCAAGAAGTACGGGTCTTCGTTGGTGACGCGGGCACGTCGCAACAAGCCATGGCCTTCGGGGCAGGGGCCGGTGCGGTGATCTTGCTCGAGCGGCGCCTGGGGCCGCACGTCCTTGGCCTTCAGCTGATCGATGACTCCCGGCTCCGAGAACGCCAGCGGCGGTACCCAGAAGCCGGAGCATTTGCTGCAGCAAGAGACCAACGACTGCTCGAGCTTGGCGAGCGGGGCAGCGTCACATTTGGGACAACGCTCGTTCATGGATCGCCTGCGCGAAGCGGGCCTTCCGAAGCCGCCTCCAGCTCGAGCCAACGCGCTCGAGAACACCTGTCTACCACGAGCGAGCGCGAGCGTCGTCTGCTACGTTTTACCCCGGGAGAACGCCAAAATTGTCGATCGAAATTCGAGAACTGGACTACGGGGACGAAGCGCAGGTGGCCGGTTTCTTGACGGTGCTGGACGCATACTCCCAAGGCGAGATGGGTGGGGGCGCGCCGCTCGATGCGGACGTGCGGCGCCGTTTGCCCGAGGCGCTACGCGCGCAGCCCAACGCCGTGGTGCTCTTGGCCTGTGAAGGTGCGGCGGTGGTCGGCATCGCCACCTGCTTCGTGGGCTTCTCCACCTTCGCGGCGCGCCCGCTGCTCAACGTGCACGATTTGGCGGTGCTGCCAGCGGCTCAGGGACGCGGCATCGGTCGAGCGTTGTTGGTTGCGGCCGAAGCGTACGCGCGCGCGCGTGGTTTCGCGAAGCTGACGCTCGAGGTGCGCGAGGACAATGTACGCGCTCGCAGCTTGTACAAGGGGCAAGGCTTCCGCGACTTCGAGCTCGCGGGTCAGGCGTTCCAAACCTTGTTCTTGGCCAAGCCGCTCACGGCTGCTCCGCCTTGAAAAAGGTACTTTAGCTGAACGCGCGCTGCTCGAGCATCAGCCGTGCGGGTTAGAGCAGGTTGCGGGTGGGTGCGACAACGTGCGTGCAATTTGCAAAGCGTCGTACGGCCGACTCCAAGAAAGCTGTCAGCTGACACGTGTTCAAGCGCTGGAAATGCTGAGCGAGTTGGTGCTGTCAGCTGCCGTGCCGCCGCGCATTTGAGTTTCACGGATGTGAACAAGGCTGGCGACTAATCGCCGAGATGACGGTCCAAGCCGTCGCCGGAGAACCCCATGTTCACGTCGAAAAGCCGAGAGATTGCCACTTGGACGGGAGTGGCTGGGACGCTGAGCCTGCTGCTCGGATGCGCTGGCGGCCCGGGCGCTGACAACGAGGGCAACCCGGAGCCAGGCCACGCCGGCGCTGGGACGGCCGGCCAAGCCACGGGCGTTGGTGGCAGCATCAACGGCGGCGGCAACGGCAACGGTAACGGCAGCGGCGGGTACGTGCCCGAGGTCGGCACCGATCCTGGCAGCGTGCCGATTCACCGACTGAACGACGCCGAGTACAACAACTCGATTCACGACGCGCTCGGCGTGACGCAGCAGCCGGCGGATTGGTCCAAGGGGCAAGGCGAGCTGTACGGCTTCGACAACATCGCGGCCGCGCTGGGCGTCGACACCAAGACCTTCGGCAACTTCTTCAGCGCCGCCGGCAAGGTCGCCGACGAAGTGATGAACACGCCGGCGCTCAAGTCCGCGTTCATCACCTGCAACTCCGCCGACGCCGCGTGCGTGTCGACGGTCATCTCGTCTGCCGCGCTCAAGCTTTTTCGCCGGCCCGCGGTCGCAGAAGAGCTGACGATTTACGGCAAGGTCTACACCGACGCGACTGGCTTGGGTGAAACGCCCGACAACGCGCTGAAGCACGTGCTGCGCTCCATGCTGTCGAGCGCCGAGTTTCTGTATCGCATCGAGCTGGATGAGGCGCCCAACTCGGCCACGCCGCACAAGCTGAGCGGCTACGAGCTGGCCTCGCGCCTCTCGTATTTCTTGTGGAGCAGCGGACCCGATCAGGCTCTGTTCGACGCGGCCGCCAGCGGCAAATTGCTCGAAGATGCCGAGCTTTTGGCGCAGACCGATCGGCTCTTGCTCGACGAGAAAGGCAAGCGCTTCGTCATGAATTTCGGCGGTCAGTGGCTGAGCATTCGCCAGCTGGCGGGGCACGCGGTGGACGCGGGCGTGTTCCCGAATTGGACCCCGGCCATCACCTCGGCCGAAACCGAAGAGGCGTATCGCTTCTTCAACGAGTTTGCGCGCGGCTCGCAGCCTTGGGCCCAATTCCTGAAGGCCGACTTCAACTTCGTCGACGCCAACTTGGCCAAGCTGTACGGCATGCAGCCGCCCGCGGGCGAGGGCATGCAGCTGGTGCAGGTCAAGGACGACCATCGGTTTGGCTTCTTGGGCCTCGGTCAGTTCTTGACCGTGAGCTCGTACAACCATCGCACCGCGCCCACCCTCCGCGCGCGTCGCATCCTCGACCAAATCATGTGCGCGCCGCCGCCTCAGCCGCCGAACGGCCTGGAGATCCCGCCGCTCGACGGCGACTCAGGCACGGCCGAGGCCGCGCAGCAGAACATCCGTGCGCGCCTGGAAGAGCACCGCAAGAACCCGGTCTGCGCCGCTTGCCACGCCACGTTCGACGCCGTCGGTATGGCGCTCGAAAACTTCGACGCCATCGGGCAATACCGCGCCACCTACGCCAACGGCACGCCAGTCGACGCTAGCGGCCAAATCGTGGGCGGCGAGCCGTTCGTCGGCCTCGAAGGCTTGACGGACATGCTCACCAGCGATCCGCGCTTCATGTCGTGCGTGGCTGAAAAGCTGTTCATCTACAGCTTGGGCCGCGGCGTCGAAGAGACCGATCGGCCCTACCTGAACAACGCCACCAACTCGTGGAAGTCCAGCACGGCGGTGTTGCCGGCGCTGATGAAAAACCTAGTCCTGGCGGACACCTTCCGGTCCCGCCGCGGGGATACGCAGTAAGGAGCCCTCAGATGAACCGGCTGATGAATCGGAGAACGTTGCTGCGTGGCGCTGGTGTGGCGATCGCCCTGCCGTGGATGGAGTCACTCGCGCCCAAGATCGCGCGCGGTCAAAGCGTCGCGTACCCGAAGCGCTTCATCCCCATCTTCTTTCCGAACGGCACGGCTACGTTCTGGCGCCCCGCCAACCCCGGTGTCGGTGACGCCTGGAAGCTGTCGCCCATCTTGGAGCCGTTCACCGCGTTGAAGAGCAAAGTCACCGTGCTCACCAACATGGAAAACTACACGCCAGCGCAGCCCGACAACCCCGACGTCGAGCCTAGCCACGGCCGCGATCCCGGCACGTTTCTGTCGTGCGTGGACGCCAAGCTGGTGCGCGATCAGCTCAAGAGCAAAGACGCCAACGGCACCACCGTCGACCAAGTCATCGCCCAAAGCCCCCAGTACGCCACGCAAACGGCGCTGGCTTCGCTGCAGGTCGGCCTCTCCACCATCGAGAGCTACTGCGATGGCCAGCCCTGCTCGCTCTCGCGCAGCATTTCCTGGAAGAGCCCGACCGAGCCGCTCTACAAAGAGGTCGACCCGCTCAAGGTGTTCGACATCATCACCGGCGCCGGCAAGCCCGTCGGCGGCGGTGACATGCCCGACCCGGAGCGCGAAAAGCTACGCTCGCTCAACAAGAGCGTGCTCGACGCGGTGCTGGCCAACGCCAACCGCACCAAGAACTTGCTCGGCACCGCCGACCAGCAGCGCATGCAGCAGTTTTTGGACTCGGTGCGCGACACCGAGAAAGCAGCGACGGCCGTCAGCGGGGGCATGGCCGTCTCGGGGACGTCGTGCAACACGGTTAGCGCGCCGACGCTCAGGGCGGCGTACGGCATGGCCAACGCGGGTGGCGGGTACAACAAAGGCGCGCACATGGACGTCATGAACGACCTGATCGTCATGGCGCTCACCTGCGACGCCACGCGCATCGTCAGCTACATGCTCGAGGACGAGCGCTCGGAGTTCGTCTACGACCACGTGCAAAAGCGGCAATTTTCGGCCACGGGCTCGACCGCGGGCACCGGCAACTGCGGCAACTATCACGGCTCACAGCACGGCGGCGACGCCAACAACGACTTTGCGACCATCAACTGGTGGCAAAGCTCCAAGATTGCCGACCTTGCCACCAAGATGAACGCCGTCAAAGAAGGCGAGGGCACGCTGCTCGATAACTCGCTCTTGATGTACGCAAGCTGCATGCACGGCGGCAATCACCACGCCGACGATTTGCCGGTCGCGCTCATCGGCGGTGGCAGCGGCACCTTCAAGACCAACCAAAACGTGCAGTTTGGCGCCGAGGTCCCCATGCGCGACCTCTACTACACGATCCTGAACTCGTACTTCGAGCTCAACGTCCCGAGCTTTGGCGTCAGCACCCGCAACGTGCCCAACAAGTTAGTCGAACAAATCCTCGCGTAGCTCGCGCTGGTGAGCTCGTGGCTGCTCGCGCGTGCTGAGCCGTCGTGCCGGGCCGAGATTTCACAGGGAGGCGGGGAGGCGCGGAGGTCCGCGAGGGCGAGAACGCATTTTTCGATTCGGAAGACCGGAAGACCGAATCAAAGAATATTTTCCTCGAGGGGCGTGGCAGCAGCCCCAAGCGCGCCAGGAAGGGTAGGAGAGCAGTCAGCGAGATTTTCGTGTTTGCCGCGCCTTGGCGCGCAACGGAACGTTCGAGCGCTTGGGCCTCCGCGGCAATTTGCGCTAAATGCGAGGTTCGATGAAAGCCAGCTCCTATTTCCTGGGCGCCGTGGTGGTGGTGGTAGGCGCTGCCGCTGCCTGCTCGAGTGATGACGACGCGAGCGAGCCCACGATGTCGTCGGGCGCTGGTGGCGCAGCAGCCAGCGGTGAAGCGGGGACCGGCGGTAGCACGGTCGCCACTGGCGGCGCGAGCCAAGGTGGCCTGGCTGCCGGTGGGGTGGTCAACGGCGGAAGCGCCGCGGGCGGTTCGACGAACGGGGGCCGCGCCAACGGAGGCTCCAGCGGATCAGGCGGTTCGGTAGCTGGCGCCACGTCTCAGGGCGGTGGCCCCGATGCGCTGGGAGGTGCAGCTGGCGAGGGCGGGCAGGGAGGCGCGGCTGGTGAACCCGTCGCGGAGTCGCCGCCGTTTACGGGGCCGTACGCTGCGGTGTACGCCGCGCCCATCGAGGGCGTCGACACTCGCTTCCCGAAGCTCGTCGAGTTTCGCGCCGGCGGCTTGGTCCGCTGGGTGAGCCAGCTGGACGAAGATCATGACATGGGCTCGGCCAAGAACTTGAACGTGGGGCTCGACGGCGTGGTGCAGTGGGGGCGCTGGGCCGACGGCAAGCCTGCGGGCAACGACGCCTTCACTGTCAACGCGAAGCAGGGCTTCCACTACGCTCTTGGAGCGCTCAGCGCCGCGCTGCCCGCGAACGGCAACCAAAGCTACGTGTTGGTCGGCGCGACGCCGGTGACCATGGGCGATGGCAGCGTCGACGTTGGCACGACGACTGCGACTGCGCGCGCCGCGTTCGGCACTGCGACGGCGGTGGGTGTTTCCATCGAGCTGAGCATTGGCGGCGTCACCTACAAGGTCGAGAGCACGGGCGGCACGGCGACGCCCGCCACTAGCCAAGTCACGGCGTGGGACGCCGAGCATCCGGCGCGCATCGGCGGCGTGCCACCCAAGCCGACGACGGGCATGTGCGCGGACGGCTGCAACCTCAGCGTGCAAGGCTTCTTCGCGGGCGTGAACGCCGCTCAGCTAGCCCTCGTCGTTCACATCTTCGATGGTGACGGCGGCAGCCCCACGTCGCTCTCGAGCGTGATGGTGCTCAAGAAGCAGTAGCGCGCCGTCGTGACCCACGCGTCGACCTCTGAATCTCGAGGCTCCAGAAAGTCGGCCAGCTCAGCGGTTACGCACTTTGGATGACGGGGGCTGGGGCTTCGTTGATGATGGGCCCCGGCGCTTCGCTGCGGAGCGTGAGGCCGTTGGGGGCGGCGCCGCGGGCGCGGAGCTCGCGGGGGGAGAGGCTGTAGCCCCGGCGAATGGCCTTGTTGAAGGCGTGCAGGTCGGGAATGCCGACCTCGCAGGCGACTTCTTTGATGGGCACCTCTGAACGGGTCAAAAGATGCAGCGCGCGCTCCAGCCGGCAGCGGCGAAGGTAGTCGGTCGCGGTTAGACCCATTTCGGCGCGGAACAACCGGGTGAGATGCGCTGGCGACACGCCCGCCGGGGTGGCCAAATCGGCCAGGGACAGCGGCTCCGAAATGCGCGCTTGGATGACGCGGCACGCGCGCTCGAGCGCGACGTGGCGGCGCGTCTGACGCATCTCGCTGCGCGTGGTGCGCTCCGACAGCTCCCACAACACGTCCCACACGCGCGCTTCGGCCTGCGCAGGGCGCGAGCGGAAGACGTGAATCGCGTGCTCGAATCGCTCACACAGCGGCGTGAACTCGCTGCCGAGATCTTGCAGCGCGGCGATCGGCATCGCATCACCACTGGTGCCGCGCAAGTTGAAGTGCGCGTACAAGTGCTCCGAACGACCACGGTAGTGGTACTCGTGGCTGACGCCGGGCGGGATGATGCCAACGGACCCGGGCGTGATCTCCAGCTGACTGTCGCCGACGATCAGCGTGGCTTCGTATTTGTAAAAGTGGATGCACCAGCTGTGCACCACATAGTGATCGGAGCTGCGATCGCTGCCTTGACGTGCTGCAGCCATGCAGAGCAGCTCCGGGGCGTGAGACAAACGTAAATCCCACGTAGGCACTGCGTGTGACATGTCTCACAGGTACCACTCAGCCCGGACACTGACCAGGTCACAGCCACAGGATCTACGCAACACCGAGTCTGATTTTTCGGAAAGTTTTGTGGAACTGTTCCCCTTCTCAACGTTTTTTCGACGGTATTGGCGTCGAGCTGCCACACGCGCGCGGGAGCCGTACAGCGCTTGACGCCTGACTCGGACGAGCCGTGACACCCTCTTGGCAGACAGACTTTAAAGTCCGGAATCGCATCGGTGCCGGGCGGGCGTGAGCAGTCTCCCTCCAAGAGGTGATCAGTCTCGCTCCAAGAGATGGACCAAAACGCGAACGCCGTGACGCTGCCCCGGGCGTCCGCGCAGCTCGCCGAAACGGTAAAAGACCCGTTTTAACTCGCGCAGCCTGCGCCCAAAGAACTTTTCCGAGCCCGCGCGAGCGCTTTGGAAAAGATGTTGATTGACTTCACGACCCCTCCGAAAAGTGACACAGTGGGGACCACAAACAAATGCGTCTGGCGTCGGCTTTTTGCGCGCTCGCTCTGCTCTGTGGCGCGTGCGGTGACAGTCAAACCGAGCAATCGAGCGGCGTTCGGCATGTCCTCTACTGGGAAAAGTGGACGGACTTCGAGGGTGAGGCCATGGGCCGCGTGGTCGACGGCTTCAACGCCAAAGAGCGCGAGCACGCCAAGGCGGACCCGGGCTACCGCCCGATCGAAGTCGAGATGGTCATCGTCTCGAGCATCGAGCAGAAGCTGCTGATCGCCAGCGCCGGCGGCAACCCACCCGACGTGGCCGGCATCTACAGCTACATGACGGCCGGCTACGCCGACAAAGGTGCGCTCACCGACCTCACCGGGCTGGCCAAGCAGTCCGGC
>DATAKF010000307.1:0-9014 GCA_036261775.1 Polyangiaceae bacterium | reverse complement strand
CAGGGGGGCCAAGGCAGCCATGGCATCTCCAAGAGTTCGCGCGTTGGGTCGTTCCGGATTCGTAGCGTTACTTTGCGCACTCGGCTGCGCCGCCGGCACTCAGGGCGACGACCCACTCGGAGCTACTCCGGACGAAGGCGGTTCGACCGGAACGGCGGGCTCGACTGCGGCCGGCAGCGACAGCGGTGGGAGCGCGGTCCAATCGGCCGGCACGACGGGCACGGCCGGTAGCGAGAGCCTGCCCTTTGGTGGCTTCACGAACGGCGGAACCTTCAGCAGCGCCGGGACCTTCAGCACAGCCGGTACGGGTACGGGCGGCGGCGGCAACGGCGGGGCAAACGGCGGAGCTGGCGGCAGCGGCGGCAAGGGCGGCAGCGCCGGTTCGGGCGGTAGCAGCAGCGGCTCGGGCGGCACGGCAGGCAGCGCTGGAGCTGGCGGCAAGACTGGCGGCACCTGCGGCAGCACCAAGCTCACGGTGACCAGCGCGAGCGGCACCTCGGAGAACGGCGGCCTGCTGCCGGCCTTCGCCATCGACGGCGACATGACTTCGCGCTGGGGCAGCGAGCACAGCGAGCCCCAGAACCTCGACCTCGACCTCGGTGAGATCGTGACGGTGAAGCGCGTGGTCATCAATTGGGAGGCCGCCTACGCCACCAACTACCAAGTGCAGATCGCCACCAACGCTGGCGGGCCCTTCACGACCGTCCACACCGACGCAGCCGGCAACGGCGGGACCGACGACATCACGCTCGCGGCTGCCAGCGACGGCCGGTACGTGCGCATGAACGGCGTCACGCGCAAAACCATGTATGGCTTCTCGCTCTACGAGATCAGCGTCTACGGTGACCAAGACGAAACCTGCCAATAGCGCCAGCTCACCTGCCCGTCTGGGTAGGCGAAAGCGCGCAGGATTGCGGGCGTAGCGCCTCCCCCCTCGACAACGCGGGGCAGAGTGCTCAAATTGGCCCGTCCACGATGGCGACCGACAAGCCGAAAGTAACGCCCGAAGAAGAGCTGGACGTCGCGACGCGCCCCAAGGCCGAGAAGCCTCGGAAGTACGTGGTGGTCTTGCACAACGACGACTACACCACCATGGAGTTCGTGGTGCACGTTCTCGAAAAGTTCTTCCACATGGGTGAGACCGAAGCGACGCAGGTCATGCTGCACGTACATCACAAGGGCTACGGCATCGTCGGGACCTTCTCGCGTGACGTGGCTGAGACAAAGGCCTCGCAGGTCACGGCCTACGCCAAAGAGCACGGGCATCCGCTCATGGTCACAGCAGAGCCAGAGGGCTACGGGGGTGAAGCGTGAAGGTCAGCGCAGAAGTCGAGATCGCGTGCTCGTTGGCGCAGAGTGAGGCGTCGCGACGTCGCCACGACCTGATCACGGTCGAGCACCTGCTGTACGCCCTGCTCCACGACGACGCGACCGCGCGGGTCGTGCGCGGCGCCGGCGGCAACGTCGACCGTTTGAAGAAAGAGATCGATCGAGTGCTCGAGACGGACCTGACCAAGGTGCCGGGCTCCGACGCGGTCACGCCGGCTCCATCACGCGGCTTTCAACGCGTGCTGCAGCGCGCCGCCATTCACGTGCAGTCCAGCGGCAAAGAAGAGCTCAAGGGCTTCAACGTCTTGGTAGCCATCTTCGCCGAGGTCGACTCGCAGGCAGTCGAGGTGCTGACCGCGCTGGGGCTCACTCGCTACGACGTGGTCAGCTACGTCTCGCACGGCGTCTCCAAAGACGGCTCGGACGACGCAGCACTGGAAACGGCCGGCTCCGAGGACGACGACGACGACGGCGAGGGCGAGGGCGACGCGGAGAAGGTCTCCGATCCGCTGAGCAAGTTCGCCATCAACCTGAACGAGTCCGCGGCCGCCGGTCACATCGAGCCGCTGGTCGGGCGCGACAAAGAGCTGCGACGCGCCATTCAGGTGCTGTGCCGCCGGCGCAAGAACAACCCCATCTTCGTGGGCGACGCCGGCGTGGGCAAGACGGCCATCGTCGAGGGCTTGGCCGCCAAGATCGTCGCTGGCGAAGTGCCGAAGCACCTGCTCAACGCCACCATCTACGCGCTCGACATGGGCGCGCTGGTCGCCGGCACGCGCTTCCGCGGTGATTTCGAGAACCGCGTCAAAGCGGTGCTGAAGCAAATCCAAAAGCAGGAGGGCGCGATCCTGTTCGTCGACGAGCTGCACACGGTCGTCGGCGCAGGCGCCGCCAGCGGCGGCACGCTGGACGCAGCCAATCTGCTGAAGCCCGCGCTGTCGAACGGCACGCTGCGCTGCATCGGCGCGACGACGTTCGAAGAGTACCGCAGCCACGTCGAGCGCGACCGCGCGCTGGCCCGGCGCTTCCAAAAGATCGACGTCGTGGAGCCGACGCTCGAAGAGACCAAAGCCATCCTCAAGGGGCTCCAGCCCAAGTACGAGGAGTTCCACAAGGTTACCTACGCGCCCGAGGCCGTGGCCGCCTGCGCGGTGCTATCCGACAAGCACCTGCGCGACAAGAAGCAGCCCGACAAGGCGATCGACTTGCTCGACGAATCCGGCGCCGACACCAAGCTCGACTTGGGGGACGGCGCGATTGTCACGGTGGAGCGCGTCGAAGGTGTCGTGGCCCGCATCGCGCAGATCCCGCCGCGTCAGGTGTCGACCGACGACAAGAGCGCGCTCAAGAACCTGGAAAACGACCTGCGCAAGGTGGTCTACGGGCAAGACCGCGCCCTCACCGAGCTGGTGACGGCGATCAAGCTGTCGCGCGCCGGCCTGCGCACGGCTGAAAAGCCGATTGGCTCGTACCTGTTCACGGGTCCGACCGGCGTCGGCAAGACCGAGGCTGCCAAGCAGCTGGCCAAGACGCTCGGCATCGAGCTGACTCGCTTCGATATGAGCGAGTACATGGAGCGGCACACGGTGTCGCGCCTGATTGGTGCTCCGCCCGGCTACGTTGGCTACGATCGCGGCGGCCTGCTGACAGAGGTGGTCGCCAAGACGCCTCACATGGTGCTGCTCCTCGACGAAATCGAGAAGGCGCATCCCGACGTCTTCAACGTGCTCTTGCAGGTGATGGATCACGGTACGCTGACCGACAACAACGGCAAGAAGTCCGACTTCCGCCACGTCATTCTGATCATGACCAGCAACGTCGGCGCGCAAGATCTGCAGCGCGGCCTAGTCGGTTTCGGCAACCGCGACGAAGGCGGGCGGGACGACTTGGCGGTGCGCAACACCTTCAGCCCCGAGTTCCGCAACCGCCTGGACGCGCGCATCGCCTTCGATCCGCTGTCGCCCGACACCATGACGCGCGTGGTCGACAAGTTCATCGGCGAGCTGGCGGCACAGCTCTTGGATCGCGAGGTCACGATCGAGCTGTCCAGCGCCGCCAAGGTGTACCTGGCCGAGAAGGGCTACGACAAGCAGAACGGCGCTCGCCCGCTGGGCCGCCTGATCCAAGACGAAGTGAAAAAGCCGCTTGGTGACGAGCTGCTCTTCGGCGCCTTGGAGAACGGCGGACACGTGCGCGTCGACGTGACCGACAAGAAGCTGTCCTTCAGCTATGGCCCTAAAACCGAGCCGGGTCCCAAGCTCCTGAACTAGCCTGGCGGCGTCATGCTCGACGCGGCGCGCTGGCAATTCGCTGTCGATAGAGGCGGTACCTTCACGGACTGCATCGGTCGCGACCCCGGGAGCGGTTCGCTGTCGGTCGTCAAGGTGCCGTCGAGCGACGACGCGCCGTTGGTGGGCATTCGGCTCCTGCTGGGCCTGCCGCCCGACGCGCCCATTCCGCCCTGTGAAGTGCGGCTCGGCACCACGCTGGGCACCAACGCGCTGCTCGAGCGGCGCGGCGCGCGCTCGGCGCTATTGCTCACGCGTGGCTTCGGAGATCTGCTCGAGCTGAGCGATCAGACGCGCCCCGACCTGTTCGCGCTCGAGATCAAGCGGCCGGGTCCGCTGCCAGAGCTGGTTTTGGAAGTCCACGCGCGGCTCGACGCCGACGGAGAGCCGCTCGAGCGCCCTGACCCGGCCCAGCTCGAGCGCGAGCTCGAACGCTTGCGTCAAACCGGCTGCGACAGCGTAGGCATCGCGGTCCTGAACGACTATCGAGCGGGCCTGCTCGAAGCCGACGTCGCGGACCTGGCGCGTCGCGCCGGCTTCACCTACGTGGCGACGGGCCATCAAGTCGCGCCCAGCATCGGCTACCTGGCGCGGGCCAGCACGGTCGCGCTCGACGCCTATCTCACGCCGCTTCTACAGCGCTACCTCGAACGGCTCACCGCTGAGCTGCCCGACTCGCGGCTGCTGCTCATGCAGTCGAGCGGCGGACTGTGCCAACGCGAACGCTTTCGAGGGGCGGCGTCGGTGCTTTCGGGTCCGGCGGGCGGCGCCGAAGCTCTAGCGGCCGTGGCTAGGGCGGCGGGGCTTCGTCACGCTGTCGGCTTCGACATGGGCGGCACGTCGACGGACGTCACGCGCGTCGAGCACGGAGAGCTTTCGCGCGTCTACGAGAGCCAGGTGGGCGGGACGCACATCGCGGCGCCCATCGTCGCCGTGCACACGGTCGCGGCCGGCGGCGGCTCGGTGTGCCGCTTCGACGGCGAGCGGCTGCGCGTAGGGCCGGAGAGCGTCGGCGCGGTGCCCGGACCGCTGTGCTACGGGCGACCAGGGCCAGGCGAGCTGTCGCTGACCGATGTGAATTTGGCTCTAGGGCGCGTGATTGCTGATCGCTTCCCCCTGCCCTTGTCGCTGGAGCCGGCGCTGGCAGCGCTCGAAAAGCTGCGGCTCGAGGTGGCTTCCGCAGGTCATGACTACGGCGCGCTCGACGTCGCCGAGGGTCTGTTTCGCATCGCCAACGCCAACATGGCCGAGGCCATTCGTGAGGTCACGGTCGCGCGCGGCTTCGATCTGCGCGAGCACGCCCTGGTCGTCTTCGGCGGCGCTGGCGGCCAGCATGCGTGTGCGCTGGCGCGCGAGCTGGGCGTGCAACAGGTGCTGTTCCATCCGCTGGCCGGTGTGCTGTCGGCTTGGGGCATCGGTATCTCGCGCTTGCGGTGGGAAGGTCGCGCGGACGCGGGCGGACGCCTGCTGAGCGATGAATCACTCGCCGAGCTGGCTCCGGAGTTCGACCGCTTGCTGAACGAAGGCCGCGCGGCGTTGGCTCGCGATGGCGCCGACGCGGCGAAGCTCGCGCCAACGCTGACGGCGCGGCTTCGCTACCGCGGCACCGAGACCGAGCTAGCCGTGCCATTTCCGAGCGGCGCCGCGGCCGCACGGGCCGAGTTCGAAGCCCAATTTCGCGCTCGCTTTGGCTACCTGCACCAAAGCCGCCCACTCGAAATCGCCCAGATCTCAGTGGCCCTGGCAGAGCCCGCAGCCGTGCCGACGCCCCAGCCTGCAGTCGCCGCCGCGAGCGCGCTCCCCGAGCCGACGCGCCGCTCGCGTCTCTACGTCGACGGCCAGTGGCTCGAAAATGTCCCCGTCTATCTCCGTGAAACCCTGACTCCAGGCGCCGTCCTCACGGGCCCCGCCATCATCGCCGAAGCCACCGGCACCATCGTCCTCGACCCCGCCTTCTCCCTCAGCGCCAACGCAGACGGCTTACTCCGAGTCACCCAGCAAGCCACGACCGACTGCCAACTGCCAACTGCCAACTGCCAACTCTCGTCCCCCGACCCCGTCCTGCTCGAAATCTACGCCAACCGCTTCATGTCCATCGCCGAGCAGATGGGCCGCACGCTGCGACAGACGGCGATGAGCGTGAACATCCGCGAGCGCCTGGACTTTTCGTGCGCGGTCTTCGACGCCCAAGGGGAGCTGATCGCCAACGCGCCGCACATTCCAGTGCACCTGGGCGCCATGAGCGAGTCGGTCAAAGCGGTGTTACGCGCTCACGCGGATCTGGCGCCGGGTGATCTGTTCGTGACCAATGATCCGACGCAAGGCGGCTCGCACCTGCCCGATGTAACGGTGGTCGCGCCGGTTCACGACGCTGGCGGGGCGCTGCGCTTCTTTGCCGCGGCGCGCGGCCACCACGCCGACATCGGCGGAAAGACGCCCGGATCCATGCCGGCGTTCTCACACTCGCTCGCGGAAGAGGGCATCGTCCTCCGCAACGTGCGGATTGGCCGCGCCGGTCATTTCGACCGCGACCATGTGCGCGACTTGCTGTCGGCCGGCCCTCACCCGGCCCGCCGCGTGCCAGAGAACCTCGCCGATCTCGAGGCCCAGTTGGCCGCGGTCCGAACCGGCGCGAGCCTGCTGCTCCAGCTCGCCGACGAGCGCGGCGTCGAGGAGGTCGAGCGCTACATGCGCTTCGTGCAGGACAACGCCGCCAGCGAGGTGCGACGAGCCATCGCGAGCCTCGAGCCCGGCCGCCACACCTTCAGCGACCAGCTCGACGACGGCACCCCGCTCGTCGTCACGCTTAGCGTCGACGACGCGGCGCAGCGTCTGACCGTCGACTTCAGCGGCACCGGCGCCGAACACCCAGGCAACCTCAACGCGCCGCGCGCCGTCACGCTGGCGTGCGTGCTGTATTTCCTGCGCGTGCTGGTGGGCAAGCCCATCCCGCTCAACAGCGGCTGCTTGCGCCATGTGGAGCTCGTCATCCCCGAGCGCAGCTTGCTTTCACCCGGGCCACACTGCGCGGTGGCGGGCGGCAACGTGGAGACCTCGCAGCGCGTGGTCGACGTCTTGTTCGGCGCCGCGGGGCTGCTCGCCGGCAGCCAAGGCACCATGAACAACCTCTCGTTCGGCGATGGCAGCTACGGCTACTACGAGACCATCGCCGGCGGCGCTGGAGCGGGCTCCGGCTTTGCAGGCGCCTCCGCCGTGCACACGCACATGACCAACACCCGCATCACCGACGCCGAGGTGATAGAGCGGCGCTTTCCGGTGCGGGTCGTCGAGCACGCCGTGCGGCGCTCTTCCGGCGGGGTCGGGCAAACGCGCGGCGGCGACGGCGTCCGACGCACGCTCGAATTCCGAGCTCCCGCGCAGGTGTCCATCCTCTCCGAGCACCGCGCGTCAGCGCCCCGCGGCTTGTTTGGCGGCGGTCCAGCGCAGCCTGGCCAAAACCTGCTGAACGGGCGCGACCTCGGCGGCGCAGTCTCGCTCGAGGTGAAGGCCGGCGATCGCCTCACTCTGCTGACGCCAGGCGGGGGCGGCTTCGGCCCCGCAGCGCTGGGCACGACTGCTCGCAGCTAGGGCTTTTGCTCGGCGTCGGGGGTGATGCGGGCGCGCACGGCCAACGCCAGCGCGCAGCTATTGGCCTGGCGCGATTGGGCGGCTTCCGTCTCGGCGCTGGTCGCGCGGTGACCGCTCATTGCCACGAAATCAGCAGCAGCTTCGGCGCGCAGGCGCAGCAGCGGCGTGCGTGTCGCCAAATCCCAAATCCCGATGCGGGCAAAGTGCGGCAAGCGCTGGAGCTGTTCCTCCGCGGTCTCGGTCGCCCCGGCGGCAGGCTTGGCCAAGCCGCCCGGCGGATCTTCGTCGATGACCAAGGTCACGAAGCGCGCCTTGTTCATGATCTCCACCGCGACCGGCACGTCGTGCTTGGCCACGCTGTCCAGATCGCGATCGTAGGCGTCGACCGCCAGCTCGCTGTCGGCCTGTTGCAGCTCGTCGCTCCACTCGGTCGTGAGCACGCGCAGCGAACGGTAGGCCAAACGCATGTTGTAAGGCCGGGGCGGCGCCGCGCACACGTTCCACTCGTTGCACAGCTGGCCCGGCAAGCACTCGCTCGTGGTTCGACAGGCCGTGCCCTGGGTTTGGAGCCCGGTCGGGCTCACGAACAAGCACGACGTGAAACCGTCGAGCAGCGAGGCCTGAGCGGCCTTGCGGATCTGCTTCGAGGTCTTGGTGTTCTCGCGGCGCAGCCGCAGGTACACGCCCGGCGCTTCGCGCAGGTCCTTGAGCCCGTCTCCAGGCGCGACGAAATCTGCAGGACCATCAGCCGCGAGCTCGCGCGCCCAGCCTTCGACCTGGTCGCGAAACGGCTTCACTTTGGGGCCAAGCGCCACCGCGATGGCGCGTTGCTTGGCCATTACCGCGCTCTTCCGGCTGGCCAGCTTACCCTCTGCGGCGCGCCAGTAGATGACGCCAAACGCAGCACCGCCAACCAGCACCCAGAGCCAGAAGTGCGGCGGCATCGCACGCAGTGCGACCTTGCCATAAACCAACGCGCGCCGACGTTCGACGCGCGCTCGGTTCAATGAAGGGAGCCCACGCTCCCGCATTCAGATGTTCCTCAGCCCTGCTGTCCGAGGCGCCCGACCATGAAGCTCACGTTCGGGTAACCCGCGAACGCGGCGGTCTGGAACACGCTCTTGACGACCAGCGCTTCGACCTTGCGATCGACCTGCAGCACCACGACGCCGCCGAACTCCTTACCGGGGTTCAGCTGCTTCCACAGCTCGCGCTTGTTCTTCAGCACGTTGAAGAGCTCGTCCACGCGCTGCAGGCGGTTGGCCTCTACGATCGCGCGGGTGTTACCGGCAGGCGTACCGTCTACCAAGATTTGCGTGCCGGTGACCGCCACCATCGGGGCGTCGGTCATGTCGAGCACGTTCTCGGCGTTCGGCAGCTTGACGTTCTTGTCGATCGGCAGCTCACCGCTGGCCGAGAAGCTGGCCAGCAAGAACAGCACGATGCAGAGCAAGAAGTCGATGAACGGGATCAGCGGGATCTCTTGGTTCACCGAGCGCTGGCCACCGCCTGACACCTTCTTGCGGACGTAACGCAGAGGTACGTGGTGGAGCAGACGGCGACCCGGTTGGGCGATCGGCTGATGGAAGCGGCTGAGCGGTTTTTCCGACATTTCAGTTCACCGAGAAGGTCACGTTGAAACCGGGCATCTTGACCGTCTTGCCACGCTCACAGACCGAGCAGTCACGCTTGGGCGTGTAGATGGCGTCGATGACGGCCACCACGTCCGAGAAGGGCGTGCTGTTGTCGGTGTGCAAGATGGCCTGATCAATCTTCTTGTCGTCCTTCATATCGCCGCGGTGCGAACCG
>DATAKF010000305.1:0-17355 GCA_036261775.1 Polyangiaceae bacterium | reverse complement strand
CCAGGTGCTTCTCGATGTAGTCGACAGCGTCCTGAACCGAGCGAATCTTCTCGGTATCTTCGTCCGGGATGTCGATCTCGAAGGCTTCTTCGAAGGCCAAGACCAGCTCCACCAGACCGAGCGAGTCTGCGCCCAGATCGTCGATGAACGTGGATTCCGGCTTGATATCCTTCTCGTCCACGTCGAGCTGCTCTTTGATGATCCGCTTCACTTCAGCGGTTACGTTGCGACCTTCAGCCATGATGCCTCCAGGAGCGCCTCGTACCAGAGAGGTCGCCCCATTTGCAGGGATTTTTTCGAACCGTTAGCAAGATTGCGTCGTGCGTCCAAGGCTTCCGGGGGCGCTTTTCTTGGTGTCCAGCGCAACCGGAAAACCCCAAGATTTACATATACATGCCGCCGTTTACACGCAGCGTTTGACCGGTGATGTAGCCGGCCTCGTCCGAAGCCAGGTACACCACGGCGGCCGCGATTTCTTCGGGCTTGCCGGTGCGGCCGAGCGGGATGTTGGCGTTGATGGAGGCCTTTTGCTCCTCCGTCAGGGCGCCGGTCATGTCGGTGTCGATGAAGCCTGGGGTGATGGCGTTCACGGTGATGGAGCGCGAGGCGAGCTCGCGAGCCATCGACTTGGTGACGCCGAGCAGGGCCGCCTTGGAGGCCGCGTACGCGGTCTGCCCGGCGTTGCCCATTTCACCCACCACGCTGGACAAGAAGATCACGCGGCCGGTGCGGGCGCGCATCATTACCTTGGTGGCGGCGCGCGCGCAGGCCACGGAGCCCTTCACGTTGACCGACAAGATGCGGTCGAAATCCTCGTCTTTGAGCCGCAAGAGCAGGCCGTCGATCGAGATGCCGGCGCTGCAAAGCAGCACGTCCAAACGCCCCAGGCGCTTGGCGACCTCGGCGATGGCTTTCTCGGCTGCTTCGCCGTTGGCGACGTCGAACTGCAGAATCTCGGCTTTGCCGCCAGCTGCCTGGATCTGCTCGGCGACTTCGCGAGCCGCGCCCTCGTTGCTGACGTAGTTGATGACTACGTGCGCGCCGCACTTGGCGAGCGCCAATGAGGCAGAACGGCCGATACCGCGAGAGCCGCCCGTGACGAGCGCTACTTTGCCGGTGAGATCGAACATTCGCTGAGGTTCCTTCGAGAAAGCGCGGTCAAAACCGCCGTGAGCGCGCGTCTTTAGCACGCCGTGGCGGTTGTCGAGCGGGAAATGTCTTACGCGGCGCGCCCTTACGCGCTGCGTCGGCAAATCAGCCGTGGCATTTGGCCCGGCCGGGCCAGGTTTATGGCCTGGGGAGGCTCAGTGGGGGCAACTCGCCGACGCTGGGCGGGGAAGGGTCGTTGGCCAGGAAGTCGGCGACCTTGGCGACGGCTTCGGAGTCGCCGACCGAGAGCACGCTGACGCGCTTGTCGATGCGCTTGGCCATGTTGGCCAGCACCTTGCCCGGCCCGATCTCCAGCGCGCGGGTCACGCCCGCAGCCGCCATGTACGTGACGGTTTGATCCCACAGCACCGACGAGTCGACCTGGCGCACGAGCAGCTCGGCCACGCGCGCTCGGTCGGCGTTGGGCTTGGCTTCGACGTTGGCGACCACCGGAAACCCGAGCGGGGCGATGGTGATCGCGGCGAGGGCGGCCTTCATGCGCTCGGCAGCGGGCGCCATCAGCGAACAGTGGAACGGAGCGCTCACGTTGAGCATCGTCGCCTTGAGCTTGCGCTCGCCGGCCAGCGCGGCCGCGCGTTCGACGGCGCTCTTGTGGCCGGAGATCACGATCTGACCGGGGGTGTTGAAGTTGGCGGGGGACACGACCTCGCCCTGCGCCGCGTCTTGGCACAGCGTCACGACGGCCGCTGCGTCACCGCCCATGATGGCGGCCATGCCACCGACGCCCGCCGGCACCGCCTCTTGCATGGCTTGGCCGCGCAAGTGCACGAGCCGCACCGCGTCTTCGAAGCCCAGCGCTCCGGAGGCGACCAGCGCGCTGTATTCGCCGAGTGAATGACCAGCGCCGCACGCCGGCAGCGGCAGGCTGGGCAGCGCCTCGCGCAAGGCCGCGAGCGCCGCGATGCTGGTGGTCACGATGGCCGGCTGCGCGAACTTGGTCAGCGTGAGCTCGGCCTCGGGACCTTCGAAGCACAGCTTGGACAGTGAGAAGCCGAGCGCCGCGTCGGCGCGCTCCCAGACTTCACGTGCGGCGGCAGAAGAAGCATGCAGCTCCTTGCCCATGCCGACTTGTTGCGTACCTTGCCCGGGGAATAGCCATGCCGTTGTCACGAGAGACTCCTTGAGAGCGCCGCGCGATGAGCGGCGAAAAGCTCAGACGCGAACGAGCGCGCTGCCCCAAGAGATGCCAGCGCCCAGCGCGCACATCAAGACGGTGTCGCCCTTTTCGATGCGGCCGTCGCGCAAGGCTTCGTCGAGCGCGATGGGGATCGACGCGCTGGACGTGTTGCCGTACTTCTCGATGTTGAGCACGAAGCGCTCGAGCGGAATGTCGAGGCGCTGCGCGACCTGCGCGATGATGCGCAGGTTGGCCTGGTGCGGCACGACCCAACGCACGGCAGACGACGGCAGCTCGGCTTGCTCGAGCGCCGAGCGCGACGCGCTGGTCAGGTTCTTGACCGCGACCTTGAAGATGTCTTGGCCGGCCATGTGCACCTTGTCACGCTGAGCGCCGAGCGCTTCGGGCGTGAGTCGCTCTTTGCTTCCGCCGGCTGGGATGCACAGCGAGCCGACCAACGAAGAGTCGGTGTAGAGCTTGGTCGACAGGATGCCAGCGCCGCCTTCTTTGGCGGGGCCCAGCACGGCGGCGCCAGCGCCGTCGCCGAACAGCACGCACGTGGTGCGATCCTTCATGTTGAGGATGCGGCTCAGCAGCTCGACGCCGACGATGAGCACGTGCTTTTGCGCGCCAGAGCGGATGAACTGGTCCGCGATCGACATCGCGTAGATGAAGCCGGCGCACGCCGCCGAGATGTCGAACGACGGGATCGGGCCGGCGCCCAGCTTCTGTTGCAGGATTGCCGCACAGGCGGGCATCGGCAGGTCGGGCGTGACCGTGCCGACGATGATCATGTCGAGGTCTTTGGCCGTGAGGCCCGCCGCCTCGAGGGCGCGCTGCGCGGCAACGAGCGCCATGTCGCTCGAGGCCTGATCGTCGGCGGCGACGCGTCGCTCCTTGATGCCCGTGCGCTCGGTGATCCAAGCGTCGGACGTGTCGACGAGCCGCTCGAGATCGGCGTTGCTCAGAACCCGCTCGGGCGCGTACGCACCCGTGCCCAGGATGCAACTCTTAGGGGCAGAAACGCTCGGCATGCCTGCTCTGGATACGATCACCGCGAGGAGGCGTCACCAGAAATGGTTAAACCAGCTGTCTCGCGGGTCGGTGAAGCCGAAGCTCCACCGCGACCCCGGGACGCTCAGCTCTCCGCGGTGCCGGTCTTGACGACAGCGCGGCCCTTGTAGAAGCCACAACCCGGACACACCCGGTGCGGCACCATCGGTGCCGAGCAGCTCGGGCAGGGCACCACGTTGGGTGCGTCGACCTTGTCGTGATTGGCCCTGCGCATATCGCGCCTGCTGCTGCTCTTGCGTCGTTTCGGAACGGCCACGAGGATTACTCCTTCTTGATCTTCTCAAGCCGGCTTTTGAGCTCGGCTAGCGGTGACAAGCGCGGGTCGAGAGGCTTGTCACCTCCCGGCTGGCTGCCAGCGGGGAGCGGAGGGTTAGCTGCTGGACTGTCCGTTGGCAAGTCCGAACGGCGTGGAAACATCGGAAGCTCCAAGATTAGGAACTCCCGGACGAAGCCGTCGAGGGCGATCTCGTGCCCGTCGTACGTGTCCTGACCTGCAGTTTCTTCGTCTAAAAGCGGGGTTTCTTCCCAATGGCCGTCGGCGCCGCCGGCCTTGGCCGGGCCCTTGCCGCGGCCCGCGCGCTCGGGAGCCTGACGAGCTTTTTCCGGGGCCCCCGGAGCCTCTGCCTTGGGCGGACGGGGCTTCCGGCGCGCCACGTGGCCCTCGTGCTCGGTCGTCGCGCCGCTCGCGGGCGACAGCATCAGCAGAATCTCTGCCCTGACCGGGACCGGCACCGGGTCGAGCGTGACCACGCACGCCATGGTCAGATCGACCGTGAGCTGCCCGCGCACCAGCACCGAGGGACCGTTCTTGCTCAGCGTGACGTCGAGCTTTCCCGGCGTCGAAACCGTCGCGTCGGTGTCTTCGAGCGCGCGACGCAGCCACGCCTCTGACAGGACGAATTCGACGTGTTTGCCGCCGCGTTCCAGATCGGCGACGGGAATGACGAGCTCGGGGCGTGACATCGGGCAGGCCGCAATAGCGCGTCGGGGGCGCTGGCGCAAAAGTGCGCGGATCGGGGGTGAGGAGTTAGGGGTTAGGGGTTAGTCAGCGGAGGGGTTAGGGGAGAGTGAGGGCGGAGCTGGGAGGAGACGAGACGGCTCCGCGTGCGCCCTTGCTTGCCCTGGTTCGACTAACCCCTCTCGCCCCTGGTTCGACAAATCCCTCTCGCCCCTGGTTCGACAAATCCCTCTCTCCCCTGGTTCGACTAACCCCTTTCTCCCCTGGTTCGACTAACCCCTAACCCCTAACTCCTCACCCCCCAGTCCGCGAGTTTGGTAAGGCGAGGGGAATGCTCCTTACGGGGACACGTGCGCGGCGCTTGGTGTTGGCGCTGGCGATCTACAGCGGCGTCACGCTGCTGCTGATGGCGTGCGCGGCGCCGGACGTGCTGCGCGAGCACACGCCGTACAACCACTTTGCGCTGCTCGCCGAAGCTTGGTTGAAGGGGCGCCTCGATCTGGGCGGGCCGCCGCCGGACTACGCGCGGGGCAATGACTTTGCCTCGTATCAGGGCCGCTGGTTCGTGGTGTTCCCGGCGTTTCCCAGCGTGCTGCTCTTGCCGCTGGTCGCGCTCGCCGGGCACGCCGAAGCCGTCGTCGATGGGCGCTTTTTCTTGCTGCTCGCGGGGCTGGCGCCGGCGGTGCTGTTTTTGGTGCTCGAGAAGCTGAGCCGCTCGGGTGAGTCGAAGCGCGGCGAGGTCGAGAACCTGCTGCTCTCGTGCTTGTTCTGCTTTGGTAGCGTTTACTTCTTCTGCAGCGTACAGGGCACGGTTTGGTTTGCGGCGCACACCGTCGGCGCGGTGTTGCTCATGCTTTACCTTCTGTGCGCTCTCGGCGCAGAGCGCCCGCTGCTGGCGGGGCTGTGCTTGGCGTTGGGCTTCGCCACGCGCGCGCCGCTGATCTTTGCCGCGCCGCTGTTCGTGTTCGAAGCCTTGCGAGCGACGAAGTTGCCGGAGCCGCGTGGCGCCGGCCTCGTGCAACGCTACGCGCTCGGGCGGCTCCTCGTGATGCTGCTGCTGTTCGCGCTGCCGATCGCCGCCGTGTTGGGGCTCGGCTTTTGGCACAACGCCGCGCGCTTTGGCGACCCCTTCGAGACCGGCTACCGCCACCTCAGCGTTGTCTGGGCGGCGCGCATCGCCAAGTGGGGGCTGTTCGACTACCACTATTTGGCGCGCAACCTCGGCGTCATGCTCACGAGCTTGCCGTGGTTTCCGGCTCAAGGTGGCGCGCTGCAGATCAACGCGCATGGCCTGGCGTTGTGGGTCACCACGCCCATGTACCTGTGGCTGTTCTTGGCCAAGCGCTGGTCCACGCTGGCGCGCGCGCTGCTGCTCACGACCTTGCTCGTCGCGCTACCGACGCTGTTTTACCAAAACACCGGTTGGGTGCAGTTCGGCTACCGCTTCTCGAACGACTACGCGCCGTTCTTGTTCGTGCTGCTCGCGCTCGTCGGCCCCACGCTGCGCGGCAGCTTCATGCTCGCCTCCGCGCTCGCGGTGGTCGTCAACTTCTTCGGCGCGCTCACGTTCAACCGCCCCGAGCACTCGAAGTTCTACGTGATCGAACGGACGCAACAGGTGCTGTACCAACCGGACTAGTGTCTGGTTGCCATTGCCATGGGGGCCGCTGACGGGTTTGGCGACTGGGGCGACCGGAGGAGCTGCCTGCGCTCGGCCTCGCCGAGTTTTGTTCACGGGGTCTTGGTTTTCCTCCGTGCTTCGACGGGAGCCGTCCTGCGATCCTCGTGACCTGCGATGCCGCCTGCGCTCGGCCTCGCCGAGTTTTATTCACTCCGGTCTTCTGTTTCGATCGTGATCTGTTCTCGCCAAGGTCGGGTGAGGGCGATCCAGCTCGCGCTTGGCGCTCGCGCGAGCTGAACAGGGACGGACGACTTAGTTGGGAGAGCGAGCAGCATCCGTACGGCGCGCAACTCGAGCCTCACGCCTCACTACTCACGGCGTAGCAGGCGGCGTGGGCGCAGCGGGAGCCGGTGCGGCCGGGGCAGGAGCGGCCGGGGCAGCAGGCTTCGGCGCTGCAGGCGCCGCGGGCTTGGGAGCGGCCGACCCGGCGGGCTTGGGCGCAGCCGACGCAGCGGGGGAGGCGGAAGCCTCGGGCTTTTCGGCCTTCTTCGGCTTGCGCTTGATGGTGACCTTGCTGATCTTCGTAGGCTTCACCGAACGGTCGCCCTGCACTTCGACACCGGACAGCTTCAAGATCACCTCTTCGGGCGCGCACTTGCCGAAGATGGTGTAACCGCCGTCCAGGTGGTTGGCGACGCCGTCCATGATGAAGAACTGCATGCCGTTGGTGTTCTTGCCGCGGTTGGCCATGCACAGCTGACCGCGCTCGTTATGGTGCGCGCCAGCCCAAATCTCGTCCGGAATCACGTAGCCGGGTTCGCCTGCGCCGCTGCCGAGCGGGTCGCCGCCCTGGATCATGAAACCCTTGATCACGCGGTGAAACGTGGTGCCGTCGTAGCCGTTCTTCTTCGCCCATTTGCCGTCGGGCTGCTTGAACGGGCGCAGGCCGCGCGCCAGACCGATGAAGTTGGCGACCGTGATCGGCGCCTTCTCGTCGTACAGCTCGCACTCCAACTTGCCGAGGTCCGTCTGGATCTCGGCGAACAAAGCGCCGGTACCGGCCAGCCCTTTGGTGGCGTCCTCGAGCGAGAACTTACCAGCCAGTGGATCATCGGGGCTCACGGGCACGCTGGCCACGGGCTTGACGGTCGGAGCCGGCGCTGGCGCGGGCGCTGACGACGTCGTGGTGGCGGCCGTCTCGACGGGGGCCGGCGTTTGCGCAGCGGGCGGCGTGGCGGGCTCGGGAGTCGCTTCTGCGGCGGCCTTCGACTCCGGCTCAGGCTCGGCCTTTTGACAGCCAAGGCCTAGCGGCAGCGCGAACAAACATCCCAGGGTGACGAAACGAACGGTGTTTCCGAGCTGGTGCATCGCGCTGCGATCTACCACTACCCAGGGCGCGCGTGCACGCCCCGCATCATCCTTGGCCTCATCGCAGCCGGTGACCACGCCAGCCGATCCTGGCTTCTGGCTTCACTGCGCCTTCGGCGCTCCCTCGCCTTCGGCTCGGGCCGTAGGCCTCCGTGGACTCCGCCCAGCAAGCTGGACTCCGTCCACTACGGCTCGTTTTGGCTCCGGTCCGATGCTCACGTACTCACGTACGCTCAAGGAGAGGCGTCAGCAGCCGTCGCTTGGTCCTCGCCAAAGCCTCGCCAGAAACCAGGCTTGGCGGGCGGGCAGCCGTGAAATGAGACCAGGTCAGCTCGCCTCAACCGTCGATTTTCAGCTTCATTCCGGGGGCCAAGCCGTGCGCGCGAGCCCAGCCTGCGTTCAGCTCGAGCACGTGCGCCACAGGGCAACGGACTCCGCGCGGCGCGTCATTCAAGGTCGGCACCTGCTCCAAGATGCCAGCGATGATGCCATCTTTGGTGACGTACAGCATGTCGAGCGGGATGCAGGTGTTGTGCATCCAAAAATTGCGCACGCGCTCGTCGTCCCATGAAAAGAGCATGCCGCGGTTTTCGGCCATGCTGGTGCGGTACATCAAGCCGCGCTCGCGCGAGGCTTCGTCGCGCGCCAGCTCGACGTCGACTTGCGGGGAGCCCGGCGCGTCCACGAACGTGATCTTGCCGAGCGGCAGCTTTAAATTGCCGGTCGGATCTTTCGGGCACTGCGCGGCCTTGGTCGCGATTGGCTTGGGTTCGCCGAACGGCACGATGCAGGCCGCCGCGCTGGGCGCGGGGGTGCTGCTGGTCGATCCACCCGACGCGGGCACCACCGGCGCGTTCGGAGACCCGGCGCTGGAGGTCGCGCCAGCGCTGACGGGTACGCTGGGCGCGCTGTCGCTGCCAGCGCTGGACGATGGCGCTGCCGGCTCCTCGGTGCGGTTGCAGGCACAGCCCAGCGCGAACCACGCAACGGTGGCGGCGACAGAAGCGATGACGAGGGCTGGGCTCCGGCGGCTCCGTTGCATGTTGAGTGGCGTTCTAGCGGGCCCCTTGCCGGGCACCAAGAAAAGGCTGCAGCTTTTCCTGACGATAAGCTGCAGCTTTACCTGACGTTTTTCCCGCTCAAGTCCGCCAAATTGGGGCCGCAGCGGGCTGGCGTGTGGAAAGTTACGAGAACCCAGCTATCTTAGCTCGGTCATGTTTGGGTGCAGGACCGCGATTGGGGTGGGGTGCTGTGCGTTGCTGCTCGGCTTGGCTTTCGGCTGCGGCGGAGCCGTGGCTCACGGCGACGGGTCGTCGACTGGGGGGAGCAGCAGTCACGCCGGCAAGTCGTCGGGCAGGGCAGGGGCATCGGCGGCAGGCAGCGTCGGTCGAGGTGGAAGCGCGGGTCACGCCGGCACCGAGGCATTCCCCGAGGGTGGGCGGGTCGAGCCCGACCCGGTAGAGACCGGATGCGCTCCTGAAGATCTGCCGCCGCCCGAGCTCGAGTGTGATCCCTTCAAACCTGGTACGTGTCCTGCGGGCTTGGGTTGCTTTCCGTTCGTCGATCATCCGGAGGGCAGCGGTTGTGATCAGCAGCGCTACGGCACGCTGTGCTTGCCTGCTGGCTCTGGCAAGCAAGGCGACCTGTGCGGCGGCGACGCGGATGACGGGTGTGCTGACGGCTTCGTGTGCGTGGTCGGGCAACGCGCTGGCAAGCGCTGCGCAGCGCTGTGCGAGCTGGGCGTGCCGAACAAATGCGGCGGTGGCCTAATCTGCGGGGACCTCGATGTGGCAGGCTTCGGCGTCTGCGGCTGACCCTGCATGAGAGCGTCGCTCCTTTCCCGTGCGCTGCTCGTCTCTGCGAGTGGCTGGTTTCTGGTGCTGGCGTGTGGCGCGCGCACGGGCCTGCCGTCGGGCCGGGTGCAGGCCGCTGCTGGCTCCGAAAACGTGGCTGGTGCCCCGCCCGAGCCAGCGTGCATCACGGATCAAGAGTGCCCTCAGCCTCCGCCCGGTCAATGCGGCTCCGCTGCTTGCCAGCAAGGCGAGTGCACGCTCGACCTCGGGCAAGTGTGTGACGACGGTGATCCGTGCACGGTCGACGCCTGCAGCGAAGCGGGCTGCACCTTCGTCAACGGCCGCGTCGACGCGGACGGTGACGGCGCCTTCGCCACCGGCACGCTGGCAGATCCGAAGGCCGCGCTCGGCTGCGGCAACGACTGCGACGACGCCTCGGCCGAGATCTTTCCAGCGGCCGTCGAGCTGTGCGACGGCTTGGACAACGACTGCAATGGCGTCATCGACGACGGCACGCAGCTGCAACCTCGCGCCATGGCCCCCGTTCAGGTGTCACCCGCCGACGCCGAGCACGCGGAGGCCGCCGGCTTGGCCTTCGACGGCGAATCGTTCGGCGCCAGCATGACCAGCTGGTTTGGGCGTTCGCAGGGGCAATTTCAAAGGCTGACGGCCGACGGGCAGTTGATCGACGGCCCGCTGCGCGTGGCGCGCGTGAACGCGGCGGCCTACGGCGGCCCGCTGGTATGGACGGGCGAGCGCTACCTGACTGCCTACCAAGACGCGCGCCAGGCACAGAACTACGAGATCTACTTCGACCTTCTCAACCGCAAGGGTGAGCGCATCATCGAAGATTTGCGGGTCACGCAGGCCGAAGACTACTCGCTGCGCCCGTCCATCGCTTGGACCGGCGCGGAAGGTCTGCTCGTCTGGGACGACCGCCGCCTCGAAGACGGCGGCGGCGTGTCCGGCATCTACGGGCAGCGCGTTTCGATCGACGGCAAGCTACTGGGTGGCAACCTGCCGCTTTCTCCTGCTGGGCTCGAGGCCGAGAACGCCAGCATGGCGCTCTCCGACTCGGGCGTCGGCATCGCGTTCGTCTCGCTGGACGCGGGCGGCACCTCGAGCGTGAAGTTCGTGACGGCCTCGCGCTCGCTCGGCGAGCCGTCGGCGCCGACGCTGATCGATTTCGAGAACGCCGACGGTCCGGTCGTGACCGCGCTCGACGAGGAGTACGTGGTTACCTTTCATCAGTTCGACGGCGTGCGTTACGGTCCGTCGATTTTTGGCGCAGTTGTCGGCAAAAATGGCGTAGTGCGCGCGCCTCAGTCCATGACCGTGGGGGCTGCGCACGCGCAGGGCAACGCCACCTACTCGTACGGTGATCGCTTCGTGATGGTTTGGGCCGACGACAAAGACGGCAGCTACCAGCTGTACGCGCAGACCTTCGACAGGCGGTTGGCCCCGCTTTCTCAGCGGCTGCGCCTGACCACGACCATGACCGACACGGTCGGAGCCGCTTTGGCGGCCTCCAACGACGGCGGTCTAGGCATTTTGTACAGCGACCTGAACAACGGCAAGCCCAAGACGTTCTTCACGCGCCTGGATTGCAAGGCCGCGTTCGAGCTGAAGTAACGCAGCCAGCGCCGCGCTAGTGGCTAGACAGGCCGGAGCACGCGTGGCCCGGCTTGGTGCACCTTGCCGGGCAGGTGACGGCCCAGCACCGTCTCGGCGACGCGCCCCGCTTCGATCAGCAGGTCGAGATCGACGCCGGTCTTCACGCCCAGGCCGTTCAGCATGTAAACCAAGTCTTCGGTCGCTAGGTTGCCAGCGGCGCCTGGCGCGTACGGGCAACCGCCGATGCCGGCGACCGAGGCGTCGAAGTCGCGGATGCCGAGCTCCAAGCCCACCAGCGCGTTGGCCAGCGCGGTGCCGCGCGTGTCGTGCAGGTGCAAGGCCAGCTTTTGTGCGGGAATTTCGGCCAAGAAGCTGCGCACGATGCTTTGGGTCTGCAGCGGCGTGCCGACTCCGATCGTGTCGCCCAGCGACACTTGGTAGCAGCCCAGCTCGAGCAGCCGCTGTGCGATGCCGAGCGACGCGCCGACCGCGACATCGCCCTCGTACGGGCAGCCCCAGACCGTCGACACGTAGGCGCGCACGGCGAGCCCCGCTTCGCGCGCGGGCAGCACGACCTCTTCGAAGGTCTGCAGCGACTCTGCGATGCTCTTGTTCGTGTTCTTGCGGTTGTGCGTCTCGCTCGCCGACATGAAAACGGCGATCTCTCTCAAGCCCGCGCCCAGCGCGCGCTCGAACCCTTTGGCGTTGGGCACCAGAGCCGAGACAGTGACCCCCGGCGGCACCGGCGCGGCCTTCACCAGCTGCTCGGCGTCCGCCAGCTGCGGCACCCAGCGCGGTGAAACGAAGCTCGTCAGCTCGATGCGTGTCAGCCCCGCCGCGATCAGCGCCTTCAGCAGCTCGAGCTTGCTCTCGAGCGAAATCGGCGCCGCCTCGTTCTGCAGCCCATCCCGAGGCGAAACCTCGTAAATGGAGACGGATTCCGGAAGCCGGTCGAACATGAAAAAGGAAGCATAGCGCCTCACGCCCCCCACCGGCAGTGCTCGCGTGGGGCTGCCAAACCGCAGCCAAACCCGCAGAAGCCACCGTGCCGGCACTCGGTCTCCACGTGCGGGAATCCGCAGGAAGGCGGGAAGGCGGGAAGGGTTTTGTGGGTTGCTCTTCGCTCGCTGCTCGCCTCTCGCGAGGTTGGCCGGACGGTCGCGAGCGCCAAAGGCCCGAGCTGGACCGCCCTCGACCGACTTTGGCACGAGCAGATCGCGATCGGCGCATGAGAGACCGGCCGCGACAAACTCGGCGAGGCCGAGCGCCGATCGCGTACCTAGTCGCGTGAGTCGCAACTAGGTACTGGGCGAAGTGCGGAGGAGAACCAGATGCATCCTAGGCAGCCCACGCGTGGGGCCACCCGCTTGTTCGAGTCGCCTCGACGCTAGATATCGAGAAGACGCATCTGCCGCTGCCTAGGATGCGGCGTGAACTCGATGGGGTACTCGCCGGTCCAGCAGGCGACGCAGAAGGAGTCTTTGTTGAGTGGCTGGTCGGCTTGCAGGACGGGCAGGCGGGAGCGGCGGGCGCCGGCGGGCTGCACTCGGGCTTTGACCACGGAGTCGATCATGGCGTCGAGCGGCAGGTACGCCAGCGTGTCGCTGGTGATGTACTGGTTGATCTCTTCGACCGAGTGGCTAGAAGCGATCAGCTCGCCGCGCGTCGGCGTGTCGATTCCGTAGTAGCAGGGCCACTTGGTGGGCGGGCTCGAGATGCGCATGTGCACCTCTTTGGCGCCCGCGTCGCGCAGCATCTTCACGATCTTGCGGCTGGTGGTGCCGCGCACGATGCTGTCGTCCACCACCACGATGCGCTTGCCTTCGAGCGCCGCCGCGACGGGGTTCAGCTTCAAGCGCACGCCGAAATGGCGAATGCTCTGCTGCGGCTCGATGAAGGTGCGTCCGACGTAGTGCGAGCGCACCAGGCCGAGCTCGAAGGGGATCTTCGACTCTTCGGCGTAGCCGATGGTGGCCGGAACGCCGGAATCCGGCACCGGAATCACGACGTCGGCCTCGACGCCGTGCAGCTTTGCCAGCTGGCGTCCGAGGTTCTTGCGCGCCTCGTACACGCTGATGCCGTCGAGGATCGAGTCGGGGCGCGAGAAATAGACGTACTCGAAGATACAGCTCTTGCGAGGCGCGTCGGGGAAGGGCCGCAGGCTCCGGATACCGGACTTGTCGATGATGACCATCTCGCCCGGCTCGATGTCGCGCACGTACTTGGCGTCGATCAGATCGAAGCTCGAAGGCTCGCTGGCGATGACGTGCGCGCCGCTGTCCGGCATCGTGCCCAGGCACAGCGGACGGATACCCATCGGATCGCGCGCGGCGATCAGCGAGTCCGGCGTCAGGCAAACCAGCGAGTAGGCGCCCTCCACCTGGCTGAGCGCGTCGGCGATGCGATCTTCCGGCGCGCGCTGCTCACTGAGAGCCACCAAGTGAACGATGGTCTCGGTGTCGCTGCTGGTCTGAAAGATGGAGCCACGCTCTTCCAGCTTTTCGCGGACGCCCTCGGCGTTGGTGAGGTTGCCGTTATGGGCGACCGCCACCGAGCTCCGCGCGTAGTCGACCGCGATGGGCTGGGCGTTCTTGAGGTACGAGCCACCCGCCGTCGAATAGCGGACGTGTCCGATGGCGTTGCCGCCCTTCAGGCGCGCCAGGTGGTCGGGGGGAAAGACGTCGATGACGTGACCCATGCCCCTATCGGAGCAGAGCTGGTTGCCATCGCTCGTGACTATGCCGGCGCTCTCCTGACCCCGGTGCTGCAGCGCGTGCAGCCCCAAGTAGGTGAGGTTCGCAGCTTCCGGGTGACCGTAGATTCCGAAGACTCCACACATCTGGTTAGCGGTGCCTCTCGTAGGGACGGTGGAGGGTAACCATCCGGCGCAGCGGTGCCACACAATGACGTGGGCCGCCAGTCAATGAGCCTGCCGGCCACGAGGCCGAGCGCGGTGCCTCGCAGTCGGCCGTCCGGGCTTCGTGCGTATCTGGCGCGGGTGTGGCGTAGAAGCTCGTGGACTGAGCAACAACAGTAACAACTGGGGGTTTACTGAGTATTCTCCAAGGCTCGAAATGCGCGCGCTCGACGAGCTGCTCCAATCCTGGCGGTCCAATCCCGACGCCGACGCTACCGTTGCTGTCTGCTCTTTCTTGGGAGGCTCGAAGCGAGACGAGCTGATCCGTGAGGTGGGGGCGAGCGCCGAGACGTGGCACGCCGGCGATGCCGCCGTGATGCTGGCGGTGGGGCGCATGTACCTCGAAGCCGAAATGCTTCAAGAGGCGCAGACCGCGCTCGTGGCCGCTGGCAAGGCGGACGCGCGAGATCCGCGTGCTTTTCGTTTCTTGGGAGAGGTGCTGCTACGGCGCGGCGACGCGCTGCGCGCCGACAAGGTGCTGCAGCGTGCAGTCCAGCTCGGCGGGACGACCGACGACGTCGAGCTGTGGCACGAGCGCGCGGTGCTTTATTCCGCGTTGCAAAAGCGCGTCGGGCCCGAAGCCGTTGCGGCCGAGGTCGCGCGCAGCATGCCGCGGCATGTTTCGGTGCCGCCAGGCCCTGCCAGCGATCCGCTGCCCGCGTTTGGGATCGAAGAGTCGACCAAGCCGCGTAACGAGCCGCCTGCACGCCAAGTCAGTCGCAAACCGACGTTGGTCGGATTGGCGGAGCCCGCGCCTTTGCCGCGGTTCGACTCGGCCGATCCGCTGCCGGCGCGCGCCAGCGAAGATTCGATTCGGCTGTCGGACTCCGATTTGGAGGACACCTCGAATCCCGGGCGTTTGCAGTTCAACGCGCCGCGCGGAGGCTTGCCGCCGCCGCCCGCTGCGGCTTCGACCGACGTCGCGGCCCAGCTGTCGAGCTCGTTCTTGCCGCCCAAGGCCGGAAAACCGGCTCCCGCCGCCGCTGCCGCGAAGCCAAACCTCAAATCGACGCAGCTCGGCGGCTTCCAAGCGGGGGCTGCCGGCGGTGCGCGCGCAGCGGCTCCCGCGCCGGCGGCGGTCAAGCCTGCGGTCGGGCGTCCGCTCACGGCTGCCAAGGCGCCGCCTCCTGTGGCCAAGCCGCCGTCGCAGGCGCCCGTGTTCGACGACGCGGTCACGGTCGTGACGCCGCCCCCGTTCGCCGCGCAGCTGATGCCGCTGGCGAAGCCGAGCACACCGCCGCCGGTCGTGCCGCCGCCCCCAATTGTCGCTGCCGTGCCGGCGCCGCCCGTTCGCAGCGCAGCGCCCGCGCCGTTGCCGTCGTTTCAAGACGTGCCGACGGCTTTGCCGTTTGCGGCGACAGCGCTGCCCGCTCCGCTGCCGGCGCCGAGCGCGCCGTCGACGCCGCCTGCGCCGCCGCGCCCCGCGCACGCGTTCTCGCAGGGCGGTGATCCTGCCAACCCCGCGCCGGCGGTGGTGCTCGACCATCTAGCGCGCGTCGGCTTGTACGAGCCGGGCGGCGGCGCGACGCCAGCTTGGGAAAAGCCGCCCAAGCAGAAATCGCGCGGCGCCGTCGCCATCCTGATCGCCACCGTGCTGGTCGCGGCGGCCGGCGGAGGCACCTTCGAGTACTCGCGTAGGCTCAAGGCTGCTCGCGCGCTCGAAGCCGACTCACTGAACGCCCAGGTCGACAAGCTGCTCAAGACAGGCAACCCGAAGGACCTCAAAGCGACCGATGATCGACTCACTCACTCCTTCGAGCTCGACTCACGCAGTCAGCGTGCCGGCCGACTTTGGCTGCAAAATCGCGTGCTCAACGCGCTCTTGGTCGCCGGCGAAACGCGCGGCATCGACGCCGCCGTGTACCGCGGTCGTCAGGTAGGGCTGCCCGAAAAGGAGCTATTGGTCGGCAAGATCGCCTCCTTCTTGGTCGAAGGCGACGTCGCGGGGGGCGCGGCCGTGCTCGCGCGCAGCGACAAGGATGCCGGCACCGACGCGTACTACCAGCTGGCGGCAGCTGCCGTGCTGGAGCGCGCGGGCGACGCGCGCGGCATCGAACGCTACGAAGCCGCGGTGGCGCTGGCTCCCGACTTGGCGCCGGCCGAGATGCTGCTCGCTCGCTTGCTGCTCTTGGAGCGCGGCAGCGAGGCGGCCAAGCCCGTCATCGAGTCGCTGCGCAAAAAGACCGGCGACACGCCCTCGACGCGCGCGCTCTCGGCGCTGTCTTGGGTCATCGCCAGCGATCGCCCCGAAGAGCTGCCGCCCGAAGCGCAGCTGCAGCCCGCCGACATCGCGCTGCTCCCGGCGCCGCTCGCCGCGGTGCCGGCCATGGTCGACGCCGCCAAGGCGCTGACCAGGCAAGACCTGGCGGCCGCCTCCAAAGCCATCGACTCGGCCATCACGCTGGCCATGACGCCCGCGCTCGCCTCCGGGCTCGGCTTCTTGGCCATCGAAGCGGGCGACGAAGTAGTGGCGCGCAAAGCTGCTCTGCGCGCGCTGCAGTTCTCGGGCGTTTATCCGCGAGCCCGCACCTTGGCCGCGCGCGTGGCGCTGCTGGGCGGGCGCATCGACGAAGCTCAAAAAGCCATCGAAGGGCTGGATGCTGCCTCCGCCGACGTCGCCGTGGTGCGCGCCGTGGTCGCCTACGAATCGCTCGAGATCGCCGACTTGAAGGGCGCGCTCGAGGCGCTCGGCAACAGCGCCGTGGGTCCCGCGTTCTCGGCGCTCGACGCCGCGCCCGGCATCATCAACGGCAGCGCCTTTCCGACGCCGGACAAGCTGGAACCCATGGCTGCGCCGGACAAACCGTGGGGCGAGCTGGTCGCGATCGACGCGGCGCTCGAAACCGGCAACCTGGTCTTGGCGGACAAGCTACTCAGCAAGCGCTCGGTCGAGACGCTGCGTCCGGTGCATCTGCGTCGGCTGGCGCGCCTGCGCCGCCTGCAGGGCAAGCTCGACGAAGCGCTGCGAGCGTCCGCAGCCGCCGCCGAAGGTGGCATGGCGCTGCCGCTCCTGCTCGAGCGCGTCTACGAGCTGCTCGCCAAGGAAGACGTCGCGGGCGCCAAGCAACTTGCTGCCAAGTATCAGGCGTCGCTCGGTCCGCTCTCGGGTTGGGTCGGCGTGCTCACCGATGTCGCCAGCAAGCAGGCAGCTTCGGCCACGGTGCGCCTGACGAAGCTGGATCTGCCGCCGGACGAGTCGCCCATCTTGGTGCGCGTGCTGGTCGCGCGCGCGCTGGTCGTCGCCAAGGACAAACGCGCGACGCCGTACCTGACGGCTTTGATCAAGAAACTGCCGAAAAATCCGGACGTTTTGGCTGCCGCTACCGCGGGCGGCTGAGCACGTAGCGGCTAGAAGGACGCGCCGGCTTTCGCGCTGGCGCGGCGCCGGGACAAAAAAAGCCCGGGCGAGGTCGTTGCTGCCGTCCGACCGCCGCCCGGGTAAGGGTGATTCCGAGCGTTGGCTCAGAAGTTGTGCACGAACGTCAGGCGGCCTGCGACGTTGTGCTTCTCGGTGCCAGTCACCATGCCCATGTCGTCAACCTTCTCGTAGGTGTTGCTGTTCTTGTTCGTCTCGTAGCCGAGGAACATGAAGAACGTGCTGTTGAGGCCCATGTTGAGCATTACGTTCCCACCGACGGGCAAGCTGGTCAGCTTTTCCTGGGTGAAGTTCTGCGTGAGCTCGATCTGCGGACCAACGCCGACGTTGTCGCTGATCTTGTAGTC
>DATAKF010000271.1:0-3438 GCA_036261775.1 Polyangiaceae bacterium | reverse complement strand
GCTGCCGCACGAGAGATCTAGGCCTTGCCGTTGAGCTCGGGGAGTAACATCAGCGTCGCGAGTGCCGCGCTTCGTCAGCTAACGATGCCGTACGGGGGGCGGACCGACGCTCACAAGCAGGAGTGCTTCCTGCTGTGCCATGGCGCGCGTCGAGACGTGGCCCGCATCCGCTGAGCCAACCTACTGAGGGAGCGTCAGTTTGGGACACCGGCTTGATTCTCGGTCGGGACGCCGAACACGTAGTTGCACGCCTTTTGGTACGTGGCGCTCTGACAGAAGTCGGTGTGAGCCGCGTCCGCTATGAGCCGGTGCGAGTCTCCGTAGGGCGGCTCGGCTCCTTGGATGGACGTTGCGGTCCCCGAGTAGCCGACCTTGGCCATGGTAAAGAGGTGCTGCAGGTGCTGGTCGTCCGACTTGCCCGTGATGGCGAAGAAGCGGTCCTTGGCGGTCTTCGGGGTCTCACTCAGCCAGGTAGCCACGACGCCACCGCACGAGCTCATGTCCATGGTCGTGCACAAGTTGTCGCGCGGGGCGGAGAGCGAGACGGCCCGCGCTGCGCCGACCAAAAAGGCGAAGCGGAGCGCGTTCGACCCACCATGAGAGAAGCCGGAGAAGATGACGTCGGACCAGCGAACGGCCCCAGCCTCGTCGAGGTAGTAGCCCCACCCCTCGTCGGGGAACTTGGCCTGGAGGTACTCGAGGGCCTTTTGAGTTCGCTGCGCCACGCCGTCGGCACGGGTCATCGGAATGCTGGCGAACTCACCTTCGCGCGTGTGCAGCACGCCCTCGAAAACCGTGCGCCGTGCGTCACCGAAGAAGTCGGCCCCTTTGCTGACGATGTCGTAGTCCTGGAAGGCAGCGACGCCCAAGACATGGAACCCGCGGCGCGCGCAAAACTCGCCGCCTGCCTCCAGCGTGCCCGCGTTCGTCCCGACGCCGCCGAACGGCAGCACGAGCTTGCCCACGAGCTTGGGGGCGCGATTGTCGATCACCGCGATTTCGCTGTTGTCGTTGAACGAAACGGCAGCGTCCGCATCCTTCGCGCGGAAGCGGTGCTCGTGCCGCGCCTTCGCTGCGGTTACGTTGGGGCCCGACGGAGTGGTCGGCACCCCGCCGCCTCCGCCGGAGCCGCCAAGCCCGGAGCCCGCCATACCGCCTGCGCCACCTTGAGCCGAGCCGCTGCTGCCGCCGGCTCCAGCCCCCGCGAAGTCGCCCGCGCCGCCGGACTGACCAGCCATCGCGGGCGCTCCTCCGGCCACGCCAGCCGCGCCTGCTTGCGCGCCGGGAGCGCCGGCCGTTCCGCCGCTCACCCCCGCTTGCGTACCACCGGAGGCCGCGCCTCCGCTCGGTCCGTTGGGCGAAGCATCTTCGCTACCGCAAGCGAGCGTCGAGACTAGGCACGCCGCGCCGACGCGCACGAGCCAGAAGCCCCCTGCGAGGTTGCCGCGTCGCGCCGTCACGCCAAAAGCTCGGTGATGACTTGGTTTGGCACGCTGCGCAGGTCCGTGCCGAAGCTCGCGACGCCCAGCTCGAAGTAGTTGTTCAGCACCGTGAAGTAGAGGTCACGCAACTGACGCATGTCCTCGATTGTCTCCGGCAGGGAGACGAGCTGATCTTGGCGGAAGGTGCCGGCGCCTCCGAAGAGCGCCATCGGGAGATCGAACGACGCGTGGTCGCCATGGTGCATATCGCTGGTGAACATGACCAGGCTGTTGTCCAGCAGCGTGCGGCCGTCGGCTTCCTTCACGGCGTCCATCTTCTTCAGCAGGTCCGCCATGACCTCGATGTGCCAGCGCGTGATGGAAGCGAAGTCCGGGCTGATGCCGGTGTGGTGCTGCGACTCGTGGTAGGCGGTGCACGTGCCACCGATTGTCGCGCCTTGCTTCTCCCAATCGCGCTTGGGCACCCAAGAGTAGACGAGGTCGGAGCGGCTGTTGTCCAGCATGTAGGTGACGACGCGGGTGACGTCGCATTCCAGCGCCATGACGATCAAGTCGTTCATCACCTGGGCGCGCGTGTCGTTTGCCTTCGTGTCGGCCGGCAGCATGATGGGCGTGCAGGACGCGCCACCGGGCGTTCCGGACGGCACCTTGTTGACCTTGAGCTCCAGCTCGCGAACCCCGGTAAGGTACTGATCGAGGCGCTCGCGGTCGCTCTTGCCCAGGCGCTGTTGAAGCGCCGTCGCGCTGTCCAACAGGCCATCGAGGGCGCTGGCGTCCAGCGCGCGACGGCGCTCGGCTTGCGCGATCGCGTCCGGGTCCGTGTTGGTGGCTCCCGCGCCGTTGGCCACGAGCTTGTCGAACACCCGCTTGGGATCGAGATCTTTGCCCAGCGGCGTGCCCTCTTTGCTCCAGGAAAGGTTGCGCGACATCGCGCTGTGCCGCTCGTCCAGCCCGCCCACGCCGTCCAGCAGCCCGAGCTGCATACTCGCGAGTGGAGTGGAAGACGGCATGCTGCGAGCAAGCAGCTGATCGACCGTCTCTCCGTTCATGGGGCTGGTCGCCTGGTCTTGCCCTTTGCTCCTGCGGAAAGCGTCGCCATCCAGGCAGTTCAAGAGCGCCGAGGGATCCCGGGAGTGAGAAGGCGCGATGAACGCGCCCGACGGCATCTTGCAAACCCCGCAGAAGTCGTTGCGCTCGCGGTAGGTGTTCCACGCAGGGCTCATCGAGAGCAGGTCGTTGCGCCAGCTGAAGTTTCCGAGCTGGCGGATGAGCTGCATCTTCTTTTTGAACGGCTCGAAGGCGGAGAGCAGGGGTGAGAGCGTCCAAGCGTCGCCGGCTCCGCTGCCCGTCGTTCGCCACCACAGCACGGAGGCGCCATTCGGGAAGTACACAGGCAGGAAGCGCTTCGGAGCGGCGGCGTCTGCCGCGTGCCCCGGCCTCGCGTTGATGGCCTCCATCCACGGCAGCGCCAGGGCAACCCCGGCCGCCCGTAGCACGTGTCTGCGCGTCGTGGATTGCTTCACTGCCCTTCCGCCTTCCGCGAGGTGAACGAATCGTGAGTGACGATGGCTTTGAGCAAACGGCGGAGCGTGAGCTCACCCGTCGACCACTGCGTCATGACTTGACCATTGTTGGCCTCGGGCGCGACCGCGCCGAGGGCATAAGTACCCAGCTTGTGGGCCGCGCACGGCAAGAACTGCGGCGACTTGGCGAGCGCCGCCACCAGCGACGGCAGCCCGTCCACCTGGTCGCCGCTCGGCAAGGTACCGGTAGTGTCTATCGGGAGCCCGTTGTCGTACTGCGTCCGGTACTTCCCGATCGCATCGTACGTCTCGAGCGCGAGCCCAATCGGGTCGATCATGTTGTGGCAGCCGGCGCATGTCGGCGCGGCGCGGTGGGCTTCGATCTGTGCTCTCACGGTCGTGGGCGCCTCTCCCTCTCCAGGCTCCTCGAGCGGGGAGACCATGAGGCCAGGTGGCACTACCAGCGGCGTGCA
>DATAKF010000258.1:0-6059 GCA_036261775.1 Polyangiaceae bacterium | reverse complement strand
CGCACGCGAGCTCCAGCACTCGCTAAGACCCAGGGTGAAGACCAGGACGTCGAGCGTCTCGAACATCTCTCGCACCGCGGCCAAGTGCTGGCGACGATCCGCATGCATTTCGGCAACCGAGACGAATCCCCCTGGCTGCGTCGTCGGTCGAAAGGGATCCTTGACCGAGCCATCCGGTTCGATCCAGGCGTCTTCTTCGGGCGAGAACTCGCCATAAGCGCGCTGGAGGAGTTGCCACAGCTGGCGCGCCGTATAGATATTGCCGTATCGAGCGGAGAAGAGGCCGTAGTTGTGCTTTTCGCGGACTTTGGCCGGCAAGATTGGGTGACCGGTTTCGACCACGTAGTAATTGAATCCAGCCTTGCTCAGGTGCCGAGCAATGTGCTGAGCGAAACAGCTCCCTGCAGTGGCTACCTTGGTTTCCGGGGTGATCCGAAGCGAGAACGCACCCACGGGGTCGACCTCGCGCCACGGCACGCTGCCCACTGACCGCCGCCAGAAGGCCTTGTCGGAAAGCTGTTTGTAGGGGTGTGTGCTCAACAGCTCCTCCTCAAGCGGTTTCCTGGACTCGAGAAGCCGCCCGTACGACGGCTTCTAGCTGTCGCAGAACCAGCTCCCCGTAGGCGGCGTTCGCATGCGTGGCATCGTTGGCCCAGTATTCGGGCTTCAGGAAGCCCTCGGCCGTCTGCGCTTCTGCCGGAGGCAGCAGCAACCGGATGGACCACTGGTCGCAGAGATGGGCAAGCACGCGCATCTCCAGTTTCCAGAGTTTCAGGCGCGTGGCGGCAGCATTTACGCCGGCCTCGGCCACCAAGCGATCGCGATAGCGCGTGACCCGAGCCATGATGAAATCGTTGTCCTCCTTGGGCGGTGGGGTCGCAAGGTGATAGGCAGGGCAGCGAGCTTTGGCTCGTAGACCGGTGATCTTCTTGTTCGGCTCGGCCATGATCTTGAACGTGTCCCAGAGGGCGTTCTCGGGCACGACGACGCATCCCTCGGCAGGTGTCATGGTCTCATCGTCCCGGGTGAAGAAATCGAAAGGCTTCTCGTGTCGAAGCAGGCCGATACCGTTATGCAGTGCTCCAGCGACCGAGATCACCAGCACATCGTCGGGTCCTAGACTCGCCGCTCGGTCGAGCGCATCTGCAAATGGCAAATCGCCGCGGCTATTGTCTGGCTTCGCTAGCCAATTGATTTCGAACAGGACGTCATCTGACTTGAGCTGCCGCCCGGCCCGAGCTCCGTGAGCCTTGGCAAGGGCTTGGGTATGGCTATCGCCCACTACAAGAACCTTCTTCTCGCTCATGAGGAAAGCACTCTCTCGTTGCCAATGTAGTGATCGAGAAGCCTCATGAAAGTTTCCTCCGCACCTCGAGGTAGATCTTACCCAGTCCGAGCTGCCAACGGCAAGGCGTCCGGCGGCTGGCGGACCTCGACCGGGTCGGCCAGGCAACATGATCGCGGCTGATCCTCAGCCGAGCCAACGAACGAACCTCGAATCTCGCCAGAACGAGACGGGATCTCGGCGCCATTTTTGGAGCTTGCGTGCCCAGCGGATGAGCCCAGATTGCGAGCGCACGGCCTCACGGCTCTGAAGCACCCACGAGCGCGTGCCCCAAACGCTGGCTGGCCCTGCTCCAGCGAGCCTGTCTGCGACGCTATTCCAGAACCGTGGATCGTGCTGCACGGCTTCCGGCACGACATTGCAAGCGGCAGAGACCCATATTTGCTCCGTATTGGGCTCGGATGGCGCCTCGACCACGACCGGAAGTCCCGATCGCTCGGCATCGAGCGCCAGCGCTCCACGCCTGGCCAAGACCGCCTCGACGCGAGCAAGGAGAAACCGCGCCGCGCGCGCCGTCGGCAGCCACACCACCGAGCCCTCCGGAGCTCGCGCGGTCACCGAAAGGAAATGGAGCTGAGCACCCGGGATCCCTACTCGCGCCTGCACGCTCCCCACGCTGCCCGGTACGGACGGGCCGACGAGCACCCACGGCTTACCGTAGTCCGGAATGCCGCGGAGCGCGCGGGGGGTACCCGCTTGATAGAGCCACCGGTCCCAACCCGACGTCCACACCGCCGGGCTCAAGCCGAGCTCGTGGTCGCGAGCGTCGTAGCGGCCGATATCGTCCCCCCAGAGCAGGCTCACTGCAGGCTCGATGAAGGAGGCAGGTAGCACCCGGAGCACACCGCGCTCGGGGAGCGTGTCGCGTTCTCTGAACACGCGCACGCTCACGCGCAGGCGCCGATCGCGGAGAATGCCCGCCAGCGCCTTCATCGGGAGAACGTTGGGCGAGGACAGTTCGAGGGTTACGGGCAGCCTCGTCACGTGCGCGCCCCCTCGAGCACCAATGCTCGCCAAGCATCCAGCGAGCTTCGAGCCATGGCGTGCTCGTCGGCGTAGCGCCCGGCGGCTTGCCCGAGCTCCATCCGCCGCGACATATCGAGGAAATGCTCCAGCTCCCGCTGCCAGTCCTGGGCAGTCTCGCAGAGGCGAACGGGAGCGCCCTGCGCGTGATGCCGCCTCACGTCATCGTTGGGAGACGCCAACGTCGGACAGCCAAAAGCAGCTGCTTCGAGCACCTTCAACGCGGACTTGCCTTCGGCATAGTCGCTGCTGCAAAGCGGAGCGATATTGACCCAGCTCTTGGCGATGAGCCTTGGGAGCGTCTCGTAGGGCACGGGCGGCAAGACCGCGGCGCGTCCTTCGGGGAACGCGGAAAGGTCCGCACGGATCGCCCCGACGAGCTCCAGTCGCACCTGCGGTTGGTCGAAGAGGAAACGTCGAATGGGCTCGACGACGGTCGCGAAGTCCTGGTCATGGCTGGGGGAGCCGGCGAAGTAGCGAATGATGAGCGGCTCACCGGGCTGAAATGCATCGTACAAGGCCCGGCCCTGGTGAACCCACGCCTCCGAGAGTCCGTTCGGCACCACCGCCACCTTGGCGGCGGGTACGCACCGCAAAATTTGGTCGCGCAGTGGGCGGGTAGACACGGTGAAGGCGTCGAATGCCGTCAAGGCGGCTGCGTAACCCGCAAGCCGCGCGTCGAGCAGTGCTGTGGAGGTCGCGCCGCCGACCGAGCCTGGCAAGCCGCTCACTCGACCGGCGAACAGGAGGTCGTCGAAGTCGGCGATCAGGCGAACGCCCGCTTTCCGCAGTGCCAGAAGCTCGGCGAGCAATGGCGGCGTGACCAGTGGCCGGATCATGCACACCGTGGTAACGCGGGCGCGCACCTGGCGCGGCAGCTCCCTACTGACGACGATGTCGACACCGGAAAGCAGCTCGCAGAGGTTGCCCATGCGGTAACGGCAGGACGCGCTGGCCTTGGCGACATCGAGCGCCTGGTACCAAAAGCACACTCCTCGAGCTGGCGCGCGAAGACGCCGGTGCGCCGCGCGCCACCAACCCTCGGGGTGGTCTTCGCGGCGGCCAGGTTCCATCGCCTACGAGTGAAGCACACCTCCGACTGGCCTGGCGCCTGCTCAGTCGAGCTCGGCGTACTTCTCGATCACGAGATGCGCGCCTTGGTAAGCCGTACGCGCCATTTGTGGGTCGACCAGAGCGATGACCCGAGCGCCACTTTTGAGCGCAGCCTCGACGCCGGCCGGCGAATCCTCGAAGATCACGCACTTGTCCGCGGTCACTCCCAGCCGTTCGGCAGCCACCAGGAAGATGTCGGGGGCAGGCTTGGGATTTTTCACCAGCGGGTCGTCGCCGCAGACGACGGCGTCGAAATGCGAGAACCACGGATGATGCTGTGTCTTCAGCTCGAACAACGGACGCGCGCTGCTGGTTGCGACAGCCAAGCGACAGCCACGCGCTTTGAGCTTGGCGACCAGCTCGGCCGCGCCCGGCATGGCCGGTGCGTTCGCGAACAACTCCTGGAGAATGGGCTTGCGCCGCGCCAGTAGCTCTTCAGGTGTGAGCGGTAGGCCGAATTTCTCGATCACCAGGCGTGCGCTGGCCGGAGCAGCGCGCCCCATCATCGTCGACTTGGTCTCCCAATCCAGGCTCGCGCCGTAGGGCGCCATGACGCGATCGTAGGCGACAGTGTAGAGCGGCTCGGTGTCGAGCAGGACGCCATCCATGTCGAAGAGCACGTGCGTGGCTTGATCCAAGAGGGCCATGAGGCGCGGTATATAGCCCGCGGTCCGCGAGCGCATCGCATACCGACGTAGCCAGCTCGGCCCCGGCGCCGCTTTGGGGGGGCATGACGTCCGCCCGCGGCCGGCCCCGCCATTGCGGGCATCCGCTGGGCTGGAGCGGTGCTCGCGGAGCCAAGCATGTAAGAAAAGTTCATCAACCTCGCAAATTTACTTCAATATCGGCTCGTTCCTTCGGCCGGATACGAGGGCGGATACCGGAAAGCCCGGCCGCCCCGGGTCCATCAACGCATGGGACCGCCTCTGGCTCGGCCGGTTGCGTGCTCCCCCGGTTCGCAGCATGATGGCGCCGGAATGTTACGGGAAGGACTCGACGGGACCGATGGACGGACGCGCTACTGAACGACGCTGGTCAGCGCTCCTGCTCTTGCTACTTCCCCTCGCTTGTTCCTCGGTGCGGCAGCCAACGGCGCGCGACGTGGCCGACGCGAACGACACGGGACGGACAGTGCCCGCGGTAAGCGCGACGGAGCGCCGAGTCCTCGACCGAGTAGCCGCCCTACCCAGCGGCGTCCCAACCCGGATCGGCGACGCCACCGTGAACGCTGAAGCTCCATACGCCGCCGCCAGTGCTCGGAGTTGTCGTGCGCTGCACATCACCTTGGGCGCATCACAGCAGCCCCTGCACCGCCTTGCCTGCAATGACGGTCAAGCCTGGTTCTTCGTGCCCGACATTTTCGGCAGCCCGGTTCCCGACCCAAGGGAGTGAGCATGGGTGGCGCGCTGACCCAAATGCACGTCGTGTTGGCGCTCTTGCTCCGCGAGACGAAGACGCGCTTCGGCGACAATCAGCTCGGCTACCTGTGGGCCTTCATCTCCCAGGGGCTGATGGTTGGCATGTTCATCGCCTTCTACAGCGTATTCGGACGGATCGCTCCGTCCGGTCTGTCTCTGGTCGCCTACCTGACCACGGGTATCGTGCCCTATTCGCTGTTCCGCGATACCGCGCAGCGCTGCATGGCAGCCGTCGACTCCAACAAGGGGCTGCTCTTTTACCCCCAAGTCCGACCGCTCGACCTGGTGATAGCCCGCGCGCTCTTGGAGGCGGTCACTTACCTGGGCGTCATGGCGCTGTTCCTGGGAGGGCTAGCACTGTACGAAGGCCCACCGCGGATCGACAGCTTTCTCCGGGCATTCCTGGGCTTTGCGCTGGCCTCCGGCTTCGGGGCGACCTTGGGCCTACTCAGCTGTGGCCTCAGCATATTCACCCCAACCGTCGAGCGGCTTTTTCCCAGCGTTTTGCGGGTGATTTTCTGGTTCTCGGCCGTGTTTCACCCGGTTGAATCACTACCCAAGACCATGCGCAGCATCATACTCTGGAACCCGTTGACGCACGCGCTAGAGCTGGTGCGCTCTGGCTGGTTCCCGGGTTACGACGCGCGCAGCGCGGACCCATCCTACGCACTGATGTGGATCCTGGTTTTGGCCTTTTGCGGCTTGAGCCTCGAGCGCATGGCTCGACGCCGTTTGGAGCTGACGTGATCGAGCTGTCCGAAGTTACCAAGTCGTACCAGACGCGTTCGGGCTCGAACGTCGTCCTCGATCGGATCTCCTTCACGTTTCCGCCGCGAACCAACGTCGGCATCTTGGGCAAGAACGGCTCCGGAAAGTCGACGCTGCTGCGCGTGCTTGCCGGTACCGAACAAGCTGACAGTGGCAAGATTCACTGGGGCGGCCTCGTCTCGTGGCCGATCGGTTTTTCGGGCGAGTTCAACAGGTCGCTGAGCGGCGAAGAAAATTGCCGCTTCGTGGCCCGCATCTACGGCGCCGACATCGACGAAGTCGTCGGTTTCACCATGGATTTCTCCGAGCTCGGCGAGTACTTCCACATGCCAGTCAGGACGTACTCCTCCGGAATGCGCGCCCGTCTGGCGTTCGGGCTCAGCATGGCGATC
>DATAKF010000249.1:0-72280 GCA_036261775.1 Polyangiaceae bacterium | reverse complement strand
CTCGAACAAGGGCAAGGGCTCTACGTACAACCAGTACGACGGCTTCTGCCTCGAGACGCAGAAGTACCCCAACGCCATCAACGTTCCGGCCTGGAAGGACCAGGTCATCTTGAAGCCGGGTCAGACCTACAAACACGTGATGGTGCATCGCTTCAGCGCGGAATAAGCTCGCCGCCTCATGGCGGAAGCAAAGACGTACGCGGGCGGCTGTCACTGCGGCAAGGTTCGGTTCGAGGTCACGCTCGACCTCACCGAACCTGCCAACACCTGTAACTGTTCGATGTGCGGGCGCAGCGGCACCCTGCTGCGCTTCGTACCGGCTGAGCGCTTCAAGCTCTTGTCGGGCACCGAGGTTTTGACGGACTACCGCTTCAACACCAAGGTGATCAATCATCTGTTCTGCTCGGTGTGCGGCATCAAGCCGTTCGCGAGTGGCACGGGGCCGAACGGCGTCGAGACGCGCGCCATCAACGTGCGCTGCCTGGACGACGTCGACGTGCAGAGCATTCCGACTCGGCACATCGACGGCAAGAGCCGCTGAGAAAGCGTCAAGCGACTGACGGCGCGCCAACGGCTTGGCGCGCGTCAGCGTCTTGACGGCTGCGAAAACACGCCCTAGCGGCAGGCGTTAGGCATGGAACGCATGTTGCTGACCGGCCAGCATGCCCGAGCTGGAGATTCCGGAGGCGACCGAGGACGTGCCCTGTCCACTGTGCGGGGCGAGCGCCGGCCTCGTGGTGGGTGAGAAGGGGCGCTTCGGCATGCCGGTGCGCAACCTGTGCTGCGAAGCCTGCGCCACCGTCTACGTGTCGCCGCGTCCCAGCGCGGCCGCGATGGCCGAGTACTACCGCTCGACGTACCGCAAGCACTACGGCGGCGTGAGCTACCCCAACGCTCAAGGCAAAGGAGTGGCGCCAGGGCAGCCAGGCTTCGACGAAGCTCTGCTGGCTTGGCACCAAAAACAGGCTGGAAACGCGCTCACGCTGCTCGGGCTGCGCGAAGGCGCCACGGTGCTGGAGGTCGGTTGCCGCCATGGCAAGACACTGAAGCTGATGCAAGAGCAGCGCCCGCTGCGCGCGTTCGGCATCGAGCCCGGCGAAGAAGAGGCCGAGCAAGCGAGGCAGGCCGGCATCGATTGTTTCACGGGCGCGCTCGAAGACTTCGATCCGGGCGAGCAGCGCTTCGACCACGCGCAGTGGTTTCACGTGCTCGAGCACGTGCACGATCCGCTCGGCGCGCTGCTGAAGCTACGCGCACTCTTGGCGCCCGGCGGCACGTTGCTGGTGGAGGTGCCGAACGTCTATCAACCGTACGGGCTCTTGGAAGAGAACTTCTTTCAAAACGTGCACCTCGTCAGCTACAGCCCCAACACTTTGCCCGCGCTGATGCGGCGCGCCGGCTTCGAGATCACGCGCGTGGTCGATGACGGTTCGCTGTTCGTGGTGGGCACGCCCGCCGCGTTGCCCGCTGGCGTGACGCTGCCCCTGCCCTATTCGGCTCATTTGCTGGCTGAGCCGACGCAAGACGCCGATTGGGTCGCCGTGCGCCTGCGTACCTACGCCAACCTGGAGAAATTGCTGCTGTTGTTCCGCCACCGCGGCCCCTCACCCGAGCTCACCGGCACGCTGGTGCGCGCGCTCGACTTTCCGGCGTTCCCGGCACATTTGGTCGACGCGTGCGCGTTCTTCATCGAGCAACTCGTCGCCCAAGGCAAGCTCGACGACGCGCTGCTCATCACGCTCGCGGTCGCGCAAGGTCCACACCCGCTCGACCTGCGCCACCAGTTTCGCACCTTCGCCGAACGCCTGGGAGCCCCCCCCGAAGCGCTCGCCGCCGCCGTGTGATCCGGCCTGATCCGAAACGCATGCGTTGGCGTCGCCTGGCATTCGCATCAGGCAGCGTAGTTCCAATCCCGAGATAACAGGGAGGCGGGGAGGCGCGGAGATCCGCGAGTTTTTTATTGTTCTAACCACGCGATGACGTACGGAAACTGCGCAGTCTCCGTTTGGCGCCGGACGTCTCGGAACCCAAAATATTCTCGCCTCGCGGACCTCCCCGCCTCCCCGCCTCCCTGTGAATCTCGAAGGCGCTCGCGATGAGCTGCCAGGATGACAGCAGCCCAAAGCGTGCGGTTCGAAGCGAGGCCGGCGCTAGCCGACTTGGGCGGTGCGGGTGATTTCGCCCATGCGACCGGATTGATAGTCTTGAAACGCTTGGCGTAGCTCGGCTTCGGTGTTCATGACGAACGGGCCGTAGCGGGCGACGGGTTCGCCCAGAGGCGCACCGGCGAGAAGGAGCAGCCGGCCCTTCTCGGTGCTCCCGCGCAGGCGCACGGCGTCTCCTTGGCCGAGCACCGCGAGCTGGCCTTCGCCCACATTTTGGGCCTGATCGCCGACTTTGGCGCTGCCCGAGAAGACGTACACGAGCACGCGCTGGGCAGCGTCGAGCGAGACCGTGACGTCGGCACCGGGTTCGAGCGACCAATCTTGGTAGACGATGGGCGTATGCGTGTCGATGGCGGCGCGCACGCCAAGCGCCTCGCCGGCGATGATCTTCACCTTGGCCAAGCCGTCCGCGCTTTGAGCGCTCGGGATTTGTTCGGCGCCGAGCTCTTGATAGCGCGGGCGCGTCATCTTCAGACGCGCGGGCAGGTTGACCCAGATTTGGAAGCCGTGCATGCGGCCGCCGCCCTCCAGCGTCGCAGCCGATGGCGTCTCGGAATGAATGATGCCGCCGCCCGCTGTCATCCACTGCACGCCACCTGCTTTGATCGTGCCGCTATGCCCGGCCGAGTCCTCGTGCACGACTTCGCCTTCCAGCACGTAGCTCACGGTCTCGAAGCCGCGGTGCGGGTGGTCGGGCGCGCCGACGGCCTCACCAGGCTTGTATTCGATGGGTCCCAGTTCGTCGATCAGCAAGAAAGGATCGAGCGCCATCAAACCGGGCGCGGGTAGCGGGCGTCGTACGATGAAGCCAGCGCCTTCCAATTGGCGATGCGACGACAGCACCTTTTCAGCTTCTCGGACTCGAACAGCGGTCATTTGTCAGCTCCTTGAAGCAACAGGCTAAGGAGCGCCGCCAGGCTGCACAATCGGGGCGGTTGCACCTGCGTGTTGCTGCTGGAGCAACAATCAACCAGCTAACGTTTTAGCGATAAAAGTGCCGGACTGCGTGAAGGCTTGCTCCGCCAACGGATGAAAATCGACGAGCGCGGGCGGATTGTGCGGCAGGTCTTGGGCCACGCACAGCTCGGCCTCCACGGAGGCGCGGCGCGCGTGCTCGACGAGCTCGGAGCCTTCGTCGAACAGCCGCTCGGCCCCTCCCAGCACGACGAACAGCGGCGCCAAGCCTTCGAGCCTTGCGTTGATGGGCGAGACGCGCGGATCCGACAGCGGCACGTCCCCGGCAAAGTCGCGCGCATGCTGCAGCAGAAACGACGTCTGCCCGTAGTCGACCGCGTCGCCCGCGCGGCACGACGCGCGACTGGCGGTGAGGTCGAGCCAAGGCGAGTACAGCACGGCGGCGCGCGCCTGTTCGCGCCCCAAGTCGCGGAGCCGCAGCTGCAGGCAGAGCGCCAAGTTGCCGCCCGCCGAATCGCCTGCCAAAACGATCTCGGACGGATCACGACCGCTTTCGAGCAGCTCGTCGAACGCCGCCAGCGCGTCGTCCAGCGCCGCAGGGTACGGATGCTCGGGCGCCAAGCGGTAGTCGATGCCGACGACCTCGACGCCGCTCCGCACTGCTAGGCCTGCAGCCATGTCGGCGTGGCTAGTCTCGACTGAACCGAAGATGTACGAGCCACCGTGCAAGAACAGCACGACGCCGGGCCGCGCCGACGGCGGCGTGAACCAAAGCGCGGGCACACCGCCGAGCGTCGACCGCCGTAGCTTCACTTGCTCGAGCGACCTGTTCGGGTAGCGTCGCCCGTTCAAATCTTGCCGCAGCTTGGCGTAGGGCCAAGCCGCCGACTCGCCGAAATCTCGGCGCAAAAAGCCCACCACCCACTCGAACTGAAAGCCCCAGGCAGGCCGAGCGGGACCGCGTCGAAAACGCGCCCAGATTGTCGTAAACAGGGTGACCAGTAGGATTCGCAACAACCGCCGCATGACGAGCCAAATCTTAGGACCGCTGCTGCCGATCGCCGGTAGCCTGGGGCGCCAAAACGCCGTGCCTCGCGCGCCAACCGCGGGGACTCGTGCCCGGCACTGAAACGATCGCCGCCGCGATGGTGCTCCGACTGGTGGAGCTGCTGCAGGCGCGTGCTGTCGCGGTCACGCCGCTGCTGACCGAAGCCGGACTGAGTCTGGCGGCGCTGCAGCCGTCGGCCGCGCGCGTGCCGTACGCCGCCGCCGACCAGTTGCTCGAAGCAGCAGCCCAAAGGCTGGGAGCGAACGGCTTGGGCCGGGAGCTGGCGCTGACCCGCAGCGACGAGAGCTACGGCGCCGCCGGCCTGTTGCTCGTGACGGGCTCGACCTTTCGACAGGGACTCTCGCGCTCGCTCGGTTACCAGCGCCTATGGGGCGATGGAGAGCGCTTCACGCTCGTGCCCGTCGGCCAAGACTGCGCGGTGCGGTTTCGGCACCCGGGAGCGAGCCGTTTGGCCGGCGCCATCGCAGCGGAGTGCGCGCTGGTCGAGGTGCTCGAAGGTTTGCGCGCCCTGGTGGAGCCTGACGCAGTGCCGGTGAGCGTCGACCTGGCGCACGCGGCGCTCGGCGACGTCGAGACGCTGGCCGACCATTTCGGCGTCGTGCCGCGCTTCGAGCAGGCTGAAAATCGCATCGTGCTGCCAGCGCGCCTGGTCGATCGGCCCATGCACGCCTTCCGGGATTTGCTAGGCGCCGCCCTGGAGCGCCAGGCGGCTCGCGCGCTCTCGCTCTTGCCGGCGAACGATTCGATGGCGGCTCGCGTGCGGCCGCTGTTGGCCGACGAACAAGGCCTGTCACGCAGCCTGGCCGACGTCGCCGAGGCGCTGCGCGTCAGCTCACGCACGCTGCAGCGCCGCTTGCGCCAGGAGCAAAGCTCGTTCGAGCAGCTGGTCGACGAAGCGCGCCAAACGCAGGCGCTCCAGCTGGAACGGCTCGGCACGCCGACGAAGGAGATCGCTTTTCGGTTGGGTTTTCAGGACCCCAGCGCGCTTTCGCGAGCGCGCCGCCGTTGGCGAAAGTAACCGGCTGCCCTAAGCTCCGGGCCGTGAAGCACGTCGCTCTTTTCGGCTTGGTTCTGGCGCTAACCAGCGCCTGTCATGACAACAAGCAAGCTGAAGGTCCCGTAGAGCGGGCCGGCAAACACGTCGACAAAGCCGCGCAGAAAACGGGCGCCGCGCTCGAGAAGGCTGCCGAAAAGACCGACGAGGTAGCCCACAAAGCCGTCACCGCGACGGGCGAAGCCTTCGAGAAAGCGGGCCAAAAGCTCAAAGGCGCGCCCTCCGCAACGCCCGCGTCGTCCAGCACTCCGCAGACCAAGTGAGAACGAATCCGCAGGAGGGCGGGAAGGGTTCGTTTTTGTAGCAGCATCGGCGCCGGGCCACCGTCGATGCCGCTGTCTTTGGCATCGCCGCAGGCCATGGTCGACGGCAGCGTCAGAGACGTCAGCACCCCGCGCCGTTGCTTGGGTGCCCTACGCAAAGGGCAACCGAAGCGCCGGACGCTTGAGCACCGACGCGGACAGATGTCCGGACGCGTGTCCGCAAGACGTCCTTACGAATGATGGAAATGGCGCCCTCACCGGATTCACGTTCCGAGACGTCCTGTGAGCGAAGCGAACCCGCGTGGGAGGAGCCTCAGTCGAATGCACTTCGGCTGAGGGGGCGGCGTCCCGCCCCCGAGACAGTCACGGAGGCCCCTCACAAAACTTCATCCTCCAAGCCTTGACGGTGTGGCAGATATATCTATAGACATGTCTAACGACATATCGCGAGACATATCGAGAGCGCTTACGAGGCCGTAAGTAGCTGTTTTGTTTGGAGAAGATGAAGATGCATCGAGACCACGGCTGCGGGCCGGAACAATCCTGGTGGGGTAGTCGCGGCTGGCCCGGCGGCATCGGCGGCGGTGGCCGCGGCGGTCGCCCCTGGTGGGCTGACGCAATGGGTGAGCCCCCGCCCCGCGCCGAACGTGGCGGCGTGCGCTACCTCGTGCTCGAAGCCATCGCCGAACAACCGCGCCACGGCTACGAAATCATTCAACACATCGAGCAACGCGCGGGCGGTTCCTATCGCCCAAGCCCCGGTGTCATTTACCCCACCCTGCAGATGCTCGAAGAGCTCGAGCACGCGCGGGTAGTCGAGCAAGGCGGCCGCAAGGTGTACGCCATCACCGACGCCGGCAAGGCCGATCTCGAGACGAATCGCAGCACGGTGGACGAGTTTTATGCCCGATTCACCGAGGAGCAGCCTTGGGAGTCGTACGCCGAGGACTTCGCCGACCTGATGAAGCGCGTGGGTCGCCTGATGATGACGTTCCGCAAGGGAGCGCACCGCGGCCGCATGTCACCCGCCACGATGCGCACCATTCGCCTCGCACTGGACGAGGCGCTGCGCAAAATCGACGACGCTTTGAACGGCCCTCAACGTTGAGGGCACGAACTTTGCCAGTAGGTTCACAGACTCTGCCGCCCCAGGCCGAGCACAGGTAATCGCAATGACTTCTTCTAACGACAACGTGGCCTTCTACCTCGCCGAAGCCAAGCGCGCCCCGCGCCTGGAAAGAGACGAAGAAATGGCACTGGCGCTGCGCTGGAAAGACGGCGACCGCGCAGCCGGCGACACGCTGGCTCGGGCCAACCTGCGGCACGTCGTGGCCGTCGCCATGAAGTACCGGCGCTACGGCGTCCCGGTCAGTGAGCTGATCGCCGAAGGCAACTTTGGCGTCGTGCACGCGCTCGGCAAGTTCGAGCCGGAGCGCGGCATTCGCTTCGTCACCTACGCGGCGCACTGGGTGCGCGCCTACATCTTGGACCACGTCATCAAATCGTGGAGCATGGTGGGCGGCGGCTCCGGACCGCTCCGTTCGCGCTTGTTCTTCAAGCTGCGCCGCGAGCGCGTGCGCGCCGTGAACCTGATGGGCGAAGGCGAAGCCGCCGATCAAATGGTGGCCGACCGCGTGGGCGTAACACCGGACGAGCTGCGCAAGCTCGTGCAGCGGCTCGAAGCGCGCGACGTTTCTCTCGACGTGAAGGTGCTGGACGACTCGCCGGTGCGGCTGGTCGATTTGCTGCCCGCGCCGGACGATCAAGAGCGTAGCTTGTTCGAGCACGAGGTGGGCGGCAGCATGAAGAGCGCCGTGGCGCGCGCCGTGTCCGAGCTGGATCCGCGTGAGCGCTACATCGCCGAGCACCGCCTGATGGCCGATCCGGCCGAAGAGCTTTCGCTGGCGGACATTGGCCGCAGCCTGGGCGTTTCCCGCGAGCGCGCACGCCAGCTGGAGGCGCGCACCAAGCGCAAGCTCAAGTCGCGGATTCCGGCCTTGGGCAGCGCCGTGGTGCTCGAGTGGATCGAGAACTCGCTCGAGCACGCGCCCGCAGCCTAACCGCCGGCCTAGCAGCGTAGAACGAGGGCGCTGCGAGCTGCGGGACCAAGATCTGGATTCGCTGACGCCTGACTCGGGGCTTTGGGGGGTTGGCCCGGCTAGGAGGAGGAGCTAAGTCCGAAACCTCGCGGGCGCGGGGCCCGAGCATCGAGGAGACGCGATGAAATACAAGCGACTAGGTAGCGCAGGCGTGAAGGTGTCGGAGCTGTGCTTGGGCGGCATGACCTTTGGCGAGGCCGACGAAAAGTCGTTCATGCACAAGCTGGGCAGCGACGAGCAAACGGCCTCGCGCGTGATGAGCCGCGCGCTCGAGCTGGGCGTCAATTTCATCGACACCGCCGACGTGTACGGTCAAGACGGCCTGAGCGAGCGCGTGATCGGCAACTGGTTCGAGCGCGAAGGCCGCCGCAACGACGTGGTCTTGGCCACGAAGTTTCGCTTCACCATGGGCGACGGCCCGAACCGCAGCGGCGCCTCACGCTACCGCATTCAGCGCTGCGTCGAGGCCAGCTTGAAGCGGCTGAAGACCGATCGCATCGACCTGTATCAGGTCCACATGCAAGACATCGACACGCCCGACGAAGAGACGCTGCGCGCGCTCGAAGACCTCGTGCGGCAGGGCAAGGTTTTGTACATTGGCTGCTCCAACTACGCTGCCTACCGGCTCATGAACGCCCTTTGGACCAGCAAGACGCAGCACCTTTCGAGCTTCGTCACCTTGCAGGCCGAGTACAGCCTGGTCGTGCGCGACCTGGAGCGGGAGCACGCGCCCTTGTGCCGCGAAATGGGCCTCGGCATTTTGCCGTGGTCGCCGCTGGCGGGCGGCTTTCTGAGCGGCAAGTACTCGCGCACGGCGCCGCCGCCGGCCGGCTCCCGCCTCGGTGAAAAGAAGGAACGCTTTGCGCGCTTCGACAACGATCGCTGTTGGCGCGTGCTCGACGTCGCCAAAGAAGTGGCTGCCGAGCACGGTACGACGGCAGCAGCGGTTTCGCTCGCGTGGCTGTTGCACAAGCCGCTCGTGTCTTCCGCCATCTTTGGCGCGCGCGACATCGCGCAGCTCGAGAGCAACGTGAAGGCCACCGAGCTGGTTTTGAGCGCCGAACAGCAAAAGCGCCTCGACGACGCGAGCGCGCTGGAGCTGGGCTATCCCTACGGGTTCATGGGGAATATTCAGGGCCGCTGGTAAGCTTCGCCTCCCCAATTGAAGCAAGCTCGGCCCGGGCGCGTCGAACCACGTAGTCGCTCGGGTTGAAGCTTCACGACACTGTCGCAGAACGTCTCGCGGCCTTGCGCGCTTGCTTCCCTCGCGAGGGCTTCTTAGAAACAGCTTTGGAGGCACTTAAAGCATGATGCGCTTGCGCTACCTCGTTCCCGTTCTGGGTCTCACGTCCTTGTCGCTCTTCGCCGCCGCCTGCGGCGAAGACGGCTCAATTTCCGATGGCGACGGCGGCGCTGGCGGCGCTGGCGGCGCCGCACCCGCCAAGCCCACAGGTGGCGAAGGTGGTGAAGTCGCGGGTGGCGCAGGAGGAGCCGGCGGCGCTTGCGCCACGACTGGCACCGGCACGTTGGTCCTCGAGGTGACCGGCCTGCCCGACGGTGTGAAGCCCGACGTCTCGTTCAGTGGTGCCCACGACTACGCGCTCGACGAAGCAGGTTCGCTCGAAGACGTCGAGACTGGCACCTACGCCGTCACGGCCGCGCGCGTCTTCGACGCCGACGCCATCGTCCGCACGGTATACGACGCGGTCGTCACCGAGCCGTCTTTCTGCCTGGGTGACGGCGACAGCCACACCGTCAAGGTGACGTACACGGCCATTCCGAGCAGCAACAAGCTGTGGCTGCCGACCGGCAAGGACGACGAGCTAGCTGGCTTCACGTCGCAAGCCATCGCCGAAACCGGTATGACAGATGCCTCCGTCGCGATCGATGCGCCGGGCGCAGTGTCGGTGGCGTTCGATCGCAACGGCAACCTGTGGGCGGTTGGACCGGTGATTGGGGGCGACATGCTGGTGCGCATCCCTGCGGCCGAGCTGGGTGAATCGGGCACGCGCGAGCCGGACATCACGATCACCGTCCCCGAGATCGAGTGCTACCCGTTCATCAACCACATCGCGTTCGACGGCACAGGCAACCTATGGCTGAGCGCGTGCGGCGACGAGATTCACCGCTTGGCGGCGGAAGATCTGACGACCTCCGGTGAAAAGACCTCAGACGTGCTGTTGACCGAGGTCGTGAACAACAGCGGCATCGCCTTCGATGCGGCTGGCAATCTGTGGGTCGCGGGCGGCCCAACGCTGGCTCGCTTCGACGCCGCGCGTCTCGAGACTTCCGACACCGACCCGCCCGACTTGGCGCTAACCGTTACGAACGCCACGGCCGACGAGACCGTGCTCGGCGTGGATGAGCTGGCCTTCGACAAGGCCGGCAACCTGTGGGGTATTTCCGGCAGCTATGTGTTCGAGCTTGCGGCGACCGACCTGGACGGCATGGGCAACCAAGCCGTCACCGCGAGCCACTCCTTCACGATGGACGTGCTGGGGCTGCCGGCCACTCCCGCCTTCGACGAGGGCAACGCGCTGTGGGTGGGCCTAGCCGACGGCAACTTCGGCAAGTTCAGCCCCGCTCAACTGGTGGTGAGCAAGGGCCCGGGTGACCCAGTCACGCCCGAGGTGCTGATCACCAGCAACAGCATCACTACCGGCCTACCCCTGGCGTTCTTCCCGGCGCCCGAAGGCCTGCCGCTCTACCACTCGCTGCCCGAGCCCTGAGGCGACTGCAGCGCCACCCCGCTTGCTCGCGCTGCCCGGGCTTGGTCGTGCCCAGCATGTCTTTGACAGCATATGCCGTTGAAGGCATGCTGGGACCATGTTCCAGGTCGTCCCCGAGCCGGAATTCTCCGCGTGGTTCGAGAGCCTACCCGCGTCGCTAGCCGAAGAAGTGGCCACGGCCATCGATTTGGCAGCCAGCGTCGGCGGCTTGATGGCGCCCGAAAGGCTCAGCCGGCTCTTGCTGTGGTTCGACGGCACCGGCTCTGGCACCGGGCCGGAGCTCGACGTACCGGGCCTCGACCATGTGCACCACTACCTCACGTGGCACCACGAGGTACGCCTGTGCCTGGAGTCGAGCGTCTTCCGCGAGCGGCTCGAACGCTTGGAGCCAAAGCTGGCGGCGCAAGCGCTGAGGCAGGTCGAGCGACTCCAGCGCCAACTGCACGTAAGTCGCCTGGCCGGTAACGCGAGCCCTTGGGCGCACGGCTCGCCTTCGCCGCCCCCGCCAGCAGCTCCGACTGGGCTCCGCGGCAGCTTCTTGGAGCTGCTGGGCCTGATGGGGCTAACGCCACCTGGGGTGCTCGGCTCCGGCAGCGGCCTGCGCGAGCTGTGCATCGACAACGTGCAGCCTCAGCTGCGGGTGCTGTTCGGGCTCGATTTTCCGGCCCAACGCCTGCTGGCCATCCGGGGCGAGCCGCTCGACCGCCGCTACTACGGCGACTCGGTGCAGCACGCCGAGCAGCGCTGGCGGCAGTACTGCGACCGTTCCTCGACTCTGCTAAACGTCACGCCATGAACAAGACCTGGAAGAGCCTCAAGCAAGCCCGACTCTCACCCGAAGCACGTGCTCGCGTGCAGGCGCGTGTCTCCCAAGCCACCGAGGAGCTCACGCTCAAGGCGCTGCGGCAAGACTTGGCGCTGACACAAGCGCAAGTTGGCGCCAACGCGGCCATGACCCAGTCGGAGCTGTCACGCCTGGAAGGGCGCGAAGACCACCTGACCTCCACGCTGCGCCGCTACGTCGAAGCGCTGGGCGGCAAGCTGGAGGTTACGGCAGTGTTCGGCAAGCGCCGGGTCATCGTTCTCGGGGGCGGCACGCGCCGCCCCCCTCGGCCGAAGTGACCCGGAGTGGGCGCAGTCCACGGAGGACCACGGCCCGAGCGCAGCGAGGGAGCGCCCAAGGCGCAGTGCATTCGGCCGAGCCTCCCCCACGCGGCGACGCTTGAGTTACTTCAAACGGCCGTCGAGCGAGATGGCCGAGCAGGCCAGCATCGAAGCTTCGCGCAAGAGGTGCAGCACGCTGTCGCGATCGGCGCAGTCGGGCACGCTCTTCAAGATTACCTGCGCAAACTGCTTGGCGGACTCGTGCACGGCCTCGTAGCTCTTGAGCTTCTCGGGGCTGGCCGAATGATGGGAGAAGACGTACTCGGGATCGAAGTCGCTCATGAGGGCTCCCTGGGGTTTTGGGCTCTAGCCGTTTCATAGCCCATTTGTGACCTTCCCGAGGGCCGGTTGCGCAGGGTCGCCCCGTGCGCGACGCTCCAGCGCGCATGTCGAGAGTCGTGGCCTTCACCGATGGCGGTTGTCGTGGCAACCCCGGTGTAGGTGCGTGGGCGTTCGTGCTGGTAGACGTCGAGACGCGCAAAGCGCTCGAGGCGGCTGGTGGCGAGGCTTTGACCACCAACAACCGCATGGAAATGGGCGCCGCCATCGCCGCCTTGCAAGCGGTCAAGAAGCTCGACACCAAGATCTTGATCGTGAGCGACAGCAAGTACCTGATCGGCTGCTGCACACAGTGGATGGCCGGCTGGAAAAAGAACGGCTGGAAGCGCAAGGGCGATCCACTCAAGAACCTCGACCTACTCCAAAAGCTCGACGAGCTACTCACTGGCCGTGACGTCGAGTTCCGCTGGGTAGCCGGTCATTCGGGCCACGTGGGCAACGAGCACGTCGATCGCTTGGGCAATGAGGCGATGGACCGGTTGGCGCAGGGCCTGCCGGCGGAGCACGAGCGGCGGTTCGATTGGACGGGGCCGCTTCAATAGGGGTCAGGGATCAGGGATCAGGCAGCGGAGGGGTTAGAGAGAGCAGGGGCGGCTGCGATCGGCGCTGGTGGACAAACCGAGCGAGCGCCAGCTCGCATCCACCCCTGACCCCTGACCCCTGACCCCTGACCCCTGACCCCTAACTCCTCGACCCCTTCCTACGACCACGACGCAGCAGCGCGCGACGGGTGCGACAGCCGGGCCCGCAAGTCGCCCACGCGGATGCTCAACGTTCCCAGCACACCGGCGGCGCCGTAAATCAGCGCTAGCTCCAGGCGGTCGAGCTCTTGGTCTAGGCCGCGCAGGGTCGAGAGGTGAGCCAACACGGTGCTCTCGAGCAGGGCGCCGGTGGGCTCGTTGGCGAGTAAGGCCGAGAGCTCGGACAGTGCTTGCTCGTCGTGCTCCACCAACAGCGGATGGCTCGACAGCTCGTCGGTGATGGCGGGAATGGTCGAAGCCTCGCGGTACAGGCTGCGGCCCAGCACCAAGTCGGGTTGGCGAAGCCCCCAAGCCGTCACGCGGCGCGACAGGTCTTGGATGATTTGCTGCGAGCGGAGCGGCAGGTCGTTCAAGACCGGGTTGGCGAGCAGCACCGAGAGCTCGGCCGCCGCCACTTCGAGCGCCCAGCTCAGCCGCGCGCGCTGCTCACCTGCCGAGATCAAGCCGCCACGAAAGGCGCTGAACATCTGTCGCAACGTGAGCAGCGAGCTCAACTCGGGCGCGTCGAAGCCCGACACGCCCGAGTTGCGCGAGGCGCCTTCGCGCGCCATCGCCTCAGCCACCACGATCAGCGCGCGGTGCAATTTGCGACGCGCCTCGTGCAGCGACCGAGCGCGTTCGGCGCGCAGCTGCTGGCCTTGCACGAGCGAGCTCCGCGCGTCGGCGATGCCGAGCTCGGCCGTGTAGCAGGCGTCGGCCAGGTTATCGCTGTCGGATTCCATCGACTCGATCAGCGCGACCGCGCGCTGGCTGAAGATGCGCAGCGCGCGCTCGGCGGCGTCTAGGCCGGCGCTGGGCGTCTCGATGTTGATGCCAATCTCCGCCACCGCCCAGCGCAGGTGCACGAGGCGCCCCGTGGGCTCGAACGACCAAGACTTGGGGGCGAAAGTGACGGCGGCATCACGCGACATGCCTCCCCTCTTCGCAAGTGTCGGGCCAAGCCGCGCCGGGGGCAATTACAGCTACTTAGCCGCGGGAGCTGCACCATTTCGAGGCAAGCCGAGCAAGCTTACGTCTCATGCTGAGAAGGCGTGGATAGCGTCGTGCGAATCTGCAATGCGGAACCGCTCTCAGTTCTTCCCACATTACCCCCGAGCGCAGCCCGGCCGTTTAAGGATTCACCTTGCCCGGCGCCAGGCCGAAGCGCGTCTCGGCTTCGACGGCCTTGCCCGCCAAGAAGTTTTCTACCACGGGCACGATCTCGTTCTCGAACGCTTCGCCGCCCCAAAAGTGAATCAGCCGCGCGCTGCGATCGAACAAGAACGAGGCCGGCAACATGCCAGGCCAGTTCGGGTTGATGGCCAGTTTGAAGTCCGCAACGCTACCCTCGACCAAGTAACTCCTCAGGGTGATACCGTTGTCCTTCAAGAACGACTGCGCCTTGGCTTCGTCCTTGGGCTCATCCACCGAAACGAGCACGATCTCCACGCCCTGTGGCTTCAAGTTCGCCGCCAATGCCTGCAGCATCGGGATCTCCCGCCGACAAGGCCCACACCAAGATGCCCAAGCGTTCACCAGCGTCCCCCGCTTCCCACTCGCCTTGATGCTCGCAAGCAACTGCGCCCCCGTCGCGTGAGCAAGCCCACCTCCACCCGCCGCCTGCTCCAACCCAAAATCCTTCGCGCCTTCGCGCCTTCCTGTTGCATCCCTCTCCTGCTCGCTCTCCCCCGCCACGTCTCCGCTCGGCTCCGCCGCCGGAGCCACCGCAGCTGCGGGGGCGTCCGCCGGCTTCCGGGCGGCACCAGGCCGGGCCTCCCGATCGCAGCCGAGCACGGCCGAAGCCCCGCAAATCGCCATGACGAGTGCGGGCCAAAACGCTGATTTATTCATTATTATCATGATCTTACAGCACTGTCTCGCGAAGCTGCGCAGGCGGCTCGTGGATCCCGACCGCAAGAATTGCTACCGCGCTCCTCGTGAGCACTCAAAACAAACTCTTCGTCGAAGACCTCAACCTCTCGGGCAAGCGCGTCATCGTGCGCGTCGACTTCAACGTGCCGCTCAAAGACGGCGTGGTTGAAAGCGACAAGCGTTTGAAGGAGTCGCTGCCGACCATCAAGTACCTGCGCGAAAAGGGCGCCAAGACCATTTTGATGAGCCACCTGGGCCGTCCGGATGGCAAGCGCGTGCCCGACCAGAGCCTGGCCCCCGTGGCCAAGGCGCTCGGCGCGCTGCTCGGCGTCGACGTGAAGTTCGCCGACGACTGCGTGGGCGAGCCGGCCAAGAAGGCCGTCGCTGCGCTGAACGCAGGCGACGTGCTCTTGCTCGAGAACCTGCGCTTCCACGCCGAAGAAGAAGCCAACGACCCGGCCTTCGCCAAGCAGCTGGCAGAGCTGGCCGACGTGTACGTCAACGACGCGTTCGGCAGCGCTCACCGCGCCCACGCCTCGACCGAGGGCATCGTCAAGTTCGTGTCGCAGGCGGCTTCCGGCTACTTGATGAAGAAAGAGCTGGATTACCTGGGCTCCGCGCTCGGCGATCCCAAGCGCCCGTTCGTCGCCATCATCGGTGGCTCCAAGGTGTCGTCGAAGATCGACGTCATTCAGAGCCTGCTCCCGCGCGTCGATTACCTGCTGCTCGGCGGCGGCATGACGTACACGTTCCTGAAAGCGCAGGGTAAAGAGATCGGCTCTTCGCTGTGCGAAAACGACAAGGTCGAGTTCGCCAAGAAGCTCTTGGCCGAGGCCGGCGACAAGCTGGTGCTCGGCGACGACTTCGTCGTCACCGACAAGCTCGACTTCAAGGCTCGCACCGTCGGTGCCACCAAGGTCGTCGACAAGGACTCGATCCCCGCTGGCTGGGAAGGCGTCGACATCGGCCCCAAGACCATCGCCAAGTTCGAGGAGATCTTGCTCAAGGCCAAGACCGTTTGCTGGAACGGCCCGGTGGGCGTGTTCGAGATCGACGCCACCGCCAAGGGCACCCTCGCGGTAGCCGAGGCATTGGCCAAGGCGACGGCGGCCGGCGCCACGACCGTGATCGGCGGCGGCGACAGCGCTTCGGCGGTGAAGAAGGCCGGCGTCGCCAGCAAGGTGAGCCACGTCTCGACCGGCGGCGGCGCTTCGCTCGAGTTCTTGGAGGGCAAGGTCCTTCCGGGCGTCGCAGCCTTGACGAACAAGTGACGGCGTCCGACAAGTACCCGCCCGCATGAATCTGACCGACCCTCGTGCAGCGTCCGCCCCGTCTTTCCTAGCGGGAACGGCGCGGATGCTCAACGACGCCCGCGACACTTCCGTAGTTTGGTTGATGCTGCAGTGCGCGTTCGTGGCGGGGGTCGGCGTCAGTTTGTTCTTCTGGCCCTACGCCATCGGCATTTCGGTTTGGTACGTGGCGCCCGTGTACTTCGCCCTGCTCATGGGCGTGGTGCTCGATCGCTTCACGCTGATGCTGCACTTCACGTCGCATCGCCAGCTGTTCAACAAAGACTACAAGAGCCTGAACCACGTCATTCCGTGGCTGCTCGGTCCTTTTTTTGGGCAAACGCCGAACACGTACTTTGCCCACCATATGGGCATGCACCACCGGGAAGAGAACCTGCCCGACGACCTGAGCTCCACGATGCGCTTCACGCGCAATCGCATCACCCACTGGCTCAGGTACTACCTTCGCTTCCTGCTGATCGGCTTGCCAGAACTGTTCCTGTATTTCTTCAAGCGCAAGAACTGGAAGCTTTTCCGCAGCGTGCTGACGGGCGAAGGCGCCTATTGGTCGGTCGTGGGCCTAGGGCTTTGGTTGCGGCCCGAAGCGGCGCTGGTGGTGTTCGTGATTCCGCTGGTGCTGATGCGTACGCTGATGATGATGGGCAACTGGACCCAGCACAGCTTCATCAGCCAAGAGCACCCGGAAGATCCGTTTCAGTCGAGCATTACCTGCATCAACACCAGGTACAACCGTCGCTGCTTCAACGACGGTTATCACATTCTGCATCACATCAAGCCGCGCGCGCACTGGACCGAGCACCCCATCGAGTTCGAGAAAGCGCTGCCCGAATACGCGGCGCATGACGCGATCGTGTTCGACGGAGTCGACTACTTCGAAATCTGGCTGAACATGATGCTCGGCCGCTGGGGCTTCTTGGCCGACAAGTTCGTGCACCTCGAAGGCGCGCCCGTGCGCACCAAAGACGAAGTGATCGCTTTCTTGAAGAGCCGCGTACAGCCCGTAGCCGCGCGCGCGTAGCGAGCACGTGCACCTGCAAACAGGGAGCCGGGACATGCGGCCCCACGACGACGAAGTGGCGCCTTGTGACACAAGGCTCGAGGCTTCGGGGCCACCTGACGATTGAAACCGGAAGCGTGGAACCCGCGCGCGTCGCCGAATCAGCGCCAGATGTGTCCGGTTCCGGATTGGCCCGTGATCCGGCCGGTTCAGGACATGCAAAATTGTTTCATAGTTTCGAGCAGTTACAGCAGCGATCTTTGAGCAAAAACTTTCGACGCTTTTCGGAAACATTGCCGAAAAAAAGCCCCGGTTACGCCTGTCCCGCCGTGCGGACGCCAGCCCTGCTCGGGCCCCAAATCGACTCCTCGCCTCGCCGGCGCTTTCAAAGAACTTCTCGGCAGACCCCAAGAACATAAGAAGAGGAACCCACAGTCATGACCGGAATCAGCGTTCGCAAGCAGACCGTCGCAGCCATCGCGAGCCAGGCCGTTGCTCCTTTCGCCACCATCGAAGAGACGCCCGACGCGCTCTTCGGCACCAACGTCTTCGGCCTCGCTGCGATGAAAGCGAAGCTGCCCAAGGACGTCTTCAAGTCGTTGAAGAAGACGATCGACAAGGGCGAGCCGCTCAACCCGGCCGTCGCTGACGTCGTGGCTTCGGCTATGCGCGAGTGGGCGTCGAGCAAGGGCGCCACGCACTACGCGCACTTGTTCTTCCCGCTGACCGGCGCCATGGCCGAGAAGCACGACTCCTTCATCTCGCCCGACGGCGAGGGCGGAGCGATCAGTGAGTTCCAAGGCAAACTGCTCGTTCAGGGTGAGCCGGATGCCTCGAGCTTCCCGAACGGCGGCATTCGCCAGACGTCCGAAGCCCGTGGTTACACGGCCTGGGACGTGACCAGCCCCGCGTTCGTCATCGACTCCACCTTGTACATCCCGACCGCGTTCGTGTCGTGGACGGGCGAGGCGCTGGACAAGAAGACCCCGCTACTCCGTTCGCAGCAGGCGCTCAACCGCCAGGCCACGCGCATCCTCAAGCTGTTCGGCCACGAGAACATCGCCAACGTGGTGGCCTACGCCGGCCCCGAGCAGGAGTATTTCCTGGTCGATCGCCGCTTCTTCATGTCGCGCCCCGACCTGCTGAACTCGGGCCGCACGCTGTTCGGCGCCAAGCCGCCGCGCGGCCAGGAGTTCGAGGATCTGTACTTCGGTGCCATCCCCGAGCGCGTGTTCGCGTACATGGTCGACCTGGAGCGCGAGCTGCTCAAGCTCGGCATCCCGGCCAAGACGCGCCACAACGAGGTGGCCCCGGGCCAGTTCGAAATCGCGCCGGTGTTCGAGAGCGCCAACATGGCGGCCGATCACCAGCAGGTCTCGATGATGATCATGCGCAAGCTGGCCATCCGCCATGGCTTCGAGTGTTTGACGCACGAGAAGCCCTTCGCGGGCGTCAACGGCTCCGGCAAGCACGTCAACTTCTCGTTCGGTAACTCGACCCAGGGCAACATGCTCGACCCGGGCGACACGCCGCACGAGAACGCGCAGTTCTTGGTGTTCACGGCCGGCGTGATCCGCGCCGTGCACAAGCACGGTGGCCTCTTGCGCGCCGCCATCGCCTCGGCCCAGAACGATCATCGCTTGGGCGCGAACGAAGCCCCGCCCGCCATCATCTCGGTGTTCTTGGGCGAGCAGCTGGCTGACGTGTTCGACCAGCTCAAGGCCGGCGGCGCCAAGTCGTCCAAGGCCAAGGGCGTCATGGAAATCGGCGTCGACACGCTGCCCAAGCTGCCCAAGGACGCGGGCGACCGCAACCGCACCAGCCCGTTCGCCTTCACCGGCAACCGCTTCGAGTTCCGCGCCGTCGGTGGTGGCCAGTCCATCGCCGGCCCGCTGATCGCGCTGCAAACGGCGATTGCCGAGTCGCTCGACTACATCGCCGGCAAGCTGGAAGCTTCGATCGGCTCTGGCAAGACGCTCAACGCCTCGATCCAGACGCTGCTCACCGAGCTGGCGAACGAGAACGCCGCGGTCGTGTTCAACGGCAACGGCTACTCGGAAGAGTGGCACCGCGAGGCCGAGAAGCGCGGCTTGCTGAACCTCAAGACCACGGTGGACGCGCTGCCGCAGCTGAACACGCCTGAGACCATCAAGCTGTTCGACAAGTACAACGTGCTCACCCCGCGCGAGCTGAAGAGCCGCTACGAGATCTACCTCGAGACTTACGTCAAGACGGTGCTCGTGGAGGCCAAGCTGGTGGTCAAGATGGCCAAGACGCAGATCCTGCCGGTAGCCATCAAGTATCAAGCAGAGCTCAGCGCGGCTTCCGCCGTGTCGAACCCCGCCAAGCGACTGCTCGGCGAGGTCTCGGGCTTCGCCGACAAGCTCGACTCGAGCCTCGCGGCGCTCGAGAAGTCGCTCGCTCACGAGGCCTCCGGTGTCGAAGCAGAAGCCAAGCACCTCAAGGACGACGTGCTGCCGCTGATGCTGCAGGTGCGCGGCGCTGCCGACGCCCTCGAGTCGCTGGTGGCGGACGACCTGTGGCCGCTGCCCAGCTACCAAGAGATGCTGTTCATCCGCTGATCAGCGCCTAACAGCCAACGCAAACGCCTCTTACGGAAACGTAAGGGGCGTTCGCGTTTTGTACGTCAATGCTACGGCTCGAGATTCACAGGAGGCGGGGAGGCGGGGAGGTCCGCGAGTTTTTTTGTTGTTCGAAGCGCGCGGCATCGCACGGAAACTGCGCAGTCTTATTGCGTCGCCTCGTGGTTCGAAGCCCCAAATTCTCGCTCGCGGACCTCCCCGCCTCCCCGCCTCCCTGTAAAATCTGGGAGTCGCTAAGCGATTTTCGACTGCTGGCCGATTTCGTCCAGGAACTTGTCGGGGCGCTTGAAGAGCTTTTCGATTTGGGCGCGCGCCATTTCGGCGAGGGGGCCTGGTTGGGCGCCGAGCGCGCATTGCAGGAGCACGGCTTCTTTGAGCATGGGCAAGAAGTCGTCGGCGCAGCGCTTCGCCCAAGCGGCTTCGTCCAGCTCTTCTTTGCGCACCGTGGCTTCGAAGTCGATCAAGATCATTTCGAGCGGCGACGCGCAGACCACCAGGTTGTGCAGCTCTAGGTCACCGTGAGCGATGCCGGCTTGCTGCAGGCGATTGAGCGCGTCGAACGCGTCGACCAGCAAGCGCCACAAGCCCGCCGCGTGCGCGACGTGCAGCTTCCGGGCAATCGGCAGGTTCGCTTCCTCCGGCTCCGCGCCAAACGGCGACAGGCGATGGTACGGGCTGCCCGGCAGAAAGCAGCTGCGAAAGATCTGGTGAGTGGCGCCGATAGCCGGGGGAATGCCCAGGATTTCCGCGGCCTCGTTCTGCCGATCGCGCTCCTGCCGCGGATCCCCGTGCAGGCGCCCTGGGTAGTAGGTCTTGCGAAAGTGCAGCGGGTAGCTGGCAGCCAGCGGAAAGCTCGCGCGTGTCTCTTCGCCGGCGATCACGATGTCGGCGGACATCAGTGGCATGCCGTTGGCTTCGCGCTTCATGATCGTGCGCACCACGAAGTCTTGGCGAGGCGCCTTCTTGATCCAGACCGCGTATTCCGCGCCGACTCTGACCGCGTGCCGCGGCGAGACAGGGACTAGCTGGTCTTCTTCGTCCACGGCCTCACGCTCGCCAGAAAAGAAGCGGAGGGCAAGGGTCTTTCACGTCACTTAGAGCATTTAGTGCTGGGGTTTCGGGAGCCTTTCCAGCTCCAACGCCGCATCTCGTGCTACTCGGGGCGTCATGGCACGCCTACAAGGTCGCCGTGTGTTGCTCACCGGAGCATCCCGCGGTGTTGGTCGCGAAACGGTGCAGCTCTTCAGCCGCGAAGGCGCAGAAATCATCGGCGTGGCTCGTGACGGCGCGCGGCTTGCGGCGCTGAGCCAGGAGTTCCCAAGCTTTCGCGGCGTCGTCGGCGACATCACTGATCGCGGGCTGGGCCAGCGCCTGGCCACGGCCGTGAGCGAGCGCTGGGGCGCGCTCGACCTGCTGATCAACAACGCCGCCATCCAGGAGTACAACGCCGGCTTTCACGCCGAGCCGCTCGACGCGCTGGAGCGCAACGTCACCACCAACGTGCTCAGCGCCCATTGGCTGATCCACGCGCTCTTGCCGCTGCTCAAGCTCGGCCACGAGCCGCGCATCATCAACGTCAGCTCCGGTGCCGGTAAGCTCGACGCCGTCAAGGCGGAGCCGAACATGCCCGCCTACCGGCTGAGCAAGCTGCTGCTCAACGGCCTTTCGATTTCGTACGCCGGCGATCTGAAAGGCCAAGTGGCCGTCAACTCGCTCGACCCGGGTTGGCTCAAGACCGATCTGGGCGGCCCCAACGCGCCCGGCGAGCCCGCCGACGGCGCCGTGCGCATGCTGGAGCTCGCGACCAAGCCGTTCTCGGTGACGGGCGGCTTCTGGTACGGTTCAGAGCCGATCGATTTCTAAAGGCGGCGTAGCTCGCGTTTAGCGCTGGCGGTGAAGCCGTCTGCCTCGACGGTCAGCTCGGCAATGCGGGTGCGCAGCTGCACGATGCTCTTTTCGAGCTGCACGATGCGCTCGGCCATGCCGTCCACCTGCTTGGCGCGAACGGCGCCCAAAATCCTGGCGTTTTCGCGGATTCGCGCGATGTCTATCAGGGCCTGAGCCAGCTCGGCCTCGCGCTTGGGCTTGGCGCCCAGGCGAGACTCGGCGCGCTCCAGCTGCTCGGCCGCACGCTGCAGCACAGCGCGCTGCGCCGCGGTGGTGGTCTTGATCGCCGAAAAGCCGCGCAGCGTGCGCGAGTCGAGCTTGTCGAAAGCGAAAACGCGCCGTAGCCCTTCCTCGAGCGTGAGCGACTGAGACAGCTCGTTGCCCGCCGGCACCTGCAGCACCGTGTAGGTCTTGTCCGTGTCGCCGTCGTGGCCCAACTCGGCGGCGCCAACGACGCGGGCGTTGTTGACGACGTCCAGCTCGACGTACACGGTGCGAGCGCTCTGGCTGCGGTTGCTCAGCGTCAGGGCTTCGCTGCGGCGTCGCAGGTAGTGCTGCTCTAGCCGGTCGTTGTCGAACGCAAACAGTCGCGGTTCCTCAGTGGCTTCGCCTTCGTGGCGCGAAAGCTCCAAATCGAGATCGACGCCGTAGCTGAGCAGGTGGCTCTCGTTCGGCTTGGCGCGTGGCAACAGCGATTCGCCGGCAAAACCGCCGTCGCCAAATACCGACAATGTGCCGCCCGGCAGCGTTTGTTTGGTGTCGTTGGTCACGTGCAGGGCGCTCGCGGCAGCGTCGCTGCGTACACCGAACCAAGCCACCTGCCGCACCTTGATGGCCGAATCGAGGAACGGCACCAACGCCGAGCCATGGGCCTGCAGGGCCAACCTGCCCGGCAGCGTATAGCGAAACAGCGCCGCCGCCTCGACGCCTTCGGCCGGCGTGAGGGACGCCAAGTTGCCGATGTCGAGCTCGCTGCTCTGCGGGTTCAAGCCCTCAGCCATGCCGCCGCCGCCCGAGCCGTGCCCCACCACCCCGAGGCCGCCCAGACCGATGCCGCCCGAACCGTAGGAGTCGCCGATGTCCGCGCTCCAGAGGTTGTCGACGGTGGTGTCGAACAGCTGCGGCACCGTGTGCAGCTCGTCTTCGGGGGTGACGAGCTCCCGGCGGGCGTAGCGGGGCGCCGCCAACGGGTACAAGAACGACGTCGGGCGACCGTTCACCAGATCGACCTGCACGGAGCGCCAATCTTCGTCGGTATCGTTGTGCAGCAGCGCCCAGCCCTGCAGCTTGGCCTTGTCGGCGCCGAGGACGATGCGATACGTCGAGCGCCACACGGGCGCTTCGGCGACGTAGCCGAGCGTGACCTTGCCGCCCGTCGACGAGAGCACACCCAGATCGCGCCGCGTCTGAGCACCACGCTGCGACAGCGCATCGAGCGCCGCATCCAGCCGGGCACGCGCCGCTGGCTCGCTCGGGCGCAGGCTCACGACGTCCGTGCTGGCGACGCGCCGCAGCTCGCCCTGCGCGGTCAAGATGAGCAAGCTGCCGCGCTCGAGCAGCCGACAGCCGTCTTTCGACGCCGTTGCACCCCCGCTCGGCGCGGGGCTCGCGGCGCTGTCAGAGGGCGAAGCGCAGCGCTCCAGCTCCCCCTGCCCCGGCTCCAAGACCTCGACCAAGCGGCCATTGAAGCTGCCCGAGGTCGTGGCAAGCGTTACGCCTGCCCCTTTGAAGCTCCGCGCCAGCTCCGAAAAACTGAGCGGCGCATCGCCGGACTCCGGCAATCCCGCCAGCTTTCTGGCCATGTCGCGGCTCACGCTGCTGGCAAACGCGACGCCGCTCACCTTCACGTCGCCGCCCAGCACGACCAGCGTCTTCAGCGCGTCGTCGAGGTGGCCAGCCGGCACTGGCAGGCTGGTTTCACCCGCCGGAACTACGCCACCCCGCTCGAAATAGCCGACTCCCGTCTCGTACAGACGCACGCGGGTGAGCGGCAGGGCGCCCTGGCGCGGAGCCGCCACGGCCAGGGTAGCGGGACTCAGCACCAGCAACAGCAGCGAGCAGGCACGCCACCGAACACCGCATGAGCGCATGCCAATCCGGACAGCGGACCCGCCGCAAAGTTCCAGGCTCTTTGCGAAGCGCCAGGGGCCCGGCCCCTTAGAACGGCGCTGGCGCTTCAGAACGAGGCGCGCACGCGCAGGCGGCCGGCGAGCATGTCGCTCGTACGCGCCGTAACGATGCCGGTGGCAGGATCGGCGTCTTCGTACAGCAGGTCGGCTTTGGAAAGGACCAGCTTGATCATCGCGTCGTTGAACCCGAGCGGGAAGGCAATGTAGGCGGCGCCCTGGTCGTGGCGTTCGAAGTCCTCGTTGTTGTACAGATTCTCGGTACGGTTCATACCGACGCCGACGATCAGTGAGCGCTCGAGCAGAAGCTTGCCCGGATCCAGCTCCAGGTAGCCGCCGAAGCTCGTAACGTCGTACGTCGCGGGCGGTTCGAGCGCGGTGCCGTCCGTCTTGTACGTTTCCAGTTTAGCTTTCGCTGCGTTCAGGCCGAGCTCGACCGGACCCAGTTTGCCGACGGCACCGCCGCCAAAGCCGAGCACAGTCTTGTCCGAGCACTTGTCACACGGGACGTCGACGCCGTTCACCTGCCTCGTTACCTCCTGGGTCGGCTCCTCCTTGCGGTACTCAGCGCCTCCCCTGATGCGCAAGAATTTCAAGTTCAGATCGGCCGCCAGGCGACCGCCGAACTGTTTGGTGGTCTGACTACCCGAGCCGTACAAGCCAATCGCCTCGAAACCGAGAACATCGAGCGGGGACGCGTGAACGGCCAGCTTGCCGGGCATCGTGCGCTCGTAAATCGCGTTGACCTCGTAGATGTCCGCGCCAAAAAGCGCCTGGTTGAACGGTCCCTCCTTCATCGCGCCCGTGTCTTCGAGCGTGTACCGGTCGTAGCCGAGGCCCTTGTTGTACACCACCCAAGTCTCGAAGCGGCCGAGCTTGACGTCCCACTTCTTGCGTCGCCCTGCCTGAACGTACACGTCGTCGGCGTTGACCTGGTACTGCTGCTTCTCTTCGCGGACCCAAGCCACGGCTTGACCCGTCAACCGGAAGAAGTGATTCTCGTCGAAGGCGTACTCGAGCACCGGCCCCATCACGAAGCGGCCGCGGAAGTCGTTGATGCGCTCGGGCGTGTAGCTCGTGAGCGAGAAGTCATAGCGCGCGTAGCCGACGTCGATTTCGGCGCTGCCGTCCCAACCAAGCTTCATCTTGCTGCGGTACAGGCCATCGGTGGCGTCCACGGGCTCACGCGGGTCTTCCTCGGCAACTGGCGGGACCGCTGTCGGCTTGGCGGACACGCTCGTCTCGACCTGCGCGGTCTGGGCAACGGAGCCTGGTGCCTTGTTCGCCTCGCCGTCAGCTTCCTCCTCTTCTTCTTCGTCCCGGTCGGAAGCCCCCGCCGGTGAATCCGCTTTGTCCGCCTGCGCCCACGCGGGCTGCGGAAGCAAGCAGGTGCCTCCGGCGAGCAAGGTGAGGGAGAGGATTCGGAGTGTGTTTAGTGACGGACGCTGGGAGCGAGCGAACATAGACGCGTATTCCTTAACCAGTGCACGGGCTGCCGGCTGATGCAGCTGCGTCTGCGAAAGGCGCTGAGTGGCGCTGCCGCAGCCGGCTTCGGTTGTCTCGAGCTCAGTTGATGGTGAACTTGGCTGCCTTCAAGGTGGCGTTGTCCGCGCTCGGACCAACCAAAACGGTGTGCTCACCCTTCTGGACCGCCCAACCGTTGGCGGACCAGTAGTTCATGTCCTTGGCCGCGACGGAGAGCTGCACGGCCTTGCTCTCGCCCGGCATGAGCTTCACGCGCGTGAAGGCTTTGAGCTCCTTGGGCGGGCGAGTGATGGCCGCATCGACGGGCGGCTTGATGAACAGCATCACGACTTCCTCGCCTGCCACCATGCCGGTGTTCTTGACCGTGACTTCCACGTTCAGGCGCCCCGTCGCGCTGATGCCTTGCGAGCACAACACCTTGGGCTCGCTGTACTCGTACGTCGTGTAGCTCAGGCCGTGACCGAAAAAGAAGCGTGGCATCTGGCCCGCAGCCTCGAGCCTGCGGTAGCCGTGCAAGTACTCGTAGGTAGCCGTAGCGCCCGTGTTGTTGAAGGTCGGGTAGTGGGACTCGTCCGTCGCTACCGTGAACGGGAGCTTGCCGCTGAAGTTGACGTCGCCATAGAGCAGACGCGCCAGGGCGGTGCCGCCCTCTTGGCCGGGATAGAAGGTCTGCACGATGCCCTTCACGTTCGCGATCCAGTCCTCGACGATGATCGCGCTGCCCACCGCCAAGACCACGATCACGTTCGGATTGACGGCCGCCACCTCCTTGATGAAGGCCGAGGGCTTCTTGCCAGTCCAGTGGGTGGGATGAACGCCGCTCAGCCCGAGGGTGGCGCGGTCGCCACCGCCGCCAAAGGCCTCGCCTTCGTCCTCGTGGCCCATCGTAACGGGGATGATCACCACGCCGGCGCCAGCTGCGACCGAAGCGTCCGTGCCGGTGTTGACGGTTACGGTAGCGCCCGCCATGCCGCCGCGCGTTTTCAGACCGTCGCCGAACGACACCGCGTACGGCGGGCTGACGTTGCTGCTGCCGCGATCGCCCATGCCATGGGCGCCCATGGTGGTGTCCGCGACCGGCTTGTTGGCGTCCGGACCGAGGACCAGGACACTGGCGCCCATTTTGAGCGGCAGAACACCGTCGTTCTTCAGCAGCACAGCACCCTTTTCGGCGGTCTCGCGCGCGAGATCCTTGTGCGCCTGAGTGTTGCCGATGTCCTTGTTCGGGTTGCCACTGCGGTAGCCGTCCGCGAGTTGGCCGAACTTGGCGCGCGCGTTGAGGATACGACGAGCGGCGTCCTGAATGCGCGCGGCCGGCACGGTACCGGGCAGCTGGGAGAAAGCCTTGTTCGTCGGCTGCTCGTGATCGAGGCCCGCGTTCGCCGAGAGCACGCCGTTACCCTTGGTCGCCTCCCAGTCGGAGAGCACGAAGCCTTTCCACTGCCACTCCTCTTTCAAGATCTCGGTCAGCAGGTGCTTGTTCTCGGTGCACCACTCACCGTTGATGCCGTTGTAGGCGGCCATGATGCAGGCCGGGTCCGACTTCTCGACCACCATCTGGAAGGCGCGCAGGTACACCTCGCGCAGCGTCTTCTCGTCGACAGTAGCCTTCACGGTCGTGCGGTTCTCGTCGGTGTTGTTGCCAGCAAAATGCTTGGGGCACGCAGGCACCGACTCCTGCAGGCCCAGGGTGTAGGCCGCGCCCATTTCGCCCAGCACCACCGGATCTTCGCCGTACGTCTCCTGAGCGCGAGCCCAGGCGGGGTGACGCAGCACGTTGATCGTGGGGGCGAGCATGAGATCGAGGTGGAGCGCCTTCATCTCGACGCCAGTCACCTTGCCGACGCGGTACTCGAGGTCGAGATCGAAGCTGGCGGCGCGGGCCTCGGCCACAGCGAACGACGTTGCCTTGTACTCGCCCACCACCGCGCGAACGCCGCGCGGCCCGTCACGCATGATGAAGTCCTTGATGCCGGCTGCCTGGACGCCGTTGCCGGTGAACGAGGACTCGTCCCAGGTGGGTTCCCCGGTGCCGCCGTGCATGAGCTCGATCATCTGCGACTGATTGAGCGCCGCCATCTTGGTCGCCACGATCGGATCTTCCGGCGTGAGCTTCGCGTAGCGCGTGGGGGTGAACGAGGTGCAAGTGGCATCGTCGACGCCCACCATCGTCATCCCGCCGATACCAACGTCATTGCCGCCGGTGCCGGTGCCGTTGCCACCGGTCGCGCTCGTGGGGTTGCCGTTGCCGCCGCTCGCGCTCGTCGGGTTGCCGTTGCCGCCACTCGCGTTCGTCGGGCCGGTTGTCGAGCTCCCGGCGTTGGTCGCATTCACGGTCTGCCGGTCAGGGCGCGTCGTGCACGCTCCGGCCACGGTTGAGACGACCAGCGCGGTTAGGACCCCCGCGCAAATTCGTGAGCTCGAAGTGATGTGCATGAGGCGGGCTCTCTCTCCGGAATTTTTCGCAGTTGCGGTATCGCGGTGTTGGTCGGCCTCAGAAGCGCGCATTTTTCGCATAAAAACGCCTCTTTTCTCCAAGCCCGAACGCAAACATCACGGGTCGCTGGAACCGATGCCAGACTATCCTGAAACCGATTCCAGAAGGTTCGGGTTCCTATCGCACTTTCGCGCCACTGGCCACTCGACAAGCTACGATTTTCGCGCTCGAGCCTGGTGATTGCACCATTTTGCCCAAGGAATGCTACTCGGCTGGTGGAGCCGTGCTAGCCAAAGCCAACTCGTCACTTCGCCTACCAATGGCGGTGCTTGCGTAAAATGCCGCTATAAGTGATCGCAGCGGCGCGTCATCACGTGCGAAGTCCCGCGCCTGATCGCCAAAGCCGAGCGTGCCCGCACCGAAGCGGAACAGGTCAAGAATCTGTACGGTTCGACGCCGCTGTCGAAAGTCGTGGCACCGACGCGAAGCAAGCAAGCGCGCCAGTCAGTGCAGCATCGACGTTTGCGTAGTCTCGCTGGTGTGCGCGTCAGTTGTCGGGCGCACAGCCACTGCCGAGCTCGACGTTGTAGCCGGGGGGTGGATTCGCTGCGCTCCTACCGCGGGCTTCGATCTCCGCCACGGTGGCGCGAAACGGCTCCGTGCCCGCCCCAGAGCCTTGAAACGTAACTACGACGTCGGTGCGCGTCAGCGAGAGGGTGGCTTGCAGGTCGTCGACTACGTACGTCTTCTCGACTCGAGAACCGAGCAAGACGGGAATGTAATGGCAAGCAGTCACGACCTCGGAGCCCGTCGAATCGTCCGTGATGGTCAGGAAGACGGTGTCGGGGCCCACGTATTGTTGTCCATCGCAGCCGTAAAGCGCGCTGGCGAGGAGCCCGAGGGAGCAGGCTAGCTTCATGTTCTTCATGGTAGAATCACCATCCGGAGCCCCAGCCCCACCCACACGTGAGTCGCGGGGTCGGCAATATCGGCGTTCGACGCCTCACCGTTGCGGATCTCGGTGCGCTGCGCGTTGTAGCGACCAATCGACGCCAGGGCGTACGGCGCGAGCCCAAAGACGCGCGTGAGCCTGAAATCGAGCCCGCCTGTCAACCGCGCTAGCTCGAGCCCTCGCGCCGTTTGTGTTTCGCTGTAGCGCCCCTCGTCGGAGATGGTTTGGCTGCCAATGCTGTAGCCAAAGCCGTAGCCGACCCAGCCGCTCATCTGCTGGGCCGGCGTAAAGCTGTAACGCACCTCCACGCCCATGCGCACGCTGACGGCGCTGCAAGATACGTCGTCGATCACGTCGTCACCGGCCTCGCACCTCTTCTCGACGGCCAAGTCGCCACCCTCACTGCCAACGCCAACGCTCAGGTACGGCCCCAGGTACAGCTCGTCGGTGATCTTGGCACCCAGGCCAATCTCGAAGGGTACCCACTGCCAGCCGTAGCGATTACTCAGCGAGTCGCCGCGCGCGCCGGAAGCGGAGCCGAAAGGAAACAACACGCCAGTGAGCGGCACGATGTGCATCTGAAAGCCGCGACGAGCCTCGATTCCGCTGTGCTTGGCAGGCTGGACCGAGGTGGAGGCTGCAGCCGCGGCAGGCGCCGAAGCTGGCGCTGCTGCTGGTGCGGGCGCTGGTGCGGGCGCTGCGGTCGCGGTCGCGCCAGCAGGTGCCGGCGGCGGAGCAGGCAAGGGGGCGGTTTGCGCGCCAGCCCAAGTGGGAAACAGCGTCACCCAACCCAATACACACCAACGCATCCAACCTCCGTTGCGGCTCATGCTGGAAGAATCCATCAGCTAACCGCAACGGGTGGCTACAAGGCAACGAGGCACGTTGCCCCGCTCGGCACGCATGCATGCACGGTGACGTGATGTAGGTGTTAGTGCGGCGGCCCGCCCGCCAGGATGCCGCCGGCGCCCGAGACGGAAGCGATGAGCTGCGTGCCCTTGGGTACGATGTTCACCTCGAGCCGCGAGGACTGCAGCATGTTTTGTGTTTCGATCAGCTCGAACAGGGCGTCGGAGATGACCGGATCTTTGGCGATTTGCGCGAGCGCTGCGCCAACGATGTGGGGCCGCGTGGCGGCAGCGCGCGCGAACTCGACGGCGGCGGAGCGTTCGGCTGTGGAGCGGATCACGTTCACGCGGTTGGCGCCATCTTGCTGGATGGACGACGTGACTTGGCGCAGGCGATTGACGACCTTCTGCTCGATCTGCTGAATCATGCCGACGTCGCGAAAGTGCACCTTGCGAATGTAGGTGCTGCCCAGCATGTAGCCCCACTCGCGCGACTTGGCCGAGACCTCTTCGCGCACCACCTGGCTCATCGGGTGGCGGTTCTCGAGCATGTCGGACAGCTTCATGTTCGACAGGCAGCGCACGGTCGCGTTCGACACGTTGGCCCGCAAAGAGCCGACTGGATCGGTGTTTTTGTACAAGAACGACAGCGGATCGCTGACGAACATCTCACACCAAACACCGATGCCCATGGGCGCGCCCTCTTCCGAGTTGACCGGCTGGCTGCGCAGGTAAACTTGGTCGAGCCGCAAATCCACCGAGCGCTTGCGACCGAAGAACGGCACCAGCGCTGCCAGCGGCCCCAGGGTGAGCCACGGGAAGTGAATACCCGGCTCGCTGATGGTGAGCCGCACCTTGCCGAACAGCTCGAACACCACGCACTCGCGCTCGCGCACGACCACGTAGAAGCCGAGCACACGCACCCAGAACAGGAAGAACGGCATGGCGATGAAGCTGCCGAAGAACGAGAAGCAGAACGCAATCAGGAAATCCATTACTTGCTTCCCTCCTGACCGAGCAGCACCAGCTGGCGTGAGCGTTTGAACAAGTTCAGCTTGGTGTTGCGCACGTAGGCTTCCAGGGCACCGGGGCCATTGGCGCGCAGCTGGCGCAGCTGCTCCGAGAGCATGACGAGCGGCTCCACCTCGGCTTGCGCATTCAAGGTCTCGATCTCGACCGCGCGCCGCGACTGCACGATCTTTTGGTCAGCGGCGGCCTGAGCCAAGCTAATTTCGCTCGAAACGTGGTTATGAGCGGTGTTGATGGCGGCCAGCGCCGAGTCGACATCCGCCGGCGGGTCGATGCCAGTGATGAGCGCCGCATCGAGCCGAATGCCGTAGCGCGCCGAAGCAGAGGCGCAGTGGTCATCCATGCGGTCGTTCAAGTCACGCAGGTTCTTGCGCAAGTCGTTGATCGAGATGCCTTGCACGGCGTCGGCCGGATCTGGCGCCTGGTTCGCGTCAGGAATTGGCTGCGTCTCGGGCGGCGCCTCGAAGTTGGCGATGCGGTCGCGCAGCACGGATACGAAGTAGCCCATGATGTGCGCGACCGGGTTCTTCACGCCGAACAAGTAGGCGTACAGGTTGCGCTCCGCTACCGTGAAGCGCAGCTGCCCGGACAAGCCGGTGTTGAGCTGATCCTTGGTCACTGCCTCGAGCACGCGCCCACCCTGATTGGCGCTGCCATCCTCCGGGTCGTAGGCGATGGACACCGTGACTGTCGCGATCGAGACCTTGTGCACCTTTTGCCACGGCAGCTTCCAGTAGAAGCCAGGCCCCACGACCTGCACCTGAGGGTAGCGGTAGCGATCCCGCTCGTCCGCTCGCAGCGTCTCCGAGACCGGATCTTCCAGCGTAGTGGCCTCGCCGATGCGCTGCGCGCGCCCGAACGTGGTGACCACGGCGCGCTCACTCGGCCCTATCGTGTAGAAGCCGAACAAGCCGTAACGCGTGAAGAACCAAACAATGAACCCGAGTGGGAATGCGATCAGCACTTCAGCCATGGGGCGGAGGTTACTCGTTTACCCTCCGGTGTCCCGAATGTCTCGCGTCGCTTTCGATTTCACCACGGGTTTTACGCCCGTCTCGCGCTCGCGACCCAACGCAAAAAGGTTCGAGGGGAGCGACCTGGCCCCCTCAATGCACGGTGATATCTGCAGGCGTGAAGATGCAATACGTGCCGTCAGCGCCTTTGCCGACGGAGTTTGGCTCGGCGCCGGTGTCGTTGCCGTCGTAGCGCTCGCAAATCGTCATGGTCAGATCGGGAAAGATGTTCGTGAACTTGGCGCTGTCTTTGTACTTGGCGTTCACGCCGGCCAGCACGCTCTTGCTGCCGTTGGCCACGATGTTGTCGAACTCGGACTTGCGCTGGTACTGATCGCCGCAGTTGCCGCACGAGCGGTAGAGCTTGCCAAAGTCTTCTACCAAGAAGTTTTTTACGTACACGGTGCCGCCGCCGTTGTGTTGAATGACTTTGTCGGCTGCCTTGCGCGCGCCCGAGTTGCTGATGCGATAGACGTTGGAGCTGCTGCTCCCCAAAAGGGTGATGGCGTCTTCACCCACGTCTTCCCACCACACGTTGTCGATGGTGCAGCTGCCTTCGCAGTGCACACCATCCGCCGCTGGCGAGCCCAAGATCACGTTCTTGAGCGAGCCCCCGGCCTTGACGATGAACAGCGGGTCCTGCCCCTCACCCTGGCTGGTGCTGCCGAGGTTGCCAGTACCGATGAAGCGCGCGCCTTTGCCGTCGAAATCGGTCACTTCTTTGCTGGAGCTCAGCTTCTGGTCGGCGCCGACCGGCGTGGGGAACTTGAGGACGGGTGGCATCTTCTTGCCTCCTGTCCCACCCGCGCCTGCGTTGCCGGTGCCTGCAGTACCGCTGGTGCCACCGCTGCCGGTGCCGGCGGTGGTCGCGGCGGTGCCGGCCACGCCACTGGGACTACCAGCAGTCGTCCCCGAACCAGCCGAGCTCGAGGGAGCACCACCGCTACCGCTGCCAGCGGCGCTGCTGGGGTTGCCGCCACCCGGTTGCGGGGCGCCGGTGGTGCCAGCGCTGGTGGTAGCGCTGCCAGCCGTGAGCGTGGTGTCCGTGTCGCCGTCGCCGTCCGCCGCGTTGCCCGAGCAAGCAGCGATGGACCCAAGAATGCAAACCAACGGAAGGTACTTGCGCATGATTTTTCGCGTCGGCCTAAACAGGGCTCGAGCGCTTCATCGCGTAATGCCAGGCCTCGCTCCATCGATCACATGACCGGTTGAATTTCTGCGAGAGAAACCGGCTTTCATTTGCTCAGACGATGGGCCGCAGCATCACCACCGAGTAGCCGATCGCGGTCTTGCGGCCGCGATTCAGGTAGGAATGCCGTTGGTCGCCACGAAACACGACGACGTCACCTTCCGCCATTTGAAAAGATTCTCCCGACGCTACCAGCTCGAGCTCGCCGCTTTCGCACGTGAGGTACTCGCGCGTGCCCGCTGTGTGCGGGACACCCACCATGCGCGCGCCGACCGGCAGCTCGAGCCGTTCTATCTGCATGCCCGGCACCTTGTCCGGCAACAGCGAGCTCACGGACACCCCGCTGCGCAAACGCACCGGTAGGCTTCCTCGCTGGTAGAGCTTTGCCGTGGCGCGCGGCTCCGCGACGATCTCCTCGAGCGAGACTTGAAACGCCATCGCGACCGAGTGCAGCACGGCCAGGGTCGGGTTGCCGTCGCCCGATTCTAGGTTGGCCCAGGTTGCCCGCGGCAAGCCGGAGAGCTTGGCCATTTGCTGCTGGGTGAAGCCGCGGGCCTGGCGCAGCTGACGAATGTTGCGCCCCAGGCGCTCGGATAGCTCGTCGCTCATGCAATGGCATTCTGCCAATCCATTGGCAAGATTGCCAATGCTCTGTCAGGGCGGGCGCAGAGTGGTGAGGCGTGAGGATTGAGGACTGAGTGGCCATCTCGGACTCAGGACTCGACACGCGAGGAGCTATCATGGAATTGAGCAGAAAATCGGCAGTGGTGACGGGGGCGAGCCGGGGCTTGGGGCGCGCGCTGGCAGAGCAGCTGGCGGCGGCAGGCGCGCGGGTCGTGCTGGTGGCGCGCTCGGAACCGGAGCTCTTAGAGGTGGTCACCGCCATCCGCAGCAAGGGCGGCGAAGCGCATGGGTTGGCGTTCGACGTGAGCCGCAAAGAAGACGTTTACCCGCTCGCCGGAGCGGCCGCGGCGCTGGTCGGCCCCATCGACATCTTGATTCACAACGCCAGCAGCTTGGGCCCTACCCCGCTACGCCTCTTGCTCGACACCGAGTGCGAGGATCTGTCGGCCGTGCTGGAGAGCAACCTGGTGGGGCCGTTTCGGCTCAGCCGGGCGATCGGCGGCTCGATGGCGCTGCGCAAAACTGGCACCATCCTGCACATCAGCTCCGACGCCAGCGTGAACGCCTACGAGCGATGGGGCGCGTACTCGGTGTCCAAGGCAGCGCTCGATCACCTGTCGCGTCTGTGGGCCGTGGAGCTCGCGGAGCGCGGCGTACGGGTGCTGTCCGTGGATCCCGGCGAGATGGACACCGAGATGCATCGTCAGGCTTTGCCCGACGCTGACCCGGCGGCGTTGGCTCGACCCGAGCACGTCGCCGCGCGCATCGTCGAGCTGCTGCGCGATGGCAGCCTCCCGAGTGGCTCGCGGGTCGAAGCCCAAACTTGGAGAGCGGCATCATGACCCCCAGTACGTTTTCGCGGTCAGCCGCGCCGGCAATCCGTCCGGCTACGGCACCCCAGCCGGGCTTTCACCCCGAACGGCTGCTGGTCATCGACCCGCTGACCCGGCGCTTCGGCGATTACCGCATCACGGAGCTGCCGCGCCTGCTCGGCCCCGGTGACGCGCTGGTGGTCAACGACGCCGCTACCGTACCTGCGTCGCTGCGCGTCGATGCCGAGCTGGAGCTACGGCTGGTAGCGACCGAGCGCGACGGCTCGTTTCGTGCGGTGGCGTTCGGCGCCGGAGACTTTCGACAGCCGACCGAGGCACGCGGCGCGCCCCGTAAGTTGAGCCTGAATGAAACCCTCAGCTTCGGCCCACTCCTCCAAGCCACGGTGGTCGACGTTGATGCAGCCGATGCGCGACTCTTGCGTTTGCGCTTCGATCGCAGCGGCGCCGCGCTCTGGGCAGGCCTGTACCGCTACGGCAGACCCATTCAATACGCCTACGCCACCGCCCCTCTGCAGCTGTGGCAGGTGCAGAATCGCTACTCCGCCAGGCCTTGGGCCTTCGAGCTCCCATCAGCGGGCCGCCCGCTCACCTTCGAGCTGCTGTTCGAGCTCGAGAAGCGCGGCGCAGCGCTGACGTCCGTCACGCACGCCGCGAGCATTTCGTCGACCGGCAGCGCCAAGCTCGACCAACGCCTACCGCTCGCGGAGCGCTACGAAATCGCCAGCCAAGCTGCGGAGGTGATCGCGCAAGCGCGCAAGCGCGGTGGCCGTGTCATCGCGGCTGGTACCAGCGTCGTGAGAGCCTTGGAAGCGGCTTCAGCCACGGATGGTGGGGTGAAGGCGAGCAGCTCGGAAACCGAGCTGCGCTTGAATGGTCAGTACTCGCCGCGCGTCGTCGACGGCTTGCTGACGGGCCTACACGAGCCCGGCACCAGCCACTTCGAGCTACTCCAAGCCTTTGCGCCGCAACGTCTATTGGAACGAGCCCTCGAGCACGCCGCCAGGACCGGGTACCTGCAGCACGAGTTCGGAGATTCGTGCCTGATCCTGGCCGGCGCGCTGTTGGAGCCGCTCGAGGCCTAAAAACGCTGACGCCCTGAATCCTCAGTCCTCACGCCTCACTACTCCTCAAAGCGCCGGAGCAGCAGGCGCTGCGGGCGCAGGCGCTGCGGCAGGCGGCGCGTCCGGGCCACCGTGCCACTTGCCGTGCTTGCCGCGCATCATCGGCGGCTTGATCTTGCCGGACTCGAAGGCAGACTTCAGCTCCTCGGGCGTCAACTTTTGGTCACCGTTGGCGTCGGCAGCGCTGAGCTTGGCCCAATGCTCGCCCACTTCGGCTTGGTCGAGCGCGCCGTCGTGGTTGGTGTCCTTCTTGTCGAAGCGCTCTTTCGCGCGCTCCGCAAACTTGGCTTGGTGCGCCGCTTGGCGGGCCTTGAGGTGCGCGCCGAGCTCGTCCTTCGAAACCACGCCGTCGCCGCTGGTGTCGATGTCGCCGATGTGCTCTTGCATGCGCTCAGGCAACTCGGCAGCCTCCAGCTGACCATTCTTGTTCTCGTCGAAGCGTTCGAGCAGCTTCTCGGGCGAAGGCGGGCCAAACCCGCGACCGTGGTGCGGGCCACGATGGTCACCGCGCGCCTCGGGGCGCATTGCCTCGGGGGCAGGCGTCGCAGCACCGGGCTGGGTCAGTTTGGCGGTCTGGGTTTGATCTGCCGGTTCGACCTCGGAGCCGCCGCAGGCGATCAAGCCGAAGCCCGAGAGCAAAGCGATCAAAGAGGTGGTAGTGAGGATGGTCGATGTTTTCATGTTCCGTCGTGCTCCTGTCAGTGGGTGCGACGCCGGGCCCCCGGCGCCCCCTACGTTTTTTTTCGTGCGTAGGGGTTTTGGCTGCAGCAGCGTCAAACTGCTGCGAGTGACCCAAATACGGAGAACTATTGGACAATCTTGGCGAAGCCGTCGAGCGTGTCCGTGCTGGAGACGCGGCGGCTTTTCAACGGATCGTCGACGCCACGAGCGCTCGATTGGTCAGACTGGCGGCTAGGATGCTCGGAAACGTCACTGATGCGGAAGACGTGGTGCAGGAAGCTTACGTGAAGGCCCATCGCGCCCTGATGACGGGCGAGTTCGACGGCCGCGCGAACGTGTCCACCTGGCTGTACCGCATCGTCACCAATCAGAGCATCGACGCGATGCGGAGCCGCAAGCGCCGCCCGCAGCCGACCGACACGGCCGATGAGTCGACGTCCGACCTGGCGTCGGCCGAGCAAAAGCTGGCGCTGACCGAGCTAGAAGATTGGATGAGCGAGCTGCCCGCCGATCAGCGCGCGGCGCTGGTACTGAAGGCCGTAGAAGGCCTGACGTCACCCGAGATTGCAGAGGTCTTGCAGTGCAGTGAAGGCGCGGTGGAGCAGCGGCTGGTCCGAGCTCGCGCGGCATTGCGCAAGAGGAGTGAAGGGCAATGAGCCACGACGAAGACATCGACGCTCGTTTGGCGCGCCTGGCAGCGGCCACCCAAAGCGTGCGGCCGCGCGCCGATTTCTCGCAGCGCGTGATGGCACGCATCGAGCAAGAGCAGCCCACGGCCTTGTACGCGCTCGGCACGCCGGCCCGGCATTTCTTTCCGCTGGGTATGCTGATGGCAGCGCTGGCCATGGTGTGGGCAGTTTCGGTGAGTGGCCAAGTGAACGAAGCCATGGCCGCCAGTGACGACACGGAGCTTTCATGGTGATCGGGCCGAAGCTCAAGCTCTACGGCACGGTGCTAGGCATTTTCGTGCTGGGCGCAGGCGCTGGTGGCGCCTCCGGCTACGCAGTGGCGAACAAGCGCTTGGCCGCGGTGCTAAGTGAAGATCGCCCCGGCATGGGCGACGCGCGCCGCATGGAGGCATTGTCGGACGAGCTGGATTTGACCCGCGAGCAGCGGCGTCAGGTGCGGCAAATCATGGAGCGCCACCGCGACGAGAATCGCGACCTACAGCGCGCCATGCTCGAAAAATGCGGCGGCGAGCTGCAGGAGCTGCGGTCGCGCGTCGACGGCGAAATCCGCGCTGTTTTGACCGAGCAGCAAGCCAAGCGCTTCAAAGAGCTGATGGAGAAGCGCGGCAAGCGTTTTCCGCTCGGTGGGCCGGGCCCACGGCGCCGCAAGGGTGACTGACAGCGTTGGGCGCCGATGCTAGTCGGAGACCATGCGGTTTCCGACCATGGCGGCGCTAGGTCTCATCCTGGCGGGTTGTGCAGGCACGGCGGCAGTTCCGGCCATCGCGCCCGCGGGGCCCCCACATCCGCCGCAAAGCGCTGACACCGGCAACCCCACCGCAGCGCCACCAACCCCGACGGGCCCACGCGAATGGCCCGAGCTCAACCAAGCTTTCGAGGCCGAGCGGGTGACCGGCACCATCGCGCTCTTCGACTCGCAAGACGGCGTGCTCGGGTGCAGCAACTTGAAGAAGTGCCAAGCGGCGGTCACGCCCGCGTCGACCTTCAAGATCCCGCACAGCATGGTTGCGCTCGAAACCGGGGTCGTAGAAGGGCCAGATACCATCATGCCCTGGAACCACCAGACCTTCACGAACGAGGACTGGAATCAGGATCTCAAGTTCCGGGACGCTTTTCGATTGTCGTGTGTGCCTTGCTACCGCGCCATCGCGCGCAAGCTGGGTGACGCCACCGAGCAAGAGTGGCTGAACAAGCTCGGCTACGGCAATCGCAGCATCGAAGGCGGCGTCGACAAGTTTTGGCTGGGCGCTGGGCTGCGCATCAGCGCGCTCGAGCAGATCGACTTCTTGCGACGCTTCGACGGCGACAAGCTGCCGATCTCGTCGCGTACCGCCGATCTGGTGCGCGACATCATGACCATCGACGTGACCGAGAGCTATGTGCTGCGCGGCAAGACTGGCTCCGCGTTGCCGCCGGACGAGCCGCAGGAGACCCTGTGGTTCGTCGGCTGGCTGGAGCTGGGCGAGCGGCGCGTCTTCTTTGCGACCCTGCTCGACGGCCACAGCGGCGACGTGGATCCGCTGCGGGTCCGCCGCTCGGTGACCGAGCGCATCCTCAAGTCTAAAGGCTGGATGTAGTCGGTACCGCGACCTGCAGCTCGAACCGCGCGCGAATTTCGCCCGTTTTCAGCTTGCGAGCGTTGGTGACGGCGGGCGCTTCGTAGCGGGCCAGGGTCGGAAATTGGGCAATGTCGTCGATCAGCCCCAGCTGCTTCAGGGTTTCGACCAGGATGGGCCCGAGGGCGCGCGCCGCGCCGTCGCCGACTTTGATGGCGATACCGAGCGCGGGCTGCGAGAACGCCAGCAAGAGCAGCGCCTCGGCCCCGCCTTTGACCAAGACGCTCCCCGGAAAAGCCAGCGACAGGTCGTAGTCCAGACGACGCTCGCCCGAGACGAGCAGCGGATGCGCCAACATCGCGGCCCGCACCCGCGACGGCGCTTCGGCTGAAGCCGTAGCCAGGTTCTTGAAGCCAACGGCCAGGCTGCGCAGCGGCAAGGCAAAGTTCGGCGCGCTGCAGCCGTCCGTACCGAGCAAGAGCGACGCGACGTCGACCTCGCACGCGTCCGCCACCGCTTGCCGCACGCGAGTCTGCGCCGCGCCGGCAGGGTCCAGGTAGCTGTCGAGCGGCTGCTGCAAGAGCTGAGCGAGCGCCAAGAAGCCGCTGTGCTTTCCCGAGCAGTTGTGGCGCAGCGGATCTTTGTCCTCACCGTGCTCGGGGTATTTACCGAACAGCTTGAGCTGCAGCGGTAGGCCTGCGCCGCATTGCAGCGCCGCCTCGGTGAGGCCCAGCTTCTGGAGCATGCCGAGCACGATGGCGCGGTGCTGCTCGGAGCCGTTGTGTGAAGCCGCGCACAGCGCCAGCTCCTCGGGGCCAAAGCCGAAGCGTTCGAGGCCGCCCGCCTCGACCAGCGGCAGCGCCTGCAGCGGCTTGATCGACGAGCGCGAGAAGAACACCTGCTCGGCGTCGCCCAGCGCGTGCGTCAGCCGCGAGGCTTGGTCCACGACCGCAATCGCAGCGGTGTGTACGGCCTCGATGCCTTGGCCGCGGTGCACCCAGACCGCAGGAACGAGCGCTTCGGAAGTGAGCTTGTGGGCCGCCATCGCGCCGGATACTGTCAGGTGGTGACACTTCGCGGGAAGACCCTGTTCATCACCGGCGCAAGCCGCGGCATCGGCAAGGCTATTGCGCTGCGGGCAGCGCGCGACGGCGCCAACATCGCGGTGGTGGGCAAGACCGAAGCCCCCCACCCCAAGCTGCCCGGAACCGTCGGCGACTCGGTGCGCGAAATCGAAGCGGCGGGCGGCAAAGCCATCGCCTGCGTCGCCGACGTGCGCATCGAGGAGCAAATGGCTGCGGCCGTCGAGGCCACCGTGGCAGCGTTTGGCGGCATCGACATCCTGGTCAACAACGCCAGCGCCATCAGCCTGACCAGCACGGAGGCCACGGAGCTCAAGCGCTTCGACCTGATGTTCGGTGTCAACACGCGCGGCACCTTCCTCAGCTCCAAGCTGTGCATCCCGCACCTGAGGCGCGCCGAGAACCCGCACATCTTGATGCTATCGCCGCCGCTCACGCAGGAGCCGCGCTGGTTCGCCCCGCACCTGGCGTACAGCATCGCCAAGTACGGCATGAGCTTGTGCGTGCTCGGCCTGGCCGAAGAGCTGAAGCGCGACGGCATCGCGGTCAACGCGCTGTGGCCGCGCACCGTGATCCGTACCGCCGCCGTTCAAAACCTGCTCGGCGGTGACGACAGCATGAAGCGCGCCAGGAGCCCCGAAATCGTCGCCGACGCGGCGCACGTGGTGTTCAACGCCAAGAGCCGCGAGTTGTCGGGGCAATTCTTGATCGACGAAGCCGTGCTGCGCGGCGCCGGCGTCACCGACTTCAGCCAATACGCCGACGTTCCCGACTCCGAGCTGCTGCCGGATTTCTTCGTCTAAGCGCTGTTTCGCCTAGCCTTACGGCTCGAGCTTCTTCAGCAGCTCCGCCAAATAGCCGGCAGCGGCGGGGTCGCCTTCGCGCGGCGCCCAGGGCGCGAATTCTTTGTCGGTTGCGGCATCGTAGGGACCGGCTTTCACTTCGAAGCAGATCGCGGTTTCGGTCAGGGCCGTGAGCGTGTGCCAAAGGCCGGGCGCGACGTCGATGCCGAGCACGCCATCGCGCCCGAGGATGTGCGTTTCGGTGACGGCGCCGTGGTCGTCGAACAAGAAGAATACCAGCTCCCCGCGCAGCACGATGAAGCTCTCCGGCTTGGGTACCTGGAGGTGCCGATGGGGCGCGGCGTAGCTGCCGCGCGTCCAGGCGTTCAGGAAGCGGTGCGGGTTGGACGCCATGTCGGGGTGAAAGTTGTGATTGATGCGACCGCGCGGCGCCGTGCGGGCGCGCGCTAGGGTGGCGTCCAGCAGGGCTTCGTCGATCAGTTGAACGGCTGCGGCCATAGCCGACCGCTAACACGGCTGGCGGCGCGCCTCAGCCCGGGGACTGCCGGTACACGCCCAACGTGACGATCAAAGCGATCAGCGACAGCAGGGTAAAACCCAGAATGCCCGGGCTCATGGACTCGCCCAAACCCAGCAGCACGACCTCGCTGAGCGAGCTTTCGGGGTGGCGCTTGAGGTACTCGGGCGCCTGGTGCCCCACCGCCCAGAACGCGGCAAAAATGCCGTTGATGGACGTGAGCAAGGTGGCCACCGACAGCGCGATGGTGGTCCGAAGCCCGCGCTGCGTGGGCGCAGCCGCAAACCGCACCGCGAAGGCCATGGCCAATAGCCCAAAGGCCAGCAGAAAGAACACGGGAAATCCGCCTTCGCGCACCAAGTTTGCCATCGCCTCTCTAGAATTCGCGAAACGGCCCCGCGTGACAGGTCACGCTCGGGCGCGGCACGCGTTCTTAGGCTGTAGCTCGCCATGACGCCGAACCCCGACCACGCAACCTTGGCGCTTTTGGGGCGGCGCGACCCGCGCGGCTTCGACCAGGCCTACGAGCGCTACGGCGCACGGCTGTTCTCGTTTCTGACGCGGCTGGTTGGCCGCGAACACCGGCACTTGGCCGAGGACCTGCTGCAGCAGACGTTCCTACGCCTGGCCGAGCACGGCCCCGAGCTGCGCCCCGACTCGGACTTGCGCGCCTGGCTCTATACTGTGGCTCGCAACGCCTTCCTCGGCCAACTGCGCGGGCGCAAGCAGGAGCGCGAGAGCCAGAGCCTGGAGCTCGTCACGAGCTACTCGCCCGACGCCGAAGCGCGGCTGATGCTGGGTGACGTGGACCAAGCGCTGTCGCGCCTCCGGCTCGACGACCGCGAGCTTTTGCTGCTCGTCGGAGCCGAGGGGCTGGAGCCGCTGGCAGTGTCACGCGTGCTGGGGCTCGAGCCGGCGACGCTGCGCAAACGCCTGGCGCGCGCTCGTCAGCGCTTGCTCCAAGAATTGGAGCGCGCAGCGCCGGCAGCCCTGAAGGAGGCGTCGTCGTGAGCCAGCTCGATCCGGTTCTGCGCGGCCTCGCCGAGTTGCCGCAACTAGCGCCGCCCGCCGCGCTAGCGCAAAAGCTCCGCGTCGCCGGCCACGCGCGGCTCGTTCCGGCCAAGGTGCACCCCGCTTGGAGCATCGCGATCGCGTGCTCGGTGCTGGCGTACCTGGGCTGGGCGCTGCTCTATACGAATCAGCCGTATTGAGCCGATCGGCCGTATTTCAAGCCAAAACTCCGAGTCGGTGTTGGCGTTCCAGCTGGTAGCCGGGAAAGAGCGGCGAGGCGTCGGAGAGCTGCAGGTGGCGTTCGCACAGCTCGGCCAGCACGTCGCGAAAGTCCGTGGTGACGGGCAGATCGCGCTCTTGATGCAACTGATCGGGCGCGAGGCCCGGCAGGTTGCCGAGCACACGGCCACCCCGCACTTTGCCACCGAGCACGAACATGACGTTGCCATGGCCATGATCGGTGCCGCCGGTGCCGTTCTCGCGCGCGGTGCGGCCGAACTCGCTCATGACTACTACGACCACGCGCTCGAATGCTGGCCCCAGGTCGACGCGGAACGTGGCGAGCGCGCGCCCCAGGCGATCGAGGTTGCGCGGCAGCTCGCCCGTGTCGGCGCTGCCTTGGTTCTTGTGCGTGTCCCAGCCGCCGAGGTCGATCCAAGCTGTTTCGAGGCCAACGTTGGCTTTGATGAGCTTGGCCACATCGGCAAAATCCTGCGCGTCGCGCGCGTAGGCTGGGTTCTGGCCGCGTCGCTTGCCGAGCACACGCGCCACGACGTCGCTGGCTGCCAGCGCTCGCTCGCCGGCTTTTTGCGCCAGAAACGGCGCGTCTCGAGCGTACAGGCGACGGAAGCCCGAGCTCAAGACCTGTGCCAGCTCGGGCGCGGCGCTGAGCCTGAAGTCACGCAAGTTCTCGGTGACGACAGCGTCGCGATAGCCGCGCAGGGCCAGCGGCGCGCGCCCCGATAGTGCGACGGCGCGCAGCGTTCCCGGCGCTTGCACGGGGCGCGTCGACAAGTAGCTGCCGAGCCAGCCGCTGGTCGCCGAACGGTCGCCGACGCGCCCCGTCTCCATGTAGTCCTGCGCCTCGAAGTGCGAGCGCGTGTCGTGCGGCGAGCCCACCGCGTGGACGAGCGCCAGTTCTTTGGCGTCGTAGGCGGCCTTCAAAGGCAGGAGGCGCGGGTGCAGGCCAAAGCGGCCGTCGAGATCGATGACGCCTCCATCTTGACCGGGTGGCTTGAGCGCGATGCCGCGCCGAAGCTGGTAGTAGTTGGCGTCGGCGTGCGGCACCACGATGTTCAAGCCGTCAGCGGCGCCGCGCAAGAACACGCACAGCAGCACGGGAGTCGTGGCTGGCGCTTCGACGACCTTCGGAGCATCGCCCGCCCAGCCGCTGCGAGGCTGCAGCAAGAAACCGAGCGATGACAAAGCCGACGCGCCCAAGAGTGAGCGGCGGGAGATCGAGGAGGGGCTCATTGGCGTTGAAACTCCGGGCCACCCAGCAAGAGCGCCACGGCAGCTGCGCGTCGCTCGGTCGCGCCCTTGAGCGGGCTTACCTCTTCGCGTACCAGCCGCAGCGTGGGCGAATCAGTCGCAATGCCCAAAAGGCCCACGCCAAAGCCGTTCAAGATCGCTTCCAAGTCAGTGCCAGCTGGCAACGCTTCGTCCCACCGCACCTCGAGCCCGGGCACGCTGCCGCTACCCAGCTCGCTCGCAAAGCTCATGCGCGCGAGCATGCCACCGCCGCTCGCCCACTCGGGCTCCGAGTCGGGGTAACCGGTGGGCACGCGCTCCTGCAACAGCGGCTCGCCGAGCGCGCTCAGGGTCTTGGACAACGCCAAGCTGCCGTCGGGCTTGGCTCCCAGCGCTCGCGCGGCGCTGGCCACCAGCTCGAGCGGGGTCTTGAGCTTGCTGTGGCGCGCGGCAGGCGCCCAAAAGCTCGGATCTTTGCCGATGGCGCGCAGCACTTGGCGAATGTCGCCGTCGGAATTCGCGTACGCGGCGGCGGCTGCCAAAACGCAGCTGGGCGGCGGCTCATCAGCGACGAAGCGCGCGCACAAGCGACGCGCCAGGTGCTTGGCCGTCGACGGATGGCGCGCGAGCAGCTCGAGCAAACGCCTGCCTTCGGCTTCGCCCTGCCCGGCCGGAAACGCCTGGCCCAGCACCGTTTTCGCGCCGGGGTCGTGCGCGCCTTTGCGGTAGACGAAATCAAAGCCGCCTTCGTTCAGGCGCCCGACGCTCCACCCGGTCAAAATGCGCGCGACATTCTGCACGTCGGCCTGCGTGTAGCCGCCGTCCACGCCCAGCGTATGCAGCTCGAGCAGCTCGCGCGCGTAGTTTTCGTTCAAGCCGCGGCGTCGCCCTTTGGCACCGGCGGGCGGCTCGCGGCGACTCTCCGCGTTGTCCAGGTAAAGCAGCATGGCCGGGTGCCGAGCGGTGGCGACGAGCAGCTGCGAGAATTGTCCGAGCGCATTTGGCCGGATGGCGCGCTCCAAGTAGTCGCCTTCGAACAGGCGCACGAAGCCCTTGGAGGCAAAGACATTGAAATGGTTCGCCCAGAAGTCGGTCATCACCGCTTCGAGCTGGCGCTGGCTCAAGATGTCGCGCGTCAGCTCGGCGGTCGCCAGCTGCTCCACGTGCTTCTTGTAGTGCGGTGCGGCGTCCTCGCGCAGCTCCTTCAGCGTTCGGGTTTCGGCTTCCCAACCGTCGCCGAGCCAATCCTCGACGAGCTGCGCAGGAGGCACGAAGGCCTGGCGATGCGGCACGAGCGCGGCCTCGAGCAGCGGGCTTTCGGCGGGCCCCGCGAGCTGTTCGTCGAACCAGCGCTCCACGCCTCCGCGCGCCACGCGCTCGATCTCCCCCGGGCGCGGACCAAACGCGAAGCGGTTGAGCATGTGTCGCGCGTCGGCCAAGGCTGCAGGGCTCGGCGGCGGGTCGACGACGCCCTTGGGTCCCGCCGCGACGGCTGCGCTGGGCTGTCCCGGAGCCTGCGCAATGGGAGGCCGGGCCTGACTGGGCGAGCAAGCGCACGCGCTCACCAGACACGCTGTGGCAAAAAGGCGCCGGCCCTTGGTCATGACAGCGCTGGCTCCATGCATTTCCCTGGCTCCTCGGCGACGGGGTTGTCGCTCAACCCTGACGAGGCTACTGGGCAGAGCCCTACGGAAAAAGGAGACCTCATGGCAGTTTCTAAAGCAACGGCGACTTGGAATGGCACCCTCAAAGAAGGCAACGGCGGCGTCAAAGGGACGGGCTTCGAAGCCGCCTTCACGTTCGGCTCGCGCTTCGAGGGCAACGGCAAGGGCACCAACCCCGAAGAGCTGATTGGCGCCGCCCACGCTGGCTGCTTCTCGATGTTCTTGGCCGCGCAGCTCACCAAAGAAGGCAAGGCGCCGACAAGCATCAACACGACCGCGACCGTCACCCTGGGTGATGGCCCGACCGTGACCAAGATCGTGCTCGACACCGTCGCGGTGGTCCCGGGCATCGATCAGGCGCTGTTCGACGAGAAGGTCGCGTTCTCGAAAGCGAATTGCCCGATCTCCAAGGCGCTCGCCGCCGTCCCGGAGATCGTGGTCAACACGACCCTGAACGCGGGCTGAGCCCGGACTTCCTGGAGGGGGCGGCACGCGCCGCCCCCCTCGGCCGAAGTGAATTCGGCCGAGCCGCCCCCCACGCGACTGCGGGCCGCGCTCAGCCAGCGACGGCCCGCACGGCTTTTTCCAGCACTTGGCCCACGTTGCCGGCAACGCGCAGCGCCGAAAGCTCATCGGCGCGGGTCTTGCCGAGATTGACGATCACGATGGGCACTCCCAGGCGGGCCGCGGCTCTCGCAAAGCGAAAGCCGGAGAACACCATCAGCGAAGAGCCGACGATCACGAGCGCGCGCGCGCCTTCGAGCGCCGCCATGGCTTGCTGCACGCGAGGCGCGGGCACATTTTCGCCGAAGAAGACCACGTCCGGCTTGAGCACGCCGCCGCAAGCGCTGCAGGCACACAAACGAAAACGCTCGTAGTCTGCAGCTAGTTCTGCGTCTCCGTCCGCGCGGGTGACGAAAGCGTGCTCCAAGAACTCCGGATTGTCGGCGACCAGCCGCTGCTGCAGGTCCGCACGCGGTGTAAGCGCCTGGCAGCCGAGGCAGATGACTCGGTCGAGCCGCCCGTGCAGGTCGACGACGTTTTGGCTGCCAGCAGCCGAATGCAGGCCATCCACGTTCTGCGTGATCAGCAGCCGCAAGAGGCCACGCTGCTCGAGCTCACTCAGCGCCAGGTGCGCCTGGTTGGGCACGGCGCGCGCCATGCGGGCCCAGCCGACCATGCTGCGCGCCCAGTAGCGCTGGCGCGCCAGGTCGGTGCCGACGAAGTCGCGAAACTGCATCGGCGCGCTCTGCTTCCAGCGGCCCTCTTCGTCGCGGTAAGCCGGAATGCCCGAATCCGTGCTGACGCCGGCGCCTGTCAGCACCACCACGTCGCCCCGAGCCAGCACCTGCGAAAGCTCGGCGGTGCCCGCGTCGGCGTCGGTCACGGAATAGCCGGTGGCCAGCGCACACCCAGGCCGGCGTGCGGTGAATCGGCGGCGAGCCGCACGTCGTCGGCTGGCGCGGGCAAGGCTTGCCAAGCTGTGGGCGACTGGTCTGGAGCCTTGCCAGTATTTTCAGCGAGCGCGCGATACAGCGTGCCCTGGTGCACCACCACCGCGCCCTTGGCGTACGTGACGGCGCGCTTGTCGGGGCTCAATGTCGCGACGTCCGTCCACCACTCGAGCAGGCGTACGTTGACGTCGAGCTCCGGCGTCATGAAATCGCGAAACCGCACCGCCGGCACTGCGGCCATGCTGTTACCCGACTCGGTAACGCTCGGAAACTTATAGAGAATGAACGGAAACGTCGCGTCGGCCACGTTGTCCGTAAGCACGTGCGGATCCGGCGAGTTGGAGCCGACACCGAACACTTGCACCGGCGCTTTCGCATCCGGATACACGCTGTCGTAGTCGAAGTTGAAGCCGCGAAACACGTTGCGCGAAAAGTCGATGGTGACGCCCGTGTCGTCCGCGTGCGTGTAAACGCCGCCCGACGACGTGTCCGAAAAGTAGTTGTCGGTGAACGCCACCGTGTCACCGGCCGCGTGCTCGTCGCCCGCCACCACGGTTGGAAACAGCTCGACGAACAAGTCTCCAGTGCCGACCACGATGTTGTGGTGAAACTTGCCGCTGCCGTAGCGCTGCCCGTACTGCACGTTGCCGTCCTGGTACTGCGCAAACGCCGAGCGCCAGCGCACGGCTCCGGGACCGAGCACGTTGTGATGCACCTCGACGCCGTCGCCCTGCTGTCCAATTTGTAGGGCTTCTGTGCCGGTGCGCAGCAAGCGGTTGTCGTAAATCTTCAGGTTTTCGAAGGCGTGTTGGGGTTGCGCTTGGGTGCTGCCAAAGTAGATGCCTTCGGAGCCCGTGTCGTGGATGTACACGTCGTGCAGCTTGACGTTGCGCATCGTGGCGGCGCCGTCATTGTCGGTCTTGGCCACGATGCCGGCGAACTCGGCCCGCGTGACCTCGAAGCAATCGAGCTCGAAGTCCGAGGCGCCGCCGCCGATGGCGAGGCCGGTCAGGCCAGCCTTGCTGAAGGCGTCGTCGATGAAGATGCCGTAGGTGCCTTGGCTGTGAGCGTAGGCGCCTTCGGCGTGTCCGCGGAACTCGGCGTCGCCCGTCTCGGAGGTCGGATCGTAGCGACCCGTCAGTACCCAGTTTTTGCCGCCGTTGATCGAGAAGACGTAGTTGGCCGCTTTGCCGCCGACCTTGACCTGCCCACCAATGTTGCTGATGACGAGCGGGCGCTCCGCGGTGCGCGTCGGCAGCTTGCCGAGCAAGATGGTCTTGTACTCGCCCGCTTGAACGTACAGCCGGTCGAGCGCCGCAAAGTCGACGTCGGGAAAGTCTTTGGCCAGATCCGGGTGGTAAAGCTCGGGTAGTGAGTCGGCAGCCGCGGCTGGTATTGGCAGGACGAAGGTGTTCGCGGGCGCCTCGCCAAAACGACCATAAGTCGGCGCGAACGCGTCGCCCCCCGCCGATACCGCGCCGCTGCCGTCTCCGCTCGAAGACGAGCCGCCGCTGGCGCCGTCACCCTGCGTGCCGCCCGTCGAGGAAGTGGCACCGGTCGAATTCGCGCCGCTGTCGCTGCCGCCCTTTGCGGCGTCGCTTCCGTCACCACCGCTCCCGCAAGCGCCGAGCAAGCAGCAGGTGACGCCCAGCGCGAAGACGCGCGTCAACGCCGCCCTTTGAAGCCCATCATATTTTGCACGACGGCTTCGCTGGCTTCCGCCACCTCACCTTGTTCGCGAACCTCGTCGGCGCACGACTCGCACAGCTTTTTGGTTTTTCCAGCGACCTTCACGGTCACGAGCTCGTCGGCTTCATCGCCGCAGGACTTACAGGTAGGCATCGGGACGTCTTGCTTCAGCGTACACGGCTCTCGGCAAGGGTCGAGAGCTGCCGAACGACGCCGGGAGGAGCGCGCTCTTGCTTGTGGGGAAAGGTGCGTTTTGGCGTCTCCAGGAGGCGCTCACCGCCGCTTGGTCACGCCGAATTTGGCCGGGCCAAAGCGGGGCTGTTACCCAACGAGGTCCAGCCCCTCGGAGCAATCATGTCGCAGCGCTCACCCTCGCGAGCCGTACTCTCGGCCCTGACTGGCCTGATTCTGGCAGTTGCCAGCAGCGCCAGCTCGCCCAACGCGCGCGCCGCGGGCCGGCCCGCCGTGTCGGTGGGCGACGTCAACGTCTCGAGCGACGCGGGCGAGACGGCTGACGCCGCGGTCGAATTGACCCGTGCTCTGCGCCTGGCGCTAAATGACGAGTTGGCGCAAGTAGCGGGACTCACGAACATGAAACAACCGCTGATCGTGAGCGCGACGCTGACTCGCCTCTCCACCGAGCGCCGCGAGGAGCGCGTCAAGGCGAGCGCCACCATCTCTTTGGCGCTCCGGCGCGCTGACGACCAAGTGCTGTTCGCAGAGCTGCGCGGCCGAGCCAGCGTCGAAGAAGCCTCGGGAAGTCCTGCCTCTCTGCGGCGCGCAGCGCTACAGGGCGCGGTACGCGGTGCGGTCGCGCGCCTGCCCGAAGTTGTCAAGCGTTCGCGCTAACGCAAGAAAAACACTCAAGGTCGTGCGACGACCGAGCTGCAACGACTCTCACGTGAGTCCAGACGCACATTCCTGAGTCGGCTCTGCTAAGCTGGCGCTTGGGTGCTGACCCGTGCTTACCCAGCGCTCCATAGCTCAGGCCTTTTTGGCGCTCCAGGCCATCTTGACCGCCATGCTCGCGGCGCTCTTGGCGTACCAGCACAACGCGCATGCCGGAGGCGCGGCCGTCGCGACCATGGTGTACACGGCTTGTTGGGCGGCTTTTCGTCAGGGTTGGGGTCCGGCGCGTCAGGTCGCGGTGGTAGCGCAAACGTTGGTGCTGATCGGCGCCACGCGTGAGCCGTACCTGACGCAGCATCCCGTGCTGGCGATCATGATGCCGCCCATCATCGCGCTGATGCTGACATCGTCGGGCTGGATCGTCGGCTCAGCCACGCTGGGTCTCCTGGGCCTGGCCTGGCGAGCGGACTTTCACACACCGCTGCTCGAGCCGCTCAACCTGGCAATCCTGATCATGTCGGTGTCAGGTCTGGTGCTTGCGCGTCGCAGCGTCGACGTCGCGATGGCACGCATGAAGGGGCAGACGCAAGAAGCCGAAGCTGCTCGCGAGCAGGCCGAGGGCGCGGCGCGCGAAGCCATCGCCGAGAGGGGCCGCGCCACCAAGCTCGAGGCGGCGCTCCTGCACGCGCAGCGCCTCGAGAGCGTCGGGCGCCTCGCTGGTGGAGTCGCCCACGACTTCAACAACCTGCTGACCGTGATCGGTGCGTCGACGTCGATGGCCGAGCGCGCTTTGGCCACCGGCGCGTCACCGGCCGCTGATTTGCAGGAGGTGCACCTAGCTGTCGGACGCGCCTCCGAGTTGACCAAGCAACTTTTGGCCTTCGCGCGGAAGCAAGTACTGGTCAAGCGCACGGTCGAGCTGAACGAGCTGGTATCCAGCGTCGATCGCATGCTGCGTCGGGTGATCGGCGAGCGCACGGCGCTCGTCTCCAAACTCTCGCCCGAGCCGCTGCGGGTCCAGGCTGACGCTGGCCAGCTCGAGCAGGTCATCGTCAACCTCGTGATCAACGCGCGCGACGCTATTTCGGACTCGGGCCGCATCGAGATCATCACCGGGCGCCAATCACTCCAAGCCAGCGAAGAGCGCGAGGTCGACGGCTTGGCGGCGGGTGACTACGCCTTCTTGGAGGTGCGTGACGACGGTACCGGCATGACCGACGAGGTGCAGCAGCGCCTGTTCGAGCCGTTCTTCACGACCAAGTCGCCAGGCCGTGGCACCGGCTTGGGTTTGTCGACCTGTTTCGGCATCGTGCGTCAGCACGACGGCGCCATCCGCGTGGATAGCCGTGAAGGACACGGTACGAGCTTGCGGGTGCTGCTGCCACTGGCGAGCAGCGCGGAAGCCGCAACGAGCACCAGCGGCGTTCAGCCGGTGGCGCGCACCACGCAGCGCGTGCTGGTGGTGGAAGACGAGCCGCAGGTGCGCGCCATCGCGGCCCGCTCGCTGACTAGCGCCGGTTTCGAGGTCCTGCAGGCCGCCAACGGCGCGCTCGGGCTCGCGCTAATCAAAGAGCAGCACCAACCCTTCGACGTGATCGTGACCGACGTAGTCATGCCCGAGCTGAGCGGCCCAGACCTGGTGCGGGCCGCGCTCAAGCTGGACAAGCGGCTCGGTATCGTCTTCATGTCCGGCTTCCCGGAAGCCATGCACGACGCTCACGCCAGCGACTTTGGCGACGCCGCCTTCTTGGCGAAGCCGTTCGCCCCCAGCGCGCTGATCGAGGCCGTCAAAGGCTGTCTCGAGCGCCGCCGCGCTACCGAGCTGAGCGAGCACGGCTAGCGGCAGCGCCTGCTCCAACGCCTCGGAGCCTGCCGGTCAGCTTCGTCACCCATCTGCCCGGTCAGCACCTTTGGCGCGCGGAGCGTCGCCTAGGCGCAAGCAGCGAGCGGTCGCTTACTTCAAGCAGTGTAGCTGCTGGCTGGCGATGGCTAGGTCGTCGTACCAGAGCGTCTTGGCGGCGCCGTGGTACTTCTCGAAACCAAACTTGAAGATCTTGTAGTCGAGTACGCCCCAATCGGTGGTGTGCAGCGCGGTCACCTCGGTGCCGTCGACGAACACGCGCGTCTCCTGCCCCGGCCCGTCGTAGTAAAACTCCAGGCAGTACCAGGTGTCTTTGAGCAACTTCACGCCGCCCTCGCACTTGTATTGCCCGCCGTTCGACAGCAGCTCTTTGTCGTCGGTGTTGCGGTTCAGCTCTAGCTGGCACTGGTGCTCACCGATGCGAATGTAGGTGCCTGCGTTCGGATCACCCGTGCCGGTGCCGGCTGCGACGTACGTGTTGTGGCCTTCCTGAATGTCGGTGTCGCTGCGCAGGTACACGCGGCCCCAGAACTTGCTCGGTACCGCCACGCCCAGCATTTGGCTGTAGTCGGTGCCGGAGACCTTGAGCGACTGCTTGCCGCCGCGGAACACGCTGCTGTCGAGCGCGACCAGCTTCTGCGAGGCGCGCAGGTATTCGGGATAGAACAGCAACATGGCGGGCACGGCTGCGTCTTCGAAATCAGTGCAGAAGACGCTGCCGGTACCGCACGGCGACGACGCTCCGCCGCCCGTGCCGCTGCCGCCCGAACCCGCGCTGGGTGCGCCGGCGCTGCTGCCGCCGCTGCCCGCCGTGGCGGCGCCGCCCGACGCCTGACCGCCGCTGGTCGCGCCAGCACTGCTGCTGCCCGACACGTTGCCGCTGCCAGCGCCGCCCGAGCCAACCGCTGCCGTCCCGGCGCCGGAGCTCGCACCCGCGCTGGACGCCGGACCAGCTGGATCTGCGTCGGCAGAGCTACAGGCCGGTAGAAGCACGAGCGCGCACAGAAAACCACGAACCGACGACGCGAGCATGTTCGGTCAATTTGCGCGACAAACTCGGTTTGTGCAACCGGTTCCGCAAATGATCCAAAAGCTCTCCGGCGCTGCCCGCTTCTTCCAAGCCACCGCAGCGCGAGTTCTACGGACGCGCAAAAGGTACAGCGCAGCGTGCTGCCAGGACGTGGTGCTGGCAGCGCAGGAGATACGGTGTCCCCTAGCTGAGCAGCGCCGCCAGCGCGACGACACCGCGACGACCGGCGCGGTGTCCCGGAGGCGCCGGGGGACAACGGCGAAGCGCGCGGCCGAGCAGCATTTTCGGGATGTCCTCCACGTTGTCCAGCTCGAGCGCCAAGCCGCGGGTGTGCTCGCCGGGGCGGCGACCGTGGACCACGCGAGCCACGGTGGCCTCGGCGTCGACCCAGTGCCCCGAGTGCGGGATTTGAAAGGAGACGATCAAACGCTCCCCGGTCAGGGCCGGATCCGCGGGGCTAACCATCAGGCCGGTGGCCGAGAGGTTCACGATGCGGTCTGCGATCAGCTGAAAATCACGCTCGCGGACGACCTGGCAGTTGAGGCCTACGGCGTGGCGGGTCGAGCGGCGATTGGCTTTGAGGGGGGAGCGGCGCATCTGCTTTTGAACCTCCGAAATGAAATCGTAAGAGGGCGGACCCCAAGCGGGCCAACTTCGCGCGGACGCTTTTTTGGGGTCGGCCTCCCCGGGGCTGTCAGGGGGTGCTGACCGGCACCGAACGCTCGGGTAGGGGCTCGCGCGTCAGGGTTTTCACCAAGGCGCGAACTTCGCCGGCGTCGAAGGGTTTGCCCAGCTTCGGGTTGTCGATGGAGTCGATGAACTTGGCGGCGTGCTCGGTGAAGGCTCCGCCGGTAATGAAGACGATGCGGTCTTCCTGGCCCGGGCAAACCTGACGGGCGCGCTCGTAGACGTCGATGCCCGAAAGCTCCGGCATCATCACGTCACAGAACACCACGTCGTACGGGCCTTGGTGCTCGATGTAGTTCACGGCTTCCCGACCCGACAAAGCGCGGGTCACTTGGTAGCCGGATAGGACGCGGCTCAGCGCCCGCAGGATGGCCGGCTCGTCGTCGACGATCAGGATGCGGGCCGCGTGCTCACGGTTGGAAGGAGGCGGAAAGGTCGGCGGCTTGGGCAGCGGCACGGCCTCTGGCGGGGCGGCTTCCAGCGACATCCACACCAGCGTGCCTTGGCGGTTCTCGCTCTCGATGCCGATCTCACCGCCGAACTCGCTGACGATGCGGTGTGAGATGCTGAGGCCAAGGCCAGTGCCGACGCCCACGGGCTTGGTCGTGAAGAACGGATCGAACACGCGCCGCAGGTACTCTTCGGGGATGCCGACGCCGGTATCCTGAATCTCGAGCCGCGGGCGGCCGTGCTTGTCGAGCAGGGTGCGCACCGTGATGGAGTTGTTCTCGACGTTGCCGGCCTCGATGGCCTGCGCGGCGTTGACGAGCAGGTTGAGCACCACCTGCCCGAGCTTGGACTCGGTCCCGACCACGCGCGGCACCGGATCGAGCTGGAGCACGACCCGCGCGCGATGGCGGATCTCGTTCATGGCCATGTTGAGCGCACGCTCGATCACGCTGCCCAGATCGACAGCCTGCACGCGGTCGTCACCCTGCCGGGAAAACGAGCGCAAATCGCCGACGATGCGCCGTACGCGGTCGGCGCCCTCCAGGCTCTCCTCGAGCAGCTCGCGCACCTCGCGGATCTCGCCCGGTGGCAGCTCGTTCCACGGCAGCGCGAGCTTGGTGCGCACGTAGTCCAGGTTGGCGATCACGTAGGCGAGCGGGTTGTTGATGCCGTGCGCAACGCCCGCCGCCAACGTGCCGATCGACGCCATGCGGTCGCTGATCTGCAGGCGCAGCTGGATCTCTTTGCGATCCGTCACGTCGACGCCCGCGCCGATCACGTACTCGGTGAGACCGCTCGGGTCGAGCAAGGCCGCGTTCGTCCACGACACGATGCGCGCCTCGCCGGACTTCGTGCGAATCATGCCCTCGACGTTCTTGGGCATGACCGCGTGAAGGCGCGGACCGTGCTGGGCGAACGCGCGCTCTACCAGCTCGGCCTCGGGCGCAGCCAACAGCGTCTCCCACACGGGGCGGCCCGTGAGCTCTTCGGCTTGGTAGTTGGTGAGCTCGCACAAGGCGCGGTTGACGCGCACCACGGTGCCGTAAGCGTCCGCCACGATCAGCAGCGAGCCCACGGTTTCGACCACCGCAGACACGAATTGCCGCTCTTCGCCGAGCTCGCGGTTGAGGCGCTCCAAATCGAGAGTACGCTCGCGCACGCGCGATTCCAGCTCGGAGTACACGCGCCGCACGACCTCTTCGGCCTCGTGCCGAAACGTGACGTCGATTTCGCTGAGCAGGATGGCCCGTCGACCCGTGACCGGATCGGTCGTCGGTCTGGCTTCGATGGCGTGGCGACGCTGCCCCTCGAGCGTGCTGACCCACACTTCTTCGACGAACTCCTTGCCGTTGCTGACCCGGTGGAGAGCGCGAGCGGCGTCGTCGCTGTCCGAAAAGCGGCGCCCGAAGGCGTGCTTGCCACCGCCGATCAGGTGGCCGTACGTGCGCAGCGCCGCCGGGTTCTCCATCAGCGTTTCGCCGTCCAGATCGATGACGCTGACCAGGGCGGTGGTGTGCCGAAACGCTTCGATGGCTCGCAGGGTGTCGCCCGCGGCGCTGTCCGGGGCGGCCGGGGTCGCCTCCACCAGGAAGGCGGGGCCGGGTCCCGTCGATGGAGCAGCGCTGAAGCTGCACAGCACTGTCACTGGGCCCGAGCCGGTATAGAAGGTCCACTGCTCGGAGATGCGCGACTCGGACTTGAGGCGCTGCGTGTAGCCGGTCAAGCGCCCCTCGCTCGCGAGCGAGAAATCCTTGGCCATATCGCGCTCGAGCAGCTGCTCCCGCGACTCGGCTTGCCAAAACCGCACGGCGGCTTGGTTCGCCCAGGTGATGCGCCGCTTGCCAAGGTCGAACACCCAGATGGGTGTCGACAGCACCTCAAACGAATCTAGCATCACGTTACTGGGCGGATTGTGATGAGGGACGAGGGACGAAACCGACAAAGTACCGGATCGACAAAGCTAGCGCGCCTTCCGGAGGTACGCGAGCGCCAAGCGCGTTCCAGCCGAATTGCCATGGTCTGCTGTCTCGTGGCGCTCCGGCTTCGCCTGCGCTGTCTCGTGGCGCTCCGGCTTCGCCTGCGCGGTCTCGTGGCGCTCCGGCTCCGCCTGCGCGGCGAGCCGTACCGGAACCTCGGTCCTTACGTAGGCGTCGCCTTCGAACGCATCGAGGGCTGCCAATCTAGCCCGCGGGACTTGGAACAGCTCGCCGGGTACCCAGCCCTCCCCCGCTTTCGGCACGAGCGCCAGGTACTCGCCCAGCGGCTCGAGCCCGTAGCCGGGGCCCGCCTCTGCCAGGCCTAGAAACGTGGCACCCTCGAGCTCGTCGTGGTGGCGCCCGCCGCGCTTCAGCGAGCCGTAGACGAACAAGTGAACGCTGGCGCTAGGCATGGCGCGCAAATGATAGCCTGGCCTCCGCTTCACCCCCATGGCGGACCGCGCGCACCCATCAGACCCCGCAGTTTCGGCTTCCTCGGTTCCGGGGTCTCCGCTTACGGCGCTCGCTTCGAGCGACCGACGCGCGGTCGTCGCGGCGCTGGCGGCCGAGCTCGGCCACGACCTACAGGGGCCGCTCAACCTGCTGCGGCTGAGCCTCGAGCGCCTGACGCGCGGTGACGCGCTAGACCAAGAAGATCTGAGCTTGCTCGGTGAAGAGCTGGAGCGCCTGGGGCAGCTGAACACGCGCCTGCGCGGCCTGGCCCGCGCATCGGCTTCGCTGCAAAGGGTCGCCTGCAGCCCCCGCCGGCTCGTCGCGCTCGCGCTGAGCGACGGGCCTATCGCGGGGCTCGAGGTGGACGCGACCGACCAAGTCGAGTTTGCGTGTGATCCCACGCTGCTCGCCTACGCGCTCAGAGAGCTGGTCGCCAACGCGCTCGAAGCGCGCCAAGCCCAGGCAGGCGTGCGCTTCGAGCAAGGAGCGACGCCCGGTTTCTGCGTGTGGGATGACGGCGCCGGCTTCGAGCTAGGCGTCGAGGCCGCGCTGGCATGGGGCACCACCACGCGGCCCGCCGCCGCGGGCTTGGGGCTCACGGTGGCGCTGCGCGCGGCCAGAGCCCACGGCTTCAATCTGGAGCTGCGCCGCGCTCCCCCTTACACCGAAGCCTGGCTTCTCGTGCCCGCGCGCGAGCTCTCGGTCATCAGCGCCGCTGGCAGCTCGCCAGCAACGGGACGGGCCTCGACATGAAGTTCCTGCTGCTCGACGACCAGCGCTCGGCCCGCACCGTGCTGAAGCGCTTGCTCGAAGATCGCCCCGACATCGAGGTGGTCGAGGCTTCCAGCGTCGATGAAGCGCGCTTGCGCGTCGAGACGCAAGACATCGACGCCATGCTGCTCGATATTCGGCTGAGCGATGCGCCGAACGATCGCGGTGGTCTAGACTTCTTGCGCTGGGCTCGCAGCACCGGGCGCAGCATGCCCGCCGTGATGGTCACCGGCGTGAGCGAGCTGTTGGAGATCCGCGAGGCCATGCGGCAGGGCGCGCAAGACTACGTCCTGAAGGACGAGCTGTGCGCCGAGATGCTCTTGCCCATCGTCGACGGCATTCGGGAGCGCTTCGCTCTCAAAGACGAAGTGCAGCGCCTGCGCGAGCAGGTCGACCGGCGCCAGGGCTTGCCAGCGCTCGTCGGCGCTTCGCCGGCCATCGAGCGCGTGCGCAAGCTGGCGCGGCGCGTGGCCGACGCCGACGCGCCGATCCTGGTGCGCGGCGCCACCGGCTCGGGCAAAGAGATGGTCGCGCGCGCCATTCACTACGCCGGCAAGCGCGCGAATCACCCGCTACTCGCCGTCAACTGCTCGGCCCTGCCCGGCACGCTGATCGAGTCACTGGTGTTCGGTCATCAACGCGGCGCCTTCACGGGAGCCGATCGGCGGGTGCGCGGCCAATTGGAGCTCGCCGGCGCCGGCACTCTGTTGTTGGACGAAATCGCCGAAATGCCGATCGAGCTGCAGGCCAAGCTGCTGCGCGTGATCGAAGACCGCAAATTCCGCCCGCTGGGCGCCGAAGAAGAGCTATCGCTCGACGCGCGCATCATCGCGGCCACGCACGTCGACCTCGAGCGCCGCATCGAGAACGGCACGTTCCGCGAAGACCTGTATTTCCGGCTCAACGTCGTGACCATCGACGTGCCACCGCTGAGCGAGCGCTTCGAAGACATCCCGCATTTGGTGCAGACGTTCGCGTCCGAGCAGTCGCGCGGGCTGCGCTTCACGGACGCCGCCATCAACTGGCTGTGCGCCCATCACTGGCCCGGCAACGTGCGTGAGCTCAGAAACGCCATCGAGCGCCTGGCGCTGCTCTCCGAAAGCGACGTCATCGAAGTGCCGATTTTGGAAGAGCTGGTCGGCAACGACGGCGCCATCGTCGAGCGCGAGCTGAACCGCGTCGCCAGGACGCTACTCACGCTAGCTACCAAAGAAACGTCCAAGCTCGACGCCATTCAGCGCGCGCTGGTCGAACAAGCCCTGGCCAACGCCAAAGGCAACAAGAGCGCCGCCGCTCGCGTCTTGGGCGTGCACCGAAAGATGCTGGAGCGCATGGTCAAGGCCGATGCGGGCGGGGCCGACGCAGACGACGACTGAGCTTGCTCGGCTACTTGACGACGACGTCCGTCGGCAGGATGACGCCGCAGCCGGTGAAGGAAAGCGTCGTTTCGAGGCGAAAGTTCGAGCCAGTGGGTTGCCGTTCGGCCTGAAACAGGTCGAGGGTGTAGCTCTTTCCGACCTCTAGCCCGAAGTCGCTCGCCTTTGCGTCGAGGTCGATGGAGCCCTCCTGAGCGGTGTGGACACCACTCAGGTTCACGCCGAGAAAACCGTTCACGAATACGAACACGTCGTCGTCCCCGCGGAACGTGAACACCTCACCGCCCCGATACTCGAAATTCGTGTGCAGCTCGGTGGTGAAGAGGTAGTTGTCTTTGAAGCCCCAATCCGCGAGCGGCAAGAAGGCACCAGAGTCGAAGAGGAAGGTCTCTCCGACGGGCTCGAGCCAGAGGTCCACCGCGAACGGTTGGTTTACCTCGGGGAGGTTCTGATACCACTCTTCGAAATGAAGGGGGCCGCTCGTGCTCGTCTTCTCGGGCTTTCTGGCGGAGCCGATCGGCGAGGTAACCTCGTACTTGTTCCAGTCCCCGGCGTTCTCGAAATCATCGTGAGAGCCCTGAAAATCGCGCACGATGACGCGAAGGATGTTGGCGCACTCTCCCGTCGGAGGCGGCACGTCCGAAAGCGCGCCGACGACGCGGTATCCGCCGCGACTCGTCTCGGGGTGCTCGGCGTCCGCAATCGCGAACCCGCCGGGGAGCGTCGTCAGAATCTCCACCGGAGTACCGCTCGTCATTGCGCCCCCTTGGTTCACCTGGCCACCGACGTCCAAGGTAATCGGTGAGGCTCCGCCGAGCGACGCCGCTGACCCACCGCCGCCCGGCGCTGCGCTACCGCTGCCGGACGGCGCCCCGCCACCTCCGGCACCCGCCGTGCTGGCGGCAGAGCAGGCAGCGAGCACGAGCGGCCAGAGCGTGGCTGTCAGGGTGAGCAGGCGCAATCGTGACATCGAGCCCATTTTCAGGTCAGACCGGACAACGCGCCGGTCGTGAACGTGCTGTCGGGCCCGGCGCCGAACGTATCGATCTCGACACCGAAAGCTTGCGCGATCGAGACGAGCAGGTGGTTGTTGGCGCCGCCAGCAAACTTGACGTCGTGCGGTTTGCACGAGTCGTTCGGCGGGGCGCAGTCGGGCGTGATCTGCAAACGCCGGCCGAACTTGAACGGGACGTCCTTGCCGCCGGCCAGCACCGTCGGCGCAGAAGCGGAAGAGTGCAGGCTGGGATTGCCGAGCTCGCTCGTGACGTAGACCAGCGTGCTGTCGAACGCTGCGTGCTCGTCCAGCTTTTGAAGCAAGCGCGCCACTTTGCCGTACACGTACTTGTTGTACTTGGCGAGCGGTAGCCAGGTGTTCGGGTCACCTTTGTTGCCAAGCTTGCCCTCCCAGTCGAAACCATAGGACTGGTAGGTGTGCGCGACGCCGTTGTGGAAATCTGCAGGCAAGCCGAAACCGAGCGAATCGGTCTGAGCGTTGGCGGCGCTGTCCCAGGGCAGGTCGTTCAGCACGAGGGTCGCGAAGCGCGTCACGTCACACGCGAACGCTTGCGCCAGCAAGTCGACGAAGAAATTCGTCACCACGTCGAACGTTGGCTCGCCGCCGTTGAAGCGAACCAGCTTGCTGATGTCGACCGGAAAGTCGGCGGCCATGGGCGGCTTCGGGACCGTCGAGCACGCGGCGCCAGAGATGGCGCCGAAGGTCTTTTCGAGGTCGCGGATGGACGCCAGGTGCTGGTCCATCTTCTGCTGCTCGACAGGCGCGAGGCGGGCACGAAGGCGGTTGCAGTCTTCGCGCACGTAGTCCACCACGCTTTGACCGAGCGCGTTCTTCCGCGCAAGAGCGGCTCGTCCTGCGTCGTCGTCGGGCGGAACGAAGCCACCGAAGAGGTAGTCGAACGCCTGGAGTGGCGAGATGATCTTACCCACGCCCACGCCGCCCTTGCTGTACGTAAGCGTCGAGCCCGGAAACGTGTCTGGGCTGCCGACGGCGAGCGCGACGTTGCTCTTGCGGGTCGCCGCGCCGAGGCCCATCTCCACGGCCAGGTATTGGTCGAGCGACGAGTTGCCAGGCAGGCCGCCAGCCAGCGGGCTGCCCGTCAGAATGGAGGCGACAGCGTCGTGGCCGTCCGACGCTAGGTCCAAACCTTCGATCACCAGCAGCCGATCTTTGAAGCTCTTGCCGTAGGTGGCAGCGTCGTCGAAAGGCTGCAGCGAGCAGTTGGGGTACGCAATGTCGAAGCTCGTCGGCGTATCGCTGCCCCTGAGCGAGCGGCCCTCGACCATGATGTCGGGTGAAGCCGCGGTGCGCGCGCTGAAGTACTCGCTGGCGATGCCGTGCGGGTGCGAAATCGTCAAGAACTTGAGCGGCAGAGTCTCCCCCGCGGCATGCGCGAACGAATCCTCGAGCAATTGGTAAAAGGGCAGCGCGGTCGCAGCGGCGCCGACCGCCCGCAAGAACGAGCGGCGCGTTGCGCTGCGGGGTTTGGGGGAATGAACGAGCGGGCGCTTCACGGCGTCCTCCTTTGGATGAAGGCCTTTGACTTGACGAGAGCCACCAGCACGTCTGCCAAACGGCCTTGCTGCTCCTCGGGCAACTGCCTCCAGAGCTCGACGAAGCCTTCTTCGGCTTCCTGCACGCTAGCGTCGCTGCGAGCCGCGGTGCTGCGAAAGAGCTGCCGGGCAAGGCACTGCTTCACGCTCGTGCTACGCGCGAGCGCATCGATGAGCTCGGCGCTGCTGGCGTAAGTACCGTCGAGATCCGAGCCCGTCGTGAGCGAGACGCTCGCGTCGATGGGCAAGCCGTTCTCGGCGGTGCGCCACCTACCGATGCCGTCGAAATTCTCGAACGCGAAGCCGAAGTTGTCGATGGTTCCGTGACAACCTGCGCAACCGCTGTCCAGCGCGTGCGCCTCGAAGCGGGCACGCGTGGTCTTGCTGGGGTCGGGCGCCGGCGAGCTGACGACGATGCCGAGGGCACCTGGATCCGGGACGGGTAGGCAAGCTACGCGGCGCATGAGGGCGACGCCACGAAAGACCGGGTGGCTGCCGTTGTTGGTGGCAAAAACCGAGAGAAAAGCGGCTTGGCTCAGGATACCGCGCCGGCCCGAGCCGGCGAGCGAGATCCGCTGGCCGTCCCCCGCCGAGGTGGCGCCGTAGACGGCCGCGAGCGGAGCGTCGGCGATCGTCCAATCGGCACCGAAGAGATCGGCGAGCGTCCCGTTCGCGTTGAACAGCACCTCCTCGATGAAGGCGCGGCTTTCCTTCTCCATCGACTGGCTCAACGCCGCGAACTCCGGATACACGCTTTGCGACTTCTCGCGCCGCGCGACGTCGTCGATGCCGAGCCACTCACGTACGACACGCACGAAGCGTTCGTGCCCGGCCGGAGTCGCGAGTAGCCGCTTCGCCTCCGACTCTCGCGCCTCGGGCGTCGCAAGCGTGCCGGAGGCTGCAACCTGGAGGAGCGCATCGTCCGGCGGACCCGACGTGAGCAGGTAGGCGAGCGCCGTCGCAATTTCGTCCGACGTCATCACGAAGCCCGCCCCCGCACCCGGCTCACCAATCTCGGTCGTGTACAGGAAGCCAGGCGACTGCAAGAGCACGCGCGCAACCTGCGCAACGCCATCGGCGTGGCTGTAACCATCCGCGCCCACGTGGTAGGCCTTCAAGAGCCCCGCGACTTCGGCGTCCAGGAGCCGCCGCCGGTAGGCCCGCGTGCCAACGCTTTGAATGAAGGACTTGGCGCATGCCTCTCCGCCTGCCGCGCTCTCGTCCGAACAGGGAGAAAGCGCCGCGAGCTTGCCGCTCTGGCGCGCCTCCGCGACCAGCGCCTGAGCCGCAATATCCAGCTTGTCAGCCAGCACCGGATCGACGCGTTGCGCGTCGTTTACCGTGAACGCCGGCCCCGCCGGTGAGTTGGCCGGGCCTTGTTTGGCGTCGGGTGGAAACGAAAATTCCTGACTGGGCGAGCTCGTGCTGCCGAGCAACGCGCGCACCGAAGCGTCGTACTCGGCGTTGCTGAGGCGGCGAATCCGAGCCGGCAAAGCGTCGCTCGAGGTGGTGGCGATGCTGCCACCCGAGCCACCAGCGCCGTTGGAGCCCGAACCGCCGGAGCCGTGCCCCGCGGCGCCCGCAGGCGACGCAGCACCGCTTGCCGAGCAGCCGCCCAGCGCGAGGGCCAAGCAAGACAGCGTCGTGAGCCGGGGGGGCAGACGGACCAAGTACGATTGTAAGGTGTTCAAGCTCTTCACGCCTTGAGCTCCAAAAGCTCGGTGCCGCCCTGCCAGTCGGCGGTCGGAACGCCTGCCGCATTCAGCACCGTACACAGCAGGCGATGGCTCTGACCGACGTTGCCCGTGACGCCACCGATGTCCGCCGTGCTGCCGTTGAGCACGACGGATCGTCCGAGCGGGAAGTAGCCGGCGCCACCGGCGATAATCATCGGAAGGTCGCCAGTAGTGTGCCCCTGACCGTGCGAGAACTCGTTGGTGTAGAGCACCACCGTGTTGTCGAGCAACGTCGTGCCTGCTTGCTCCTTGTACGCGTCCAGCAAGCCGAGCAGCTTCGCGAATTCCCCGATGTTCCAGCGGTCGATCGCGAACAACATGTCCTTGTAGCCGGACACGGCGGCCTCGTTGAAATCGTCGGTCGTGCCGTGCGACAGCGGATGGTGGCGGTAGTTGTGATTGATGCCATCCCAGCGAAACATCGGGGCTCCAGCTACGGCGGCGCCCCACTGCAACACGGCCGACCGCGTGTACTGGCAGGCCAGCGACAAGGCGACAATCTTGGCGAACAGGCGGGCCATGATTGGAAAATTGTCGTTGCTCTCGACCGTGTCCTGCTTGATGGCCTCGAGCTCCGAGGCCGTTTGCGGTTCGAGGTTGCAAGCCACGATCGCAGGCTCTCCCGTCATTCCGTTCTCGACGTCGCGTATCAGCTGGAAATGCTGCTGGAGCTTGTCGCGGTCCGCCTTGCCGAGGTCGATGCGCTGCAGGTCTTGGAACTCCTCACGCACCAGGTCGAGCACGCTCTGGCGCCTCGCGAGCAGGCGCTCGGCCGCCTGGTCGCCGGGAGCCGGCGCGGGCGTGCCCATTCCCATCATCGAGCGGTAGGCTCTGAAGGGGTTCGACTCCGCGTTGGCCATCTGCCCAGCGCTACGGTACGAAATCGAGTTGAAGGCCGCGACGCCCAGGTCCCTACCGCCAGGCCTAACGACCAGCGCTTCCCGACCCTGCGGGTTCAAGGCGTCCGCGATGACTTGATCGATGGACCTGCCCTGAGCGAGCTCATTCGACAACGGCGCGGCGGTGAGCGCCTGGCAGGTGCCTTCCAAGTGCCCGGTCCAGGTTCCTACTGGATAGCCGTGAACGCCGCGCGGGATCAGGATTCGTGAGGCGAACGGTGCGAGCGCTTCGGTGCCTTTACCGGCAAACGAAGCTTCGCTCAGCGCGCCGACAGCCGGCCAGAAGCGATCGGTCTCGACACCACAGCTCGAATGGAAGGAAAGAAAGCGAGTAGTCCGCTTGGCGCTTTGCGCCAGCAGGGGGCTCGCGCCGATGCTCTCGAGCAGCGGCAGCCCCACCGCGGCGCCGGCCGCGCCTTGCAAGAAGGTTCGTCGTGACAAGAAGCGTGCGCTGCGCATGGGCTACTCCGCCTTACCCGGAAGGTGGTTGAACGCTGGCCGCTCGACGAGCGCCACCGCGAGATCGCGAATCGAGAATTCTCCGGCCTGAAGCCGCTGTGCCGCCAAACCGAGCGCGCGCGAATCCGCGGTCTCTTCCCGGCGGCCATAGGCAAACTGCAGCCAGTTCTTGGCGTAGCACGCCTGAACCAGCGGCTCTTTGGACAACGCTTCCAGCAGGCCACTCGCGTCACCAAAGGTCACGTCTTTCGAACCGACCCGCAACGTGCCGGTGGTGTCGAGCGGAGCGCCCCTGTCGTTGTCGCGCCACTGGCCCAGCCCGTCGAAGCGCTCGAAGGCAAAGCCGGTGGGATTGATCAAACCGTGGCACCCCGCGCAAGCCGGCAGCGAGGTTTTCCACGTGAAATAGTCTCGCGTGGTGCGCAGCTCGGTGGCCGGCTCCGTTGCGGGCTCCTGCATCTGGGCGCCGGCAGGCGGATCGGGAATGTTGGCGCACGCTACGCGCCGAAGCAGGAACACGCCGCGAAGAATGGGCGATGTGCCACTGCTGCTCGAGCTGTGTCCAGCGAGGAACGCGCCTTGCGTGAATAGGCCGAGTCGGCCGGATTCCGGGGCATGCTCGACGCGAACGAGCTCGGGCCCGAACGTCCCCGTCAGCCCGTAGAGCTTGGCTAGTCCCTGGTCGGCGAAGCCAAAGCGCGAGGTCAAAAGCGCCGAGACGCTGCCGTTGCTTTCGAGCGTCACGGCTTTGACGAAGCGGCGCGCCTCGCTGCGCATCGAGCCCACGAGCTCGGGGGAAAAGTTGGGGAAGACCGTAGCGTCTTTGGTCAGCGATGCGAGCTCGTCGAGTTGCATCCACCGCTCGTGGAAGGAAAGTGCGCGCTCCTCGAAGCCGGGCGCTGCCACGAGTCGCCGAGCTTGAGCCGCGATGCCGTCCTGCGTGTCGAGCCCGCCCTCTCGCGCCGCGGTGAGCAGCGCCGCATCGGGCGTCGTCCCCGCCAACATGAAGGAGAGGCGCGTGGCGATCTCGAAGGCCGTGAGCCGCGCGCCGAACGCGTCCGAAGTGCCGTCGCCCGCCTCGATTCGATACAGGAGCTTGGGCGATTGTAGGAAAGCCTGGAGGGTGACTTGGACGCCGTCCCGAAAGGCGTTGCCGCTGGCGACGAGCTCGGCGCCTCGGTCGAAAAGGGCCCGATAGCGCGCCTGCTCGGCGCTATTGAGCGGACGACGCAGCGCGCGAAGCCCAAAGCCGTCGATGAACTGGTCCCGGCACCCCGCGGCGCTCGGCTCGCAGCCGACGACCCCGGCAAACGCCTCCGGAGACGCCACGACCCGCTCCGCCAGCGAGCTCGCGCTGCGCTCCAGCTCAACAAGCAGCCGCTCGCTGACCCTCAGCTCTCCGTATCCCACGTAGGGCCCGAGGCTCGCTTGCTCAGCGGGAAAGTTGACGGACTCTTGGACTGGTAGGTGAAGGAGCTCTGTCAGCGCTCGGTCGTACTCGGCGTACGAAAGGCGCAAGACCCGAGCGCTCGTCGGGACACCATCTGGCAGCTGCTGCGGATCGACGCCGACCAAGTCGTTGACATCCACAGGGTTGGAGTTGGTCGCGCTGCCTCCAACGCTCATGGTTGGGCTGCCAGCCGCCGGGTTGCTCCCGGAGTTGGGGCCGGCGCCGCCCGCCTGGCCCTGACAACCCGACAACGCCACGAAGCAGGACGCCAAGCCAGCTGCGAACCTCATCCGTTCGGAGGTCAGCGTCCGTCGGACGCGGCGGGCCGATGCCTGGAGCATGCTCCGATAGACGCGTGCCACCTGGAACCGGTGTCAGAATTCGACGCCAGGGCGCCGCGCCAAGCTACGTTTCTTCCCGCGACGGAAGTTTCCGCCGGAACGAACGCTGAGCCCGGTCGGCCCGCTCGAACGTCTCTGCATTCAGGCCGCACCGATTCGCCGGCGCGACCTTGCCCACCGAAGAAGTTTTTGTCAGATGCTGTCCGTAACCGTGCGTCGAGGCGAACCGCCCCCTGATCAGCACGCTGCTTCTTCGTGGAAGAGCGGAGCTTCCGGCGAGCTGGCGGACGCGTCGGTCGCCGAGCTGCTGCGCAGCGGCTCGCGAGAAGCAGCGGCCGCCGTTTACGATCGGTTTGCGACCGTCGTGAACCGCTGGGTCTGGCGACTCCTTGGCGCCGACCCCGAGCACGACGACATCGTGCAGCAGGTGTTCATGCAGATCCTGCGTGCGGGCCCCACCCTGCGGGAGTCGGACAAGCTAGCAGGATGGCTACACGCCATCACCATCAACACCGTGCATGGGGAGCTCAGGCGGCGGCAGGTACGGCGCTTCTTTTGGCGAGATAGCCCACCCGCGGTGCTGCACGGCGACTTCGTGCGCGAGGTAGAAATGCGTGATCTGCTGGTGCGCGCCAAAGGCGTGATCGACAAGCTGCCGCCCGGCGAGCGCATTGCCTTCATGCTCCACTACGTGGACCGCCACAGCGCGGCCGAAATCGCGGAGCTTTGCGGCTACTCGCTGTCCACGGCCAAGCGCCGCCTGGCAGGCGCCACACGGCGGTTCGAGGCCATCGTGGCCGCGTCACCTGAGCTGTCGCGCGTACTGCCGCGACTAGTTGCGGAGGAATCATGACCCGACGACACAACCTGGGTGAGCAGCTCGGGGCAGCGCTCGAGACAGGGCCGTCGCGTCGCACCTTGGCGGCCCAGCGCGCGCGCTTGTTGGCTGCGGTGACCAAGTCCTCGCGAACTCCCAGGCTGTCGCTCGTCTTTGCCGTGTGCGCAGCCGTGGGCCTGGTCGCGGCGGTACTCGTGGTGCGAAGCAGAACCAGTCTGCCAAAGGAGCCGCTGCAGGGGGCGTGGCAGGGTCGGAGCCTGCCTGAGAGCTCCAGGGTCGTTGCGCCAGCGGAGCGCGGTGAAACGCTGTCGTTTTCCGACGGTAGCCGGGTCGAGCTCGGGGCTCGCGCCGAGATCGCCCTCTCCAAGCTCGGACCAGAGCAGGCGCGCTTGGAGCTTGCCCAGGGACACGTGGACGCGACGATTCGGAAGGGTACGGGGCGAGCTTGGACGTTCGCGGCCGGACCCTACTCCGTGCGCGTCGTGGGAACGGCCTTCACGGTGGATTGGGACGCCCGGAGCCGTTTGTTCGCTGTCAACGTGCGCGAGGGAAAGGTGCTGGTGACAGGTAGTGATCTGCGCCAGGACGGCGTACTGCTCGGCGCCGGCGAGCGACTCGAACGTCGAAGTCTACCCTCCGAGCAAGCCAGCGCGGCACCGGCCGCGAGCCAGCAAGCGCCCGCTGCGACGCCTCCGGCCGCGCCGGAGCTGGCTTCGGCGCGACCCGAAGCAGCGCCCGGCTCGGGCTCCGAAGGCGACTTCCGGTTCCAGGCGACTCGCGGCAACTACGCGGCAGCCATTGCAGCGGCGCGTCGAACCGGCTTTGACCGCCTCGAAGCCGAGCTGTCGGCCACGGACTTGCTACTGCTCGCGAACACGGCGCGCTACGCGGGCACAGCGAGCGAAGCACGGGGGGCGCTACTGAAGTTGCGTGAGCGCTTTCCCGGCAGCCCGAGCGCGAATCATGCGGCCCTGCTGCTGGCTTCGCAAGCCGAAGATCGTGATAAGAACCCGAACGAGGCCGAACGGTGGTTGCGCACGTTTCTGATGGAGTCACCGCGCGGCGAGCTCGCGGCAGGAGCGCGGGCACGCTTGATGGCCGCGCTCCTCAGGCGGGGCGCTCGAGCGGAGGCCGAGCAGGTAGCGCGCGACTACTTGCGCTTGCACCCCGGTGGTCAACACGTTGCGCAAGCAAAGGCAGTGTTGCAGGGCTCGCGCTGAGCGCTTGGCTCTCGAGCTGCCTGTTGACCTCGCCGGTCAGCGCGCAGACACGCGGGGAATCGGTGCTCGTCCTCGAGGCGCCGACCGGCGGGTGGAAGGAAGGCGTGCAAGCACTCGTCGCGGAGCTTCTCACCAGCGGCTACGAGCTGACAGTGCGAGCCGGCCAGGCGCACTCGCCCGACCAGCTGCGACAAGAACTGGAGCTCGAGGTCGCCCGGTCGGGGGTGTGGGCGGGAGTGTCTCTGACTCGAGCGGACGGTCGTGCCTCCGCCTGGCTGTGCCGCGGCGTCGGTTCCTGCGAAAGACTCGAGATGGAAGTGGCGGAGGGGGAGCTCTCCCGCAGTCGCCTGGCCGTGGCTGTCGTGGAGCGCCTCCGCCCCCTCGAGCTGCCCGCCAACGCTCCGCCCCCAAAGGCTCCGCGCCCACCGCCCGCACCAACGGCAGGCGTTCCCAAGAAGAGCGAGCAGCCCAGGCCGCCGCATGCGCGCTCGCTCCGCGCTTGGGTTGGCGGCGGCGGGGTGTTGTCATCGGGCGTCGCTGCGCCGCTGCCCTGGGTGGGAGCGTCGCTCGGCGGGATGCTGCGTGCACCTTGGGGGCTCGAGGTGGGCCTTGCTGGGTCGCCGCTCGCCGGCACCGCGCGAACCGAAGCGGGTTCCCTCTCGTTGCGCGCCCTGCAGGGCATCGCATTTGCCACCTTCGAACCCTTCCCTCGGAGCCGCTTCGGGCTCAGTCTCGGTTTGGGTGGCGGCGCACTTCACTTGCGCGAGACCGCTACCCCCGCGCCAGGATTCGATGGCCTTTCTCAGAGCGCGACCGTCGCGGTGGTGAGCGCCAGAGCCCGTGCGCAGTATCATTCTGGGCGCGTCTATTTGGGGCTGACGGTCGACCCGGGGTTGCTCGTCCCCGCGCTCAAGGTCGAGGCAGGCTCGGCAACCGTGCTGCGAATCGGTCGCCCTTGGGTGGCGCTACAAGCGAGTCTGGGCGTGGCGCTATGAGCCGCGGCATGAAGCTCGTGGTCCTGGTGGGGTGCCTCCTCGCCGCGTGCGACGACGGCTCGCTGCGAGCGTTCGAGCCTCGGGTCTTGGCTCTTGGCGGAGCTGGCGGAGCTGGCGGAGCTGGCGGCATGACGAGCGCTCCTGAAGCCGGCAAGAGCACAGCACCAAGCTTGCCGCTGCTCATCGACGACTTCGAGGACGGCGATCCCCGCGCGAAAGAGCCGCTCGGCTGGTGGTACCCGGTGAACGACGGCAAGGGTACGCAAGGCTTCGGCATCGAGCCCGCAAGCCTTGCTCCGACTGGCGTCTACGCGTTGCGGACTCACGGCAGCGGGTTCCACGATTGGGGCGCTGCGGTGGGGGTCGATTTGCTCGGTAACGCTGGACCGCTCGATCTGCGGAGCGGCCACGAGCTGTGCTTCATCGCTCGAATCGAGGCCGCCAGCAGCACCTCGATGCAAGTGCACTTGTTGAGCGCCGCGCAGCACTACATTCGCGACGTCTCGCTGTCGGAAACCTGGACCCGCTACTGCCTAGCGCTAACGGACTTCAGGTCACTGAATCAAGAGGCGCTCGTGCCGACCCAGCTCATCGCCTTGCAGTACTTCTTCCCACCGACGGAGCCCTTTGCCTTCTGGCTCGATGACGTCGAGGTGATGCCCTAAACCAAGGTGGAGATGACGAGTAACTGTCCCTACACGCTCGTGTTAGGAAAGCGCGCTCTGGCGCAACGCGCGCAGAGCTTCGCGGCACTTGTCGGTCGCGTGCGGTAGCGCCCGGGTGTACGCCCAGGGCGAGACGCCCGCCTCGAGCAGCAGGCGTTCGAGCAGCTCGATGGCGTCGACGCGGCGTGAGACGGGCGTGCCCGAGAGAAAATCGGTGAGCTCGGCCACCGTGCACACCACGATTTCGACGATTTCGAGCAGCTCGGCGGGCGGGGGCGCGCCGAGCTGCTCGGCAGGCTCGTCGGGATCGGGAAACCAGCGTTCGAAGCGCACGCCCACGGCGCGCGCGTCGCGACGCAGCGCTTCGGCTTGGGCGCGCTCGGCTTCGTTGCCCTGCTCGTCGAGCGACATGAACAGCTCCGCGTAGGCTTCGTCCATCAAGCCCACGTTCTCGAGCGCCTCGGCGTCGGGCGGCTCGTGCAGGACGCTCAGCTCGTCGACCAGCTGATCGAGCTCTTGCCAAAGCTCCAGCTCGACCACGATGGGAATGTGCGCCGGCTCGCTCGAGGTGTTGGGCTCGCTTGGGGAGCTCTCTGCGTTCGGCTGGACCGGAGGCTTGGCGCGCAGTGCCTGCGGCGGAGGCGGCACCTCGCTGTCGGGCAGCTCGGGGAAGCTCAGCGGAGGCCTGGCGATGCGGGTGCGGCGGAGCAGGTCCGACATCGCTTGGTCGCTCAGGTAGTGATAGAAAACCGGCTCGCCGCGCGAGCGTTGCGTCGCCGCCAGCTCTTTGAGCTTGGGACTCTCGGAGCCGAGCGCGATCACGCTGACCCTGACGGGCATGCCGCCGAGCGCCTCGCGCGCGCGCCACACCGACCACAGGTTGATCTCCGCGATACCGTCGGTCACGAGCACGATCTGTGCGCGTTGTAGGTTCGGGTCACGCTGCCTCTCCTTGTTGATTTGATGAAAGCTGTCGATCAACGCCGACTGAATGTCGGTCTCGCCGCGCGAGCGCCGCAGGATGGTGGCGTCGATGGCGGCCAGCGCTTCTTCTATGCTGCTGACCTTGATGGCCTGCTCGGCGGTGCGCGAAAAATAGCGGTAATACACGATAGGCCGGGCCGCCGCGGTGCCAGTCTCCAGGTGGCGAATCAGCATCGAAAGCTCGGAGATCAGGATGGCGTCGCGCATGCGGCCGCGTCGCCCGCCCATCGAGGCCGAGCCGTCGAGTAGGTAATAACGAGCTTCGGCGCAGCGCGTGGTCGTGCTGCGCTTGACCTTGCGCTCCGCCAAAAAGCGCCTGGCCAGCAAGCTGCGCGTGGCCAGTCCGTACAGCACCAGCCGTGGATCGTGAATGAGCGCGTTGGGCAGATCTGCGACCGAGCGGGCCGATTTGAGCACCATGGTCTGGGTCGGGAAATTGACCAAGGCCATGCGGCGCTGTTCTTCGATGGCGCGCACGGGCGACACGCTGCGGCCCAGCTCGAACGAGGCGTCGACCGAGTTGGCAGCCTGAACCAGCTCGGTCGCGGTGGCGGGTGCGGCGTCCAGCTCTTGCTGCGCGCGCGCCGAGGCTTTCAGCACCGCAGCGCTGGCGGCCGCACCGAAAACGCGCTCGCTGACTTCTTCCAGCGATGGCGGCGCTGCCTTTTGCAGACGCCCGGCGACTTTGGTGCGCGCCGTGTTCAGCCGCGAGGCGAGCGAGCGCCGCAGTGGGGCGGCACTACCCAGCTTGCTCATGATGTCCAAGAGCTCGCTGACCGTGGCGCTGTCGCGAGCGTGCACGGCGCGCCGGAGCTGGTGCGTCATGTCCTGCGTTGGGTCGACGCCCGCTTGCTGCCACTCGGTGATCTCTTGAATGGCGGCCGTGACCGCCAGAAGGCGAGGCTCCAGCTGCTCGGGCGGCGCCGGCAAGGCCGCGGCGGTTTCGAGCAGCGCGCGGCGGGCGGCTTCGAGCAAGCGACGCCGGCGCTCCAGCACCTGCGTTTCGCGATTCGCCAGGTCGATGAGCGGCTCGATCGCGAAGCCTTGCAGGCGCTCGCCGGTGGGCAGAGGGAGCGCTGGCTCGGCCAGCGGAGGCAGGCGCGGGACGAATTTTTTCGGTTGGGCTTCGCGCTTTTCCGGCAGCTCGAGGGCCAGCTTGGCGTTGTTGGCGGCGGTCGAGACGCGCCGCAGCGACTCGCTGACGCGCCACAACCAGGTGACGTACGCGAAAGGCGGATGCCGTTGCGCGTCGGCCAGCGCCTCGATGACTTCGACGTTGGCGGCAAGCTCGCGGCAGGCCGCCAAGAAGTGCAGCGTGGTCACTGCCTCTTGGGCCGAGGTGCCCGATCGCAGCTGCTTGAACAGCGCCGTCAACGCGTCTGCTTGGATCCTGGTCGGCTCGGCTCGCTGCGCCCACATGCGCTCGAGCGCGCCAGGCTCTTGGCGCTTGGCGAACAGCGCCTCGAGCCGCTGCGTGATGGCGTCGAGATCCATGCGAGGCTCGCGCTCACCGAGGTTGCAGCACGCTCGCCACGCGACTGAGCGCTGGCGTCAGTTGGTCGATGCCAGCGCTCAGCTTGCGGCAATCTTCACGAGCTTCGGGGAACAGCGCCTCCACGAGCTCGGCTTCCAGGCGCAAGCGCGCCAAGGCCTCGTCCTTGATCAAAACGCCCAACAGGCGAAACGCGTCGTCGCGCAGCTTGCCCTGCTCGGCTTGGAGCAGCCAGCGCTGGAAAAAGCCGAGCGCCAACGCGACGCGCTTCAAATCGAGCCGCCACAAGGCTTCGCGCAGCGGCGCCGGTAGCCCAGCCAGGCGCCGTCCAAAGGCTTGCAGCTCCGGTTTTCGAGCAAACTCCAAGATGCTGGCGCCATCGACCCGCAGGCACAGCTGGATGCCCAGGTAGCTGAGCGAGGCGCGCGGCATGGCGCGACGGAACGTGTCGTAGGCGTGGAGCGAGAAGGTGCCGTCGGCCGGCAGGCTGGCTTGGGCCAGCGTCGCGGTGTCGTGCTGTGCGGCGTGCTCCAGCGCTTGCTGCAGCAACCGCTCGAAGGGCACGTGGCGCGCCAGGTGCGCTCCGGACAGCTCGGACCACAGTAGATCGAACGTGCCCAAGTAGTCGGCACGTGAGGCGCCTGCCAACGGTGCGAGCGTTTGCTGCATGACTGGCCACAGCAGCTCAGCCGTCACGCCCCGCAGCAATTGCTCGAAGGCCGGGTGCGTTTCGCGGGCGGCCGCTTCGAAGCCGTCGAACGCAGCCAAGACGGGCTTGAGCCGCTGGGCGGCGCCGCCTTCTCCGGCGCTTTCGAGCGCCAGCCTGACCTCGCGCTCCAGCGCCTCGCGCAGACGGTTCGTCGCTGCGCCGGCCATGCTGAGCAGCAGCGCTTGCAAGCGCGTCTGGTCTAGCCGCGGTTGGCGGGCGCGCAGCTCGTCGGCCTCGGCCTCGAAGGCGCGCATCTGCGAGAGCACGTCGCCGAGCCGCTGCACGGCTTGCACGCCACCCAGCGTGTCGGCGCCCAGGGCTTCCACGGCCAACACCTGCTGCTCGACGGCTGCTTCCAAGAGCGAGAGGCTGCGACCGCGCAGCCACTGCGTCAGCGGATCGACGGGGCCGCGCAGCTCTTCGACCTTTTCTGCCAGCGCGCCGAGCGCTTGGCGTTCGCCGCCGCCTGACAGGCCAAGGCCGTGCTCGATCACACGCTGCATGATCAGTCGTGACAGCTGCTGCACCTGTCCGGCGTCGCTGAGCGGGTGAGCGCTGACACGTCCGAGCAAGCCCAACAGCTCGTCGACCGGCTGATCCGCGGCGCGGCTCACGTCGATGGGTTCCGTAGCGGCACTGCTGCTGGCCCAAGCCTTTTGATCCAGTCGCCCCAGGCTGCGTTCGAACACGTCGCGCTCGGTCTGGATGATCTTGAGCTGACGAGCTTCGCGCGGATCTTGCTCTTGCGCGAGCTTGTCGAGCAGAGCTTTGGGCGGCCCAGCTTGCAAGAGCACGAGGCGCAGGTACCGAAAGTCTGTCAGCAGCACCTCGGCGGGGCGCGACGGATCTTCGAAAATCTTGCGATAAACCGCGATAGCTTTGAGGATCTTGCCGGCCCGTACGCGCGTGCGAATCGACAGGTAGCGCGACGGCGAAAAATCCGGAATGGCCCGCACCGCCGCCTGCATTTCGGCCTCGAACAGGTCCAGAAA